>JAQUND010000040.1 GCA_028717785.1 Candidatus Nanoarchaeia archaeon | reverse complement strand
ATTGGCGAAGACGGAATCATGCTTGAAATTGAAGGTTACTGGCACAGAACAATTCTCTGGGAAGTTCCTCTGATGGCAACCATAAGTGAATTATTTTTTCAAGAAATGCCATTTCCTTGTCGAGATATTCTGGAAGCGATCAATATCAAAAAAGCAAAGAATCTTTCCAATAATGGACTTAAATTTGTCGACATGGGAACTCGGAGACGTCACTCTTTCCAAAATCAACAAATAGTTATTGAAGACTTTCTTTCGATTCCTGGCATTCGTTCTCAGTTCTTGGGAACAAGCAATCCATATTTTGCTATGACTTATGATTTACCTGTAATTGGCACAAAAGCTCACGAACTTTATTCTCTCATGGCTGCAATCTATGGATTCATCTATGCAAATACTGTTGCCATGGAAAAATGGTATGAAGTTTATAATGGAAAATTAGGTATTGTTCTGCCTGATACTTTTACTACTGACACATTCTTGCACTCCTTCACGTATAAATGGGCAAAGCTTTTTGATGGTCCCAGACAAGATAGCGGTAATCCAATAGACTTTGCCACTAAATTTATGCATCATTATAGTGAATTGGGAATCCAACATCAATCAAAAATAATGCTCTTCTCAGATTCTTTGAATGACGAAAAAGCGATAAGAATTCAACAGCAATTGACAGCAATGGGAAGAAACTCTGATATTAACTATTATTGTATTGGAACTTATTTCTCTCATGATATTCCAGGGCTTGAGCCTTTGAACATGGTTATCAAGCTAGTATCGAGACTTTATGGGGGTCTAGAAATTCCCGCAATCAAATTATCAGATGACTATGGTAAAAACACAGGTGATCCTTCAATGGTTAAAATCTGTAGAGATACTTTTTCTGCTTACAGACAGGATCTTCACATGGGACTTACTTTATGTTGAAACAACATATTCTTGGTGTAATTGGCGACTTGGTTGCTGATTTTTTATATTATGACAGGAAAGACGATGAAGGTCTGGAGTTGGGAGTAATAGAACAAGCAGTAAAATCTGGTGAAATTACAATAGAAGAAATGACCCAAACTTTCAAAGAAGCTTTAGAAAAACGTTGCCAATGATAAAATACAATGTCATAACGACTTTAATTGTATGCAAAGAGCATAGAACTCAGATCAAGAAAAAATCTGATTTCCTTGCTCAAGGTATATGCGACAAACATGGACGACATGTTTTGTATCATAAAAATCTAGCTGTTCCATGTCCGAAATGTGCTTATGTTCGTGGTGCTTGTCAGATTTGCGGGAAACTGATCGAAAAAGACGATCTTGATGAACAAGGCACACCAGTACCTAAAGGGAGATCGAGAGTCTATCAATGATTGATATGGAATTATACATACGTGGTGCAAAGTTCATGCTAACCCAGTATAATTATTTGTGCCCTGTTGCAAATTTCTTTTTGAAAGATGTCGCTCTAGATCCTCTTATGTTACAATATGACACTCCTTTTTTATCAACTTTTTCTTGGTTTAAATCAGGTGTCCGAGCAAAACTTACAAATTCAGAAACAATTTTGATTATACAAGTTTCAGCTATAAATGAGAAGACAGGAATTTTTTTCATTACAATCGATCAACAAAATTGTGAAGTGAAACTTTTACCATTTTCTGCTAAAGATAAAACATTCGAATTCGCAACAGAACTTTATCCTGTCGATCCTAAGATGGTTGAAGATATTTGCAAATTTGTTAGATCTGGATGGAATGCGGACACAACAACTCTTCAAATGTTTGACAAGGATGTGTAGTATGATGTTATTAGAGTTTTTTGTCTATTTCACAGGTTTCTTTGCAGTCTATATGTTTTTAGGGTTTACTACAAGAAATAAGCTTGATTTTTCAATAGGTGACTATATGTTTTGTGTTACCATGTCATCATTTTTCTTACTTGCAGCTCGTGTCGCTATGATGAATTTTATACCTACACTCTTATTAGTCTGGATTCTGCCTATTCTTTTTTGTCGTTTTATATACCTGCCCTTTACAAGAATGAAAAATTCAAAATTGGAAACTCGAAAAACCTGATTTTCTAATCTTATTATCAAATTAGTTCATAGAACCTCAGAAAAGGATGTTTCTATGAACTATGTTTTTTTAGTTGTTGCTGTACTAGCTGCTCCTATCCTTTTTCAATTGCTACTTTATGTCTGGCGTTTTTTAGGTCTACCCAATTTCAAAAAAGAAACATATTTTAGAGACTCTTATAATAGGATAAAAATTTATAGGGGTGTCAATATTTGCAACTATGCAAAAACAGCTTTACCAGACTTTCTACCATGGCATACGGAACAAGATTATGCTCGGCTCAAAAATTGGGGATTTAATCTTGTTCGTTTTCTTGTTTTCTGGGAAGCTATTGAACCTGAAAAAAACAAATACAATACAGAATACCTTAATAAAGTCAAAGAACATATTTCAATCCTTGAAAAACTTGGAATCGATGTAATTGTCGATCTGCATCAAGATCTTTATAGCAGAAAATTCACTGGGAATGGTTTTCCTGAATGGGCTCTACCTCCAGAAAAACATCCATTCAAACCAGCAACCCCATGGTGGAAAAATTACTTTACTCCTGCAGTCATGGACTGTTATAAATATTTCTGGAAAAATGATGAACTGAAAAACAAATATGTTGAACTTGTAAATTTCGTACAATATTCTTTAAAAGACTGTAAGAATGTGATAGGAATTGACGTTCTAAACGAACCTTTCCCGAATTTCCCGTTCATTTGGAGATTTGAAAAAAAGTATTTGAACGACTTGTATTCAAAAATGAAAATTACGTCTTCTGTTAAAGATTTCTCTAAAACATTGTTTTTTGAATCTTGGATATTAACAAGCACAGGTACTCCTACAAATTTAGATTCGAAATTGTTTGGAACCAGAAATGTTCACATGCCACATTATTATCCTCCTTTCTGTCACAATAAAGGTAATTATAACTGGTTCAACAGATTACTTGCAAAAACAGCATTCAGATCTAAAACTGTAGAAGCAAGAAAACTGAACAGCCCAGCATTGATTGGAGAAATAGGAATTTCTACTACAGTTAAAGACTATATGTCATTTGTAAGAGATATGGTTGAAGCAGCAGACAAACATAAAATCAACTGGTTATGGTATTGTTATGATAAAGAGGTTTATAGCGGGCAAGGTTTGATCGATAATAATGGTAATGAAAGAGAATATCTTGAAGAGCTTGTAAGAATATACCCACAAAGAATTGCAGGTTCTAATCCTAAATGGTATATTAAGAATAACACTTTTTGTTTTGAATGCGATTATGATGCTACTGTTTCGGGCACAACAGAAATTTTTGTACCAGCAAAATACAAATACGAAATTAAAACTGATTTGAAGTATGTTATAAAAGAAAATATTGTAAGATTTGAACAGACAAAGAAGATGCGTGTTGAAATAAAATTTTCACTTAAACAATAGAAAGTTTAGGAACAGATACATGAATGGAATCTACATACGTGAAACAGAAATTTTTGAAAAAGCATTACGGAGATTTATAAAAACATGTGAACGTGCAGGTGTTCTATCAGAACTGAAATCATACAGACATTACGAGAAACCAAGCGAAACTCGTAAAAGAAAAATGAATATTGCGAAACGGCGCAAATTGCGTGAAGAACGTGAGCAACGCGAGCCTAGAAGACGAAGATACTAGACGTTTTCCAACATAAAACTATATAGGCTAGACGTTTTCCAACATAAAACTATATAGGCTAGGACTTTCATAAGGTTCTAGCCTATCTCGTCTGATTCAAACAAATTGGTAGTTACAAAATAGGGTGCGATATATCTAACAACACCGATGACTGTAAAGAAGTTATCGAGATCACAACAAACCTTTTGGAAGCAAAAGGACACTCGGTTGTCGTTGCTGATTTCGAACATGCAATGGAATGTTTTTTAAAAAACGAAATCAACTGTGTTCTGGTAAATGCTGACCCATCGAAATATACGCTTATACTAAATTTCTGTGTCAGCGCCCGAATCATAGCACCTACTCTATATGTTCTTATATGGACATTGTCTACTGATGATGTAGAGATCAAATTTCTTGAATTAAGCGGAGCTAAAGTTTTCTCTTCGCTCAAAATTATCGACGAAATTGCTAAAGTTTTTTAAACTCATTTTGATGGGAGGCAAATATGCCATTTACAATTCTTGTTGTCGACGACCAAGATGAGGTCAAAGACCTGATGGTCGATTTTCTTTCAGACTACAATGGCGGGTTGAATGTGCTATGTGCAAGCACACCTGATGACGCAATCGAACTTGCAAAAACCAACAATATCGACATACTGATAACAGACATGAACTTGCAGTCTCATATGTCGGGTTCTGATGTATATGAAAAAATTCGTGCTATCCATCCCAATATCAAAGCGGTGTTCGTGACTGCATATTGCGAAGAACCCTTATCGGAACTGTATCCCGACATTCCTATCTTGAACAAACCCTTTACCTATGAAGGTTTTGTTCAAGTAGTTGAAGGCGTTCTCGAACACGTCTGATTTTTTGACTTGTTATTATAAACACTAGTTATAAAAGGGGGTTACTATGGCTAGTGCACGTCCTCAAAACGTATTGTTCTATTACGGCTATCTAAATTCATTCAACAGTGCTACAAACGGCTGGAACAATGAAAATGTTGCCATGGACATGGCAAAATATGACATTTGCGTCTTTGGTGACGGCATTCAGGATTCATCACATCCCGATTATGCCAATACTCAAATAATTATTGCAAGGCTAAAAGCAATCAAGCCTGACATGGAAATCTATGGGTATGTATCAGCTAATCAAGACATTGCTGATTTTCAAACGAAAGTCAATCAATGGGATACATTACAAGTCAATGGTATCTTTATTGATGAAGCAGGTTACGATTACGGTACTACAAGAGACGAACAAAACGCCTGTGTTCAACATGTTCGTTCAAAAACTTATGCAAAAAAATGTTTTGTAAATGCATGGAACATGGATCATATTATCGGAACAACTAATGATGCTTCATACCCGAATTCTATATTCAATCCTGATCTACATGTAGCTCTACTTGACTCACGTGATATTTATTTACTTGAAAGTTTTGCAGTAAATACTGGTGCTTATTCTGAGAACAACGGATATGCAACACAGGCTGATGTACTTGCTAGAGGAAATAAAGCAGTATCACACAACATTACGTATGGAATCAAATTAGCTACTGTTGGTGTAATTGATAATGGCAATGCGTCAGGACAAACACTTAGTAACTTTGCGTATCATTCAGCTGTAACTTTTGGCGTTGATTTTGAAGGAACATCAGATACTAATTATGGTGCAAGTTCAGCTGCTGTAAAATTCTGGAATAAACCTGGAACTAAACATATTGGCAGAACAACATCAATTACTGTTGTACAAAATCTAGCTGATACTGATATTTTAGTTCGTTTTGGAGACCATGCAAAGGTTTCTCTCGATTTCTCTACAGGCGCTCAAACAAGTTCCATTACTTCTTGGTGATTCGTTTTTTGTAATTATTTAGGGAGTCTTTTGGCTCCCTATTCGCATTTGAGCGATATATAAAACAAAAGAGGAGGAAATATGAACGTTTCGAGCAATTTTCTGTCTACAGTTTTCGATACAATGCATGAAATACAGGATACTATTTTAGAGCAGACGGGAGAGCATGCTTCGGTATCTCTTAATATGCTTGAATATCATAAAGACTGCACTTCGGATTCATTAGGCTTGCTATCTGAACCTGCTTTTGAGATAAGTGTGTTTATTACTTCCAATGAAGTACCTATAACAGCTACAATTCCTTTGGATACGCAGAGAGACAGTGAAGTTGTTCTCGAAGAATGTATATTGTTCTTAATAGCGCAAATTGGTATCATGAAGATGAAAACACAAGAAGATTCATCTGGCGATACATTCTAACACTATTTTGTACTCTAGATCGTTTGTGTTGTGCTCGTAATTCCATTGAGTGACCCAAAATAATTTGTCTTGATATAGAACACCTTGATTCTTTGTGAGTCGTTCTAAAAGATTTGGGAATTTTTTGGGAGAAAGTATTAAAGTAAATGTATAGGTTAGAGGCCCTGGAAGCATATCGATTGCAAGACCACTTACTGATCTAACAGTTTGAATGTCTCTATCCATGGAAAAAGAATTTAAGTCTTCAGTCTCGATTTTGAAAAAATCATTTTTTATATCTTCAGTCTTAATTATTTTTTGATTGATAACGAATTCAAACTTGTTGTTCATATCTTTATTTATAATAAAGGGGACACTATGAGAAAAATCTTGTTAATTTTTGTCCTGTCATTTTATGTCTTTGCTGAAGGTCCAAAGACTTATGGTAATGCAAAAATAACGGTGACGAGCATTTATGATGGTGATACATTTAGAGGAACCATAACAGATTACCCGAAGATCATAGGCGAAAGAATAGGTATAAGGATCTATGGTATTGATTGCCCTGAATTGAAAGACAAGGATAGCGCTGTTAAAGCAAAGGCATTGGAAGCAAAGCAGTTCACCGTTGCTAAATTACGTGAAGCAAAAGTAATAGAATTGAGAGATATGCTGAGAGACAAGTACTTTAGAATTGTAGCGAAAGTATTTGTCGACGGAAAAGAACTCGGGCCCATGCTTATTGAAAAGGGACTTGCAAAACCTTACTTTGGCGGGACTAAAGAAGAATGGTAGGGGAGACTTGCTCCCCTTTTTTATTTAACAGCAAGTTTTTTAAGCTTTGCAACATGCCAGGAAACATACCAGGCACCTGAAGTACAGTTTGTATCACATGTAGCATTTACCGTCGAACATGCTGTTGGATCTAATGAAGTGTGTATTGCTGAAGTATCATTGTAATAAATTACCCTTACACCAAAAGCAATATCGCCTTTAAAACCTTGTTTTGCGACGTCAAAAGTTTTTTCTTTGGTAGTACCAATGTATTTCCAAGCTGTGTCAACATTATACCTGTTGTAATAAATTAGATATGATGCTGCTGTATCAAATGGAGAATACCAGCAAAGAGTTATAGTCTGTCTTTCTTCATTCTTTTTAACCTGTGAATAAGCAGGAAAACTTAAAGCGAGCAAGCAAACAACTAGAACAACATATTTCACGTGCCCTCCTTTGTGAGTAGACAAAACAAGAACATAATAGAAATATACATTAACATGAGAATGTTTTACAGGAATTTTAACGAAGTTGCAATGAACGGAGAACTGCTTTTGAAAAATTCATATCAGTTCTTGTAGTCGAGATTCTCTCTCCATTTTTTCCACATGCAACAACTTGCAAAATTGTTGCAGGAGTAGATCTGTAATTTATATTCCATGGAATAAGTGTATCAACTAGAGTTTTTCCAATAGATTCCCAAGTCAATCTATCAAAAGAAACAGTAACAAGACAACTATCAATACCTGGCTTATTATCTAACTTCCAAGTAATATCAGATTGTGTTCCGACTATATGTGGCTCTTTACCGCTTAAATTGAGAGCATAAATTTTAATTCTTGGGATTTTTGATATAGTATCTAGAATATCTACACCATACCATTCAACATTTTTCTTCAATGAATCCAATGGAAATTTAAGATAAAGATCCAGAAGTGAGTCATGAGCGCTTTGGCATCTGACGCTTTTTATTCTCAAAGGATTTGAATCTGTCAACTCAACAACAAATGTATTTCTTCCTAAAATATTTGTGATACCAGAACCACTGGGTTTTTTATGTACAAAGGTACCAACCATGATACTGTCGCCTGCACCATAAAATTCTAAATCCAAAAGAGAATCTACATCAACAGTAAAATAGTCATATCTACCATACTGAGAGGGTCTAGATAAAATAGGGAATGAAAAATTTATAGCAGAATGGTTTATTGTGTCATTCGTTTCAAAACGTGAGAACCATTGGATATTGATAAAATGATTTGGGCTCCTTGTTATTTTTTTGGGTCTTGTCTTATTGAATGTCATTTTTACAGGCATATAAGCACCATTAAATTTTAAGAAAAACCAGTTGTATGTCAACCAGAAAGTAGCATAACATTGTTCTTCGGTTTCTGTGTCTTTTACCGAATCGACTTGAACATAACCATAACAACCATTTTTTACGCTATCATTTGCATAGGAAAACCAGAAGAATGCTTTGAAAGCACTCCCTTGGTTTAAATTCGGGTAAGCAAGTGTGGCAAGTAAAAAAAGTAGCGAAAAAAACCTCATTTTTTGCGACTTAGTCCGATCCCAAGCAAGCCAACACTCAAAAGAGAAAGCATTGTTGGTTCAGGAACTGATGCAGGAGGCTCATTAAAAGATTTTATAGATGCCAGTGTAACATTTCCATTTATTGATGCAGAATTGTAACTTTCATTTATCTTGAAAATGTCGCCTATTTTAAAAGCAGGTTGGTAGTTTTTGAATTCTAAGGTTCTCGAAATTTCTGCAATAGAACCTGAAAACGAAATGTAATTATCGAAAAGTGTTTCACTGTAAAACCAGCCTTCATAATGATTGCAATATGCTGTTGTAAATACTATGAGATTGTCATAGTAAGTCTTACTTGTCATTTGTAGTTGAGCGCTACCATAATCATCTAAAACAAAAGGGTCTACATAGTCATACAATATTGAACCATTTTCAATTCCATTTGCTTCGAAATCCATAGCGATATTGTATATCACTGAAGAACCTAATAAGTTCCCTTCAAATGTGTACAATAACGGAGTGCTAGAACTAGAAAACGAAAAAACAAAGAGCAAAAGCAAAAAACGTTTAAGCATAAACAGCCTTTCTAAAATGTTGAAAATGAATTTTTATACTTTTCTAATATAATAAAATAAAAAATCACTTATTATGACTTATTAGCTATTTCAATGTTATTGGCAGATGTTGTAGATATCATTCGATATTATCTAAAAAGGAGAATACTATGTACCATAGTACTTTAGTGAAATCGGAAGAGCATAACCGTATTTTGACCGTTCAATTGCTTCTCGAAGCCGGTTTTGTCTGTGTCAAAAATAATGTATTTACAGGTCTGTATACCTATTTGGCTTTCTTGAAAACAAAGATAAATATCCTTGATAAAGAAGCTGCTATTTTAGCAGGAGATAAAAAATACAAAATGTTTAGCTTCGATGTACCCGAAAAATTTCGTATTGAGTCAAAAAATTACGTACCAATCAATGTTGAAAAACTGTCTACTACTGTTTGGGTTACAATTTAAGCTGCCAGTGTTTACGATCGTTTGCGCAATAAACGGTTAGTTTATCGTTGTACTTTGAATGACGCAAAATTTTTAAAGAAACACAATCAGTTAATCCATTTTTTTGGGAGATTTTTACGATTTCTCGTTTACTTCCAGTTTTTGAGTAGATAAAATCACCGACTTTTAAACTTTGCCATTGTTCTTTTGTCATTGGCAACCTTTCTGAAGATAATCGATATTGTTTTTATAAAATATTGACAAGGAAATAGAATAGGAAGAAACTATGAAGGGCAGAGACTTAATAAAAATGATTCGGGAACAAAATCTACTCGACCATGATTTTTGTACGGTGGACAGACATGAAGGTGCTATCAAAAAATCAGCTCGGGAGATTATAGTCTTTAACGATGCAAGATTGTCCTCTGCTGGTGGTTATTACGAAACTGATAATTTTAACAGCGATGAAAAAATAGCAATTTTTAACTAAGGAAAAAGATAGGTTGTTTAATATTGTCTTCGTGTTGTTTTCCGGCATGGCTTTACAGTGTTATACTGAAAGCTTGTTATTGCATACCGACCTTGTTAAAGTCACTTCTTTCAACACGTTTATTACAGGAATTTTGCACTCAATAATTGCATGTGGATTTCTTTTTCTTGGCTTTTTCAGTCGTAGAAAGAAGTATTATGAAGGGCAGAGACTTAATAAGAATGATTCAAGACCAAGATCTGCTTGATCATGATTTTTGTACAGTGGACAAGCACGAAGGTACCGTCAAAAAATCAGCTCGAGAGATTATAGCCTTTAATGAAGCAAGATCGTCTTTAACTGCTGGTTATTACGAAACCAATAATTTTCGTGATAAAGAAAAGATAGCAACACTTTATTAAAGGAAGATCATGAAAGATTATTATGTCAATTTAAACAGTCTGCCAGTAAGACTAGCTGTCAGTTTTGTAATTGTTAATATAACAAAAGTTGAAATACCCGTAAAAGATATCAAGTTTGGTCGTACTAAAACGAAACACGGTCTATGGATCAGAAACAAATTCGTGTTCTGTTACGATAAGCACTTACATTGCCCCCGCAAAAAACAACATGCCTATGCAATTTATGAATTCTTAAAAGCAGTTGAGCACACTTGTCAAAATTATGCTCCCATTAAAGCGAAGAAACAAAAACTCAAATGTCCTTCTTGTAACGAATCATGTCTTGTTGAGCAGTCTTATGGGTTGAAATGTGCTTTTTGCGGATGGACAAAATACAAAAGCAAACGCAAAGTAGTCGGTTTGAGCTACCAGCGAGTTCTTGCTGTTCTCAAAAAGAGCCCTGTCCCAAGAAAAACATCTCTGTTTCCCAAGAAAACTCGATCCAAATAGAACGGAGAGAAAAATGTAGTATCAACATCAGTTTTCACCGTGATTGTAACCGTTATCTCGTACGAAAACTTATGACCCACATATGACAGAAGGCTGCAAAGCTGTTCACACTGTCAGAGACAAGATAACAGAGGTTTTCGGAGCTGATACGAGTTTTGAAAATTCATGGGTACGTAAACTCGAATAAAGGAGCGTGACATGGACGAAATGACATATAAAGTATGTATCATCCAAAATCCAAACGGCACCTGGATGTATACTGGTGGATTCACCCAATATTCTGATGGACTCACTGAACTTATTACCGGGGCTCTTGAAAAAGAATGTGAAAGACTACTTGTCTTAAATCCGAATATTGCTTTACTTTTCCAAAATGGGGCCGCAATTGAAGTGTGCGTGAGCGAAAGCGAATCGAACAAACTCTATCAAGCAGAGCTTAAAATCGCACAAATCATAGACAATGAGTTCGGAGATCATAAAGAACAGTGGTACATGGGTAAAATTGTTTACAATTACATAGACAGCACATTCTGTTGTATCTTCAATGCTCGAGTAGCACATCTTCGAGTAATCGATAAGCCAGGTGAGTAATGACAAAACCCAAAAATTATTACTATTGCATTTTAGTCGGGTGTCAGCTTTTCGATAAACAGACTAAATTGTGTAGAGCAGACGAGGCCGAAGAACCCAAAAAAGATGGGACTACAGATCCTATAGCCCCAATAACTTGATGTGCTCGTGCCTTACGAGACTGATTAGATTGATACCCTTTTTAATACTATTTTCAATTCAGTTTGGTCCTCGAGTTTAGTAAATTTCTTCAATAAACCCTTGGTGTAAGAAGAATAGAAATGAGCACGGACTTTCATAAATATGAATAGTTTGTGCCACCAAGGTGCTTTTAGCCAAATTAAACTACCTGAATGTACAAACCCAGCCACTGCTGGCGGCATTGTAGGAACAATATCATAACCATCTACAACTCTATAATGCATGCTAAGCAATTCATTCACTTGAGTTGCATATTCTCCAATTCCTTGTGCAGGAGCTCCAAAAGTGACTAGAGTAAGATTTGATTTATTGACATTTCTGTTCTTGACTAAATGTCTTGCACACAATACGGCCAGAGCCCCGCCTTGACTCATTCCCCCAACTACTATTTCTTTGTCACCTGCTCTAACAAGAGTATCATCAACCATTTGTTTTGATTTTAACCACAGTTCATAAAAGCCAGCATGAATAATACCGGGTTCATTTGTTTTTGTGTTAATCAGACTATCTTTTTTCAAAGGCAAAGCCAAGAAATCTTTTGCCCATGATTTCAGATTGCCCTTAGTACCAGCAAAAACAAATACAACACGTTTCTCTTCCTCGCTCACATAAGAAAAACATTCTTTGTGATCGTTTTTAGTGAGTTTTTTGTCTTTTAGAAACTCAAAATTGTCTAAAGCTTTTGGCCCGTGATCAGCCGCCTCACTGTACCGCCAAACATCTGGAATAATATTCATAAAAACTCCTCTCTTGTTGGTAATATCCAATGACTCTATAAAAGCAGTAGAAAAATGACAAGAGTAACAGTCGTTCTGCTTCTTTTAACAATCTTCATTGGTCGTCGAAAATAATTCGGCAGCAATTAAGCTTCTAAACGATATAGACATCGAGGTTTTATCTTCGTTTTATAAGGAGATCGTTATGATTGTCGTTGAAAAAGTCAAACAAGGCTGTTGCTGCTTCTGCCAAAAAGATGCAACGGTAAAAATCAACGGAATGTTGTTCTGCTCTTCTTGTGGAGATGGAGAGTTGCTCAAAATCGCCAAGAAGTGCATTACCAATCTGCAACAAGCTGTTGCGACCTTGAAGGTCTTACCTAAGAAAGAATCGTAAATGGAACAGAAAAAAGCTTTTGAAAAACCCAAGACTGGCGTGTTCTACCTTGTCCCGGACCCGAAGACAGGTAATTACACTATTTATTCCGAGCATGACGATGAAGGAAATGAAGCCGTGCATCTCATGCTCTGGGATACTATTGTCAACTTGCTTCGCCGCAGATACAGAGACAAAGCTGTAGAACTCATCGAGGACAATTATCGGGGTTTACCCAGAGGCAGGATCATGGAGAGCGGCGAAAACCAATGGGTTGTTGCTTGGGGAGAAGATTTCCCTGACCAGTACAAACTTGATGTCATTTCGGACTTCAAACTGGGGGATGCAAAAGCAATTGGAAAAGTCA
>JAQUND010000039.1 GCA_028717785.1 Candidatus Nanoarchaeia archaeon | reverse complement strand
TAATTAAAGATCCAATATTACAAAAGAAAATTTCTTTATTAATTAAATCAAAAGAAGAAAATTTATATTTGGTAATTAATAGTGAAATAACTGCATATAAAATCAATAATATGAAATCGAAAAATAATATTCAGTGTAAATCTAATCCAAGTAGCCTTCATTTAGTATTTGAAAATAAAGGAGATTATACTGAATTAGAAATAAAATGAAAAAAGCACAAATGCAATTTAATTGGGCTTTTGTAATAATTGCTGGTGCAGTTATTCTCGGTTTTTTTGTTACGTTTACTGTTAAATATATTGATACGCAGAATATGAAAGAAAGTGCAATTATATCTAATGATATTTATAACATGCTTTATAATTTACAAGGTTCTAGTTTTAAAACTGATTTAGAAGTTCCATTAGGAATTACAGCAAATTTAGATTTTACTTGTGATAGGATGGTTATTAATAATTTTGCTTCAGAAAGTTTGAAAAAACAATTTATTTTTTCTCCAAAAACGATGAAAACAAATACATTAAATTTATGGGTTCAACAATGGAAATATCCATTTAAAATTTCAAATCTATTTTACATTAGCCCAAAAGAAAAAAAATATTATATATTGTATGATGAAAAAAGTGCACCATTTGTTTTAAGTTTAGATATTCCTAAAAGATTTAATGTTGAAAAAATAACTACAATGCCAAATTTTGAGGATAAAAATGTGAGATTAATTTCATTTACTTCTAAACCTGGAGATATAAATATAGAACCAAACGAAAATGGAAAAGTAACAATCAATAATAAAGAATATCCATTATTTGGAATGCCTTTAGTTTATGGGGCACTTTTTTCCGAAAATTATCCTTGTTTAATTGATAAATTATTAAAACGATTATCAGAGATTATCGATATTTACAGAACAAAAGCAGATTATTTATATACTCTAACTCCAAATTGTGATTATTCTCAAATTAAACTAACTTTATCTACATTAAAAAGTAAAGTTGATTCAAAAAATTATAATGAAATTAAAAATTATATAACTATTTTAAATGAACAAAATACAAATTTATTAGGAAATAACTGTCAACCTTTATACTAGAAAAGTATATAAATAAGTTAATCTTACTGGTAAGATAATCTTAATGGAGGCATAAAATGGAAAAATTAGAAATAACTACACTTAGTTCAAGAGGACAAATTGTGATACCACAAGATATGAGGGATGAACTTAATCTTAAAATTGGAGAGAAATTTATAATTGCTAAAAAAGATGGAATAATTATTTTAAAAAAATTAGAACTTGGAGAATTTAAGGATTTTGAAAAAGTTCTTAAAAAAACTCAATCTTTTGTAAAGGAAAAAGGAATTGAACAAAAAGATTTAGATGAAGCAATAAAAAGAGTAAGAAAAAAATGAGGGTTGTTTTAGATACTAATATTTTTATATCCGGTATTTTTTGGGGAGGAATTCCAAATAAAATAATTCTTGAATGGAAAAATAAATCTTTTATTCTTATTTCTTCTTTGGAAACAATAAATGAATTAATAAGAGTATTAAAGGATTTTAAAATAAGGTTAGATGATGAAATTATTGATACATGGATTGATTTAATTACTACAAATTCAGAAATAGTTTTAATAGAAGATAAATTAGATATAGTAAAAAATGATAAAAGTGATAATAAATTTCTTGAAACAGCTGAAATTGGACAAGCTGATTATTTAATAACTCAAGATGATCATTTATTAAATATAAAAGAATATAAAAATATAAAAATATTAACTCCATTAGAATTTTTAAAAATACTAAAATGAATAAAAAAGCTCAACTACAAATGCAAGAAACAATGCTTGTAATATTTGTATTTATTGTAATAGTTGGAATTGGATTAATATTATTTAATCAGTTTAACAATCAGAGTATAAAACAAATAGCCCAAGATGATCAATTAACTTATTTTTATAGTTTAATCGGAACTTTTCCAAATATGCCTGAAGTAAAGTGTTCTTATTTATCTGATGATAAAGAATGTATAGATGTTTACAAATTATTAGCTTTTAAAAACAAAGGAGATTTTTTATTTTCTAATATAACTATTTATACAGTTTATCCAAAAAAAGATAAACAAGAATGTAATTTACAAATTTTAACTCAAGGCCAGAATTGTGGTACTTTTTTAGTTTATAATAATATACCTGCTAAATGTAAAACTCAATTTTGTGAGAAAAAAGTAATTTATAGTCCTGTTTCTTTATATTATCCTGATAAAGATAGTTATGATTTAGGTAAATTAGTAATAGAGGTTTATTTATGAGAAAAGGACAGACTGAAATGATGGGTTTGATAATACTTATTATATTAATACTAATTTCAGCTATATTTGCAATAAGATTCATTCTTTTTAATCAAGAAGACATAGGTCCTGAACTAAAATTACAGATTCAAGCTTATAATTTACAAAGTTCTTTACTAAAATTAACTTTTGATGGAAAATCATTTAGTGATTTAGTTGTTTTGAGCTGTGATAATGATAATACTTTTTTTAAAGAACAATTACCTAGATTAATTGAATCTGTTTTACCTAGCCAAAATTATGAATTTGAGATTCAAAAAGCTACTAAAACTTGTTATTCAAGTCCTAAAAAGTGTACTAAAAGAGTATCAAGTATAGGTAAAATAAGCAAAAATAATGAGTTTTATAGCTTAATTATTCAATTATGTTACTGATTAAAATGCTTCAAATAGCCTTAATTCGCTTGAATTCAAGGGAATTTAGCTTAATCTATATACTTCAATATATAAATGTTTATATACCATCTTTTGGTAAGGAACTATAATTTAGTTAGATAAACCTAACTAGAAATTCATAATTAAACAAATTTCCTTGTAAAAAGGAAATGGAGGTGTTTAATAAAATGCAAAGTTTTGCGACAAAAACAAAAAGAGCAATCCAAAAAGTAGCAGCTATAACAACAGGTGTTGCTATGATGGGTTCAACGATAACAGGAGCATTGGCTTTAAGCGTTAAGTTAAACGATTATCCAACAGCTTTTAAAGACGCATTAGTAGTTGTAGGAACTGCAGCAAATGGTGCTGATGATATAGCAGCAGCAGATATTTCTGGAGACATACCAACAACAGCTAAAGTTTCTCAAATTTCTGGAGACACATACACTATTGAAAAAAGTGGAAATAAATGGAATATGAATCAAGATATGCATACAATAGATGGTTCAATTACAGATACAGAACTTGATTTATTAGCAGATCAAACATTAAAAGATGATGAAGGTACAGACACTGGTGATCATGATTATACACAAACATTATTTATACCAGTTAACTCATCTACTTTATTATTTGCAGCAGATGCAAGTGGAAATAGAGAAGGTCGTCCAGTAAATGATTACTTAAAATTCTCATCTTCAAGTGATAGATGGGCTTATACATATACATTAAAACTTACAGGTACTAAGATGACAATAAAGGATTCAGCAGACCTAGAAAATAATGTTGTAAGTATTCTTGGAAGAGATTGGACAATTACAGATGTTTCTATGAGTAACACAACTTATGGTAATATAAATAAAATTACATTACTTGCTGGAGATGTTATGTCTACAATTCTACAAGGATCCACTGTTGGTGGAGTAACTGTAGTTGATGTTGATGAAGCAGAAACTAAATGTATTATTGAATACGCAGGTAAAACATACATTGTTGATAAAGGTCAAACTAAAACATTCGATGATGGTACTATAGTTGGTGTAACTGATGTAACAGCAGTACACGAAGCTGGTGCAGGTCAAGATATGTGTGAATTAGCAATTGGTGCACATAAATTAACATTAGAAAATGGTAAAAAAGTTAATATCAATAATGAAGATGTAGACAACTCGAATGTATTTATTTCTGGTAATGGAACAACAGGTATAACACCTGGTTTAAAACAAATTAATATTTCATACCAACCAGAAGATGATGTATGGTTAGCTAAATCTGAAGCATTAGAAGACCCAGTTTTCGGTGCATTCAAATTTGTATACAACAATCTTGTTGAAAAAGACATAGAAGAAATTAAAGTTGATATAGTTAGCGATAAAATAAGATTAAAGGTTGCTAACAGAGACGGCGATGTATTCGATGATTACTACTGTTTCTTGAATGGAACAGGAACTGCTAGAAATTTTGCATTAGGTTATTCTGATTTAAAACCAATGATAGTTTATAACCAACAAAATATATCTAATACATCTCTTGATGTATCTGGTGTAGCAGCAAAATCTATGAAGCAAGTAAGATTTTTAATGTCTTTTAATGGAGTTTCTCATATTGCTGAAATTCAACAAATAGATACTTCAAATAATAAGACTACAATTAAATTACTTGACTCAGGTGAAGTTTACAAAGATATGGACTATGTAGATGGAGCAGTAACAACATTTGATGATATTGATGCTGGATTGAGAATAGCATACAATATATATCTTCAAGGTGGAATAGCTCAAGCTGGTGGTCAAGCAACTATCAACTTTACAAACATTAATGATGGTGGTCCAGTTTGGTTTACCAAAAATGATGGAAACTTAACTTTCCTTAACGCTAGTGGTGGATATGGAGTACCAGCTATTGAATTTGATCAATTTGATGCAGGTGGAACAAACTATCCTTGTGATCTGCAATTTAGTGAGAATGCAGGTTATTCTACAAAAACTGTAGAAGCTGATACAGCTGTTTTAAATTCAGCTAATGGATTAAATATATCTTTTAGATATGATCCTACAGACAATCAAATTGAGTGGAACAGAACAGGTTCAAATTCTTTAGGTACTAGAGTAACTATGTTAAAGAAAGATGATGACTCTCAATATGATTATAGAGCAAGAACTGCTTATGGTACAAGAATAGAACAGTATCAAAAGGATGATGGAGATTTAACAATATACTATCCGTCAGAACCAGTTTACGCTGAAGTAATTATAGCAGCATCAGAAGCAGTAACTGGAACTTTAGCAACAGCAAACGTTGTAAAAGAAACAGATGTTACTGATGTAGCAGCACAAAATGTTATCTTAGTAGGTGGTCCATGTGCAAATGGATTAACAGCTCAATTCACTGGAGAAGTTAAAACAACTCCTGAATGTACTGCAAACTACAAAGCTGGAGAAGCTATATTGAAGTTAATGGATAACGGAAATAAAGTAGCTCTAATTGTAGCTGGTTACAGTGCAGATGATACTAAGAGAGCAGCAGTTGCTTTAGGTGGTAGTTTACCAGCTAAAACAGAAGCTAAAGTTACTGGTTCTAGTTTAGAACTAAGTGACATTGAAGTAATGTAAATTCATTACTTTCTTTTTTTCTTTTTTTCTTTTAATAAACTTTATATGTAAGTACTCTATTCTTTTTTCATGATTAAAAAAAATCATTGGTATCAAAATAAGAAAATTTTAGTATCTTTTATAGGAATTTTTATTATTGGATTAATGGTTTTATCTACTTTAAATATTATCGAAACTCAAGATAAAACTAATAAAATAAAATATAAAAACTATTCATTTACAAAACAAAATGATCAATGGATTACTTATATTAATAATAAAGCAATTGCATTTAAATATAATCCATTAGAATTAGAAAATACTATTATTCCAAATTATAATTTTTATATATCCAAATTATATTTAGCTTACGACCCTATAGATATTAGTAATGAACAATTTATTATTCAAAGAGCAGGATCTATATTACAATATTTTAATATAAGGCCTGTTTTATCTTGTATTAGTGAAAAGGATTGTCCAGACATTCCACTTATAAATTGCAAGAATAATGATGCTTTATATTTAAAATATTCAAATGATACAAAAGTTTATATAGAAGATAAATGTTTAGTAATTCAAGGTACACCAGATCAACAATTAATGTATCTTGATAAAGTATTTTATAATTTATTAGGAATTTAAAATGGAAAAGAAAACCATCATAGGGATAATTGTAGTAATAGCAATAATTTCAGTAGTTATAGGAACAATTATTTATTCTGGAAAAGTTATAAAAGAAGGTTATCATTATTTATATAAGGGTGTAGATGGAAGTGATTATACTTTTGATGTTATTAGGTTAGAAGGTGTAAAAGGATTGTATAATCAAGTTACTTTTTCATTAGGTAGAGATGATGGAAAAATTTACAAATATTCCACTTTATTTAGAAATAATCCGAATGATTTAGAAAATATTCCTTTAGAAAATTCTAAAGATAGTATTTTATATAACGGAAATAATAAAAAAGGAAAAATTTACATTACTCAAGATCAAAATTTACCTGGAAATTCTTCTAAAACTTCAACAGTTGCTGCTTTAGATATTTCAAAAATAACAAATGGAATGGCTAATGTTTATATCTATGCAGTTCCAACTGAATTAACATTTATTAATTTAACTGAAGATTTAAAATTACAAGGACTTAAAGAAATAGATTGTAGTGATGCAACTAAAGATATAGGAGTTATATTAATAGAATTAGGTAAAGAAAATAGAATTTATAAAGAAAATGATAATTGTGTTGTTTTAGAAGCTAGAACTTATGAAGATATTACAAAAGTAAGTGATAAATTTATTATGCATTTAATTGGAATATTCTAAGATAAATGTATACATTGTACTGGACAAACTTCAGCTGCTTCTTTTACACAAGGCAAATCTGATTCTTTTTTCTTTAAAGTTGCTTTGTATTCGTTGTTTTTTTCTTTTAATTCAAAAATTTCACTACATACAGAAGCACATGCTCCACATCCAATACATTTTTTTTCATCTATTTTTATTTTGTATTTTGCCATATTAGTTAAAGAATTAATTTATTTATAAAGATTATGAACCTGTACTTCCAAACCCGCCTGCGCCTCTTGAGGTTTCTTCTAATTCATTTACTTCTTCAAATTCTATTTTTGGATAAGGAATAATAATAATTTGTCCAACTCTATCTCCAATTTCATATTCTTTTAATGAATCTTCTTTTCTTATTTGTTTGAATCTCAATTTTATTTCTCCTCTATATCCACTATCAATAACTCCAACTTTATTAGTTAACATTAAATTAAAATTACTTAAAGAACTTCTTGGAAATATTAATCCTACATGGTCTTTTGGAATTTGAATAGCTAATCCTGTTCCATATTCTATAAATTTTCCACCTTCATTTTCTATAATAGTTTTAGAAACTGCAGTTAAATCTAATCCTGCATCATCTAATTTTGAATATTTAGGAATTATTGCTTTTTCATCTAATTTTTTTATATTTATTTTCATATTGATTAATAGATTATTTTATTTATAAACATTCTTAAGAAGAAAGATATTTATGTACTTCTGGAGTATAATCGAAATTAATATATTTTTGTACTTTTCCACATGTTTTTGGTTCTAGACAAAATCCAACACTTGCACATTTTGGACCAATATAATCCGTTATAGATTTTGGTAATATTTTTTTTATTTCATGAATTTCATTATCTGTATTTTCTCTCATTTCACTTTCCGCAGTATTACATGATCTTAATGGATTATATCCTTCTAAAATATTATATAAATCAAATCTTTTATCAACTGTTAATCTAATTCCTCTAGGAATTAATGATGCTGCATCTGCTTCAGGTATTCCTCTTGAGACTAATATTTTATATGCATCAAGTGATTCTGAAAATAATTGAATATATCTATTTAATAAATTTTCATTTTCTTCTTTTAAGAAACTTTTAGGAATCATTAAGAAAGAATCAATTTTTTTAATATCTCCTTCATTTAAATTTCCTAATTTTGTTTTAAAGTCATTCATTTTTTCATAACTTCTGTCTATAGCATTATAAACAGATTCTACTTCTTGTTGAAGTGTTCTATGTCTTTTTATTTCACCCCATACTCTCCAAGAAGGATTATGTTGTGAAGAAAGATTTAATATATTTTTGTAAGCAGAAATTATTCTATTTTTTTCCTTTAGTAATTCTTTCCAGGATTGTTTAACTTTTTCTGGAGATTCAGTTATACTATTTCTTAATTCTAATAAATTTCTTAATTCTTTTTCTAAGTTTTCAGAATCTTCTAAATATTTTAATTCAACTATAGGTTTAATCGGAAATCCATTTTTTCTTTGTAAATCTTTTATATGAGAACCTGTTGTTGGATTTGTAAATATATTAACATGGGGATAAGTATATCTTGCTGCTTCTTGTCTAAATTGATATAAATTATACATAATGCCTTCTTCTTTCATTTTATCTTCTAATGCTTTTATAATATCATTTCCTTCTTTAGGTGTCCATTTACCTTGAGCAATAAAATCATTTTTAGCAGAAAGTATTGATTCTAATGATAAAAATATAAATCCTCCTCCTGCAATACCATATTGAGTTATTTTTGCTGCTTCTTCCCTTGGAATAGCTTTATTTTCTATTTCCATATAAAAAGAAATATTATTTTTAGATATTTTTTCATATAAATTTCTAGTTTCTTCATCTGCATTAATTATACTATCTGGAGCAACAATATTATCTAAATTAACTGGAATTCTTCTACTGCTAGGCATTAAACTACTTGAAAAAGTTGCACCGGTTAATAAAGAATCCATATATTTAGAAGTTTCATTAAATAATAACCACATTCCTGCAGAAGTAGACATTGAAGCATGTCCTCTTTTTGCAGAACCTTTCAATGATTTTAATACTACTTCTTTAATATTTTTATCAGAATTTATTATTTCTCTGATCATATCTATTGCACTTGCATCTTTATAAGTCATCATTGAAGAAAATGCAATAATTTCTTCTGCAGTAATTTCTTTTCCATCAACAAATGTAATAGGACCGGATCCAAGAATTTCTACTTTAGGATTTATTCCTTTTAATACCATTGTTATTTTTTAAATTTTTTATATATAAACATTTATGAAATTTTATTGCTATTTTATAAAATATTTTTTGTAATCCTCCTTATTTGTTATATATATTTGTTTATAACAAACTATATTAAAAGGAATCTTTAGAATTAATTATGGCAATGGATTTAGGTGAAAAATTAAGAAAATGTTTTGGTTGTACAAGTTATTATACTGAATCTGATGATAAAGTTGAAATGAAACAAATTCCTTATTGTAAAATTTATGGATGTTTAGATCATAATGATAAGGTTGAATATTCTGAACAAAAATCATTATTAGAAGAAATTTTTACAAATTGTGAAAATAATGATAATTATACTTCTGCAAAAAAATAAAAAAATTTATTTATTATTTTAAAAAATTTTATCCACAACCAGAAGCATCTCCACAATTATTACATTTTCTACAATTTGCTCCACTTAATACAGTTGGGTGACCACATATTCTACAATAAACTTCATGAGCACTTATAGTTCCACTTTCTGCTGTGTCTTCATATAAGGGTTTAATTTCAGTTACTTTTCCTTCATTCATTATCTTATCAATAAATTTAATTCTTGATTCAAAATGATCTTGTCTTCTTCTTTTAGCCAAAACATTACATCTTAAGTTTTCCATTTCATCAGCAGTGGGTTTAACATCACATCTACTTGTATCCCCTAAATATTCTAACATTATTACTTTTGCAACAAAATCTTCTATTGATGAACAAGATTTTATGTATGGATGATCTGTAAATCCATTAATAACTCCATTTGCACCTAAATTATGTTTTATAAATTCTTCAAGAGATTCTCCTCTTTGTCTACTTCTTGAAGCTTCTTTACCCCAACTAGTACAAAGTGCGGCGAATGGAGAACCAGCACTTCCAAAGTTTACAAAAAAGTCAGCAGGTGAATCTTTTGGCGATCTATTTTTATATTCTCCAATTAAAACGTGAACTCCTGTTTCACCAATGTTAACATTGATACCATATCTTTCGATTGGGCTTCCAGGTTTATCTCTTTGTCCCCATTCTAATTTATTTTTAAGATTATTTTTTTCAATAATATTTACAGGTTGAACTCCTTTTGCACCATCAACAAATAAACAAATTGATTTTAATCCTAATTCCCAAGCTTTAATGTAAGTATCTTTAACATCTTGAATACTTGAACCTTTTGGAAGATTTACTGTTTTTGAAATTGCTCCAGATAAGAAGGGTTGAACTGCAGCCATCATTTTTAAATGTCCATCAACAGTAATATAATTTTCTTTTCCTAATGCAGTTTGGAATACATTATAATATCCTTTACTTAATTTTGGTGCTCCAATTATTGTACTATTTTCATCAACATAATTTATTATTTCTTCTAAATCTTTTTCTTTATACCCTAAAGATTTTAATCCTAATTCTACACATTTAGAAACATTTCTGGATAATTGTCCGCCACCTGCAAGCCCTTTTGCAGTTTTAAGTCCAATCATAGGTTCTATTCCAGTACAATCAACACCTAACATAAAACCAATTGTTCCTGTTGGTGCAAGTAAAGTTGTTTGAGCATTTCTAAATCCATATTTTTTTCCTTTTTCTAATGCAGAAGTCCAAACTTTTTTTGTTTCTTCTAAAATTTCTTCTAATCCACTAATAGGTTTTATTTTTTCAGTTTCTTGAATATGCATTCCAATTACATTTAACATTGATTCTTTATTTTTATCAAATTCTTCAAAAGCTCCAAGTTTAGCTGCAAGATCTGCAGAAGTTTCGTATGCTTTTGCTGTCATTAAAGAAGTTATTGCTGAAGCAATTGAACGTCCTTCATCAGAATCATAAGCAATTCCTTTAGACATTAATAATGCACCTAAATTAGTATAACCTAATCCAAGTGGTCTAAATTTATGTGAATTTTCTGCTATTTCTTTAGAAGGATAAGAACCATAGTCTACTAAAGTTTCTTGTCCAATTATTGTAGTTTTTACTGCATTTTCAAAAGCATTAATATCTAATAAATTATTATCAGAAGTAAATTTCATTAAATTTAGTGAAGCTAAATTACAAGCAGTGTTATCAATAAACATAAATTCTGAACAAGGATTACTTGAATTTATTGGACCTGAATTAGGACAAGTATGCCATTTATTGATTGTATCATAAAATTGTAATGCTGGATCTCCAACAACATAAGCAGCACGAACTATTTGTTCAAACATTTCTTTTGCATCTACAGTTTTATTTTTATTTGTTAATTTTTTTATAAATCTTTTATCTGAAATTCTTCTATTATCTAAATATTCGTTAAGTGGAATTTCTTTTTCCTCTTTAATTTTTTTTCCGCTTCTTAATACAAGATTCCAATCAGAATCAGTTAAAACTGCATCCATATATTTGTCTGTTATCATAACAGTATTATTTCCATTTTGGCCATCTACTGTTTTGTACGCTTCACTATCTAAATCAGCAGGATTTCTTGGAGCCCATTCTGGATTAGCACACATATACAATGCTTTTCTTTCTTCATTTACTTTCCAATTAATGAATCTAATAATATCAGGATGATCATCATTAAGAACTACCATTTTAGCTGCTCTTCTAGTTTTTCCACCTGATTGAATACTTCCTGCAATAATATCATAAATTCTTAAAAAAGATAAAGCACCAGAAGCAATTCCTCCTCCACTAATTGGTTCATTTATACCACGTAAATTTGAAAAATTTGTTCCAGTTCCAGAACCAAATTTAAATAACATTCCTTCATTTTTAGCATGGTTTAATATCGATTCCATATTATCTTCAATTGGTTGAATAAAACATGCAGCAGCTTGTGGTCTTTCATAAGCATCAATTTTATTTGTAAATTCTCCTCTTTCATTCATTGCCCAATGAGAAGATACACCTGTATCTAATTTTTCAGTAATTCCATATTTATTATATAAACCTACATTAAACCAAACTGGAGAATTATAAGATACATCTTGATCAAATACTAAATAACTTAATTCATTATTAAAAATTTTTGATTCTTCTTCAGTTAGTATACCTTGTTTTAATGCTTGTTCAGAAAGAGTATCAGTTACTCTATATACTAATTGTTTAATACTATTTTCAGTTGGTTTTCCTCTTTCATCTCCTCTATAAAGATATTTACTACCTACAATTTTAATTGCCATTTCATCCCATGTTGTAGGTACTTCAACAGTTCCTTGATAGATTATTTCTCCGTTAGAATTTTTTATTTTTTCTTCTTTATCAGTCCAAGAAAAATAATCTTCTGGTCTTTTATTAGAATCTACAAAATATCTTTGAAAATTAATTTCATCACCCATTTGAAAACTTATAAAAAATAAATTTTTAGTATATAAACATTTATAGAATTTAGATTATATTATTAAATAGTATCTTTAAAATATAGATATTAATTGCAACAAAATATATAAATAAACCATACCATTAACAAATAGTTATGACAATTTACAATTTAAAAAAGAGTATTGAAAGATTACAAGAAAGTTTATCTAAATTTGATGATAAAAATTTAAAATCAACTGATTTGAGGAAAAGTTTTTTTAATTTTCAAGAGAGAAAACAATCTTATTTACAAGATTCAATTAATTCTAGTATGAATGTAATTAAAACTTCTTTAGTAGACTTAAATGAAATACTAAAAACAAGACCAACTGAAAAATTAAAAGTTCAAGAATTAATTAATAATATTGATTCTCTATATACAAAAAAAGAATTTAGTAAATTAAAAGAACCATTAAATTATTTACATGAGATAGTTTCTTCAATAAATGTTCCACAAAAAGAATTAACTTTTAAAAAACCAAAAAATATTCCAGAAGAAATTAAATCTGAAATATTTGCAGATATACAAGAAATCGAAAAGTGTTTCAAATTTGGTTGTTATAGAAGTTCTGTAATTGTTTGTGGTAGATTATTAGAAACAGCATTGCATAGAAAATATTTTGAATTAACTAATAATGATTTACTAGAAAAAGCTCCAGGAATTGGATTAGGA
>JAQUND010000038.1 GCA_028717785.1 Candidatus Nanoarchaeia archaeon | reverse complement strand
ATTGGGTTAAAAGCAACTGAAGCAATAGTTGAAGTTTCTGCTGGAGATGTAAGAAGAGTTTACAATTTATTACAAAGTTGTTCTTCAATTGCTAAAGAAATAACTGAAGAATTAATTTATGAAATGGTTTCTATAGCAAATCCAAAAGAAGTAAAAAAAGTTTTAGAAATTGCAGTTAGTGGAGATTTTATTAAAGCTAGAGAAAAATTACTAAAAATAATGTTAGAAAATGGTTTATCTGGAATTGATGTAATAAAACAAATGCAAAAAGAAACTTGGGAATTAAATATTAAAGATGAAAGTAAATTAAAACTTATAGAAAAATGTGGTGAAATTGAATTTAGATTAGTTGAAGGATCAGATGAATTTTTACAGCTAGAAAGTTTATTAAGTCAATTTGTATTATTAGGAAAATGAATCTAGTAGATAAATATAAACCAAAATCAGTAAAAGAAATTCTTGGACATGATTTAGCAATAGCACAAATAAAAGAAAACTTAAAAAAACCAATATTATTACATGGATCTCCAGGAACAGGAAAAACTTCTGTAGTTCATGCACTGGCTAGTGATTTAAGCTATGAAATAATAGAAGTAAATGCATCTGATTTTAGAACTAAAGATGATATCGATAATATTGTTGGAAATTCAATAAAACAACAATCTTTGTTTAAGAAAGGAAAAATAATTTTAGTTGATGAATTAGATGGAATTTCTGGAAGAGAAGATCGAGGGGGTTTACAAGCTTTATTAATTTTAATACAAGAATCAAAATTTCCAATTATAATGGTAGCAAATGATCCTTGGGATTCTAAGTTTAGTTCACTAAGACAAAAAAGTAAAATTATAGAATTTAAAAAATTAAATTACTTAACAATTTATAATATTTTAACTAGTATTTGTAAAAAAGAAAATATTAAAATTAATGATAAAGAATTAAGAGATTTAGCAATTAAAAGTAATGGTGATGCACGAGCTGCAATTAATGATATTGAAGTTTTAAGTTATGAAAATAGTTATGAAGGACTTGGAGATAGAAAACAAGAATTAAGTATATTTAATGCAGTTCAAACTATTTTAAAATCAAAAGATCCAAAATTAGTATTAAATATTTTTGATGAAGTTAATTCTGATATAAATGAAAATATGCTTTGGTTAGAAGAAAATATTGCTTTAGAATATAAAGATAAAAATGATTTAGCAAACGCTTATGATATTTTATCCAAAGCAGATGTATTTCGGGGAAGAATTATCAAATGGCAACACTGGAGATTTTTAGTTTATATTAGTGATTTGATAACAGCAGGTATTTCATTATCAAAAAAAGAAATGTATTCGGGATTTACTAAATATAGAAAACCCGGAAGAATACTAGAGATATGGAAATTTAATATGAAAAATAAATTTAGAAAAGATATTTGTAAAAAACTTGCTAAGAAAGTTCATACTTCAGTTAAAAATGTAAATAAAGACTTTTTATTATACAAAAATTTTATAGATAAAGATTTAGCTAGAGAATTAAGATTTACAGATGAAGAAATGGAATTTATGAATATTAAACTTTAACTTCTTTTAAATGTTTTAATCTATCTTCTAAAGAAGGATGCGTAGAAAATAAATTTGTTAATGCATTTCCTCTAAAAGGATTTGCAATAAATAAACTTGAACCTGCTTGTGATCCAAATTTTAATGGATTATTTTTAACAGAATGATGAATTTTTACTAATGCACTTGCTAAAGGTTTTGAATCTTTAATTAATTTAGCTCCAGTTTCATCTGCTAAATACTCTCTTGATCTTGAAATTGCCATTTGAATAATCATTGCAATTATTGGAGTTAATATAGCTAGAACTAATAATCCAATAATATTTCCACCTTTATCATCATCTCTACCAAATCCACCAAACATTGCTCCAAATTGTGCCATTTGAGCTAGGTAAGAAATAACACCTGCAATTGTAGCAGCTATAGTTGCAACTAAAACATCTCTATTTTTTGAATGCGCTATTTCGTGTGCTAAAACACCTTTTAATTCATCTCTAGTTAATAAATCTAAAATTCCTTGTGTACAGGCAACAACATAGTGTTTTGGACCACGACCAGCACAAAATGCATTACTTTGCTCAGTTGGAATCAAATAAATTCCTTTAGGTTCTGGTATATTTGCTTCTTTACAAATATCTTTAACCATAACATGTAACCAAGGAAATTGAGTTTTTTTAATTTCTTTTGCTCTATACATTGCTAAAGCAAGTTTATCTGAAAAGAAATAACTACCAACATTCATTATTAATACAAAAACTATAGCAATTGTTAATCCACTAGTACCAAAGAAACTTCCAATTAACAATAATAACCCTGTTAAAATTCCAAGCAATAATACTGTTTTAAGTTGATTTATCATAGTTTTATCTAAAGGAAATCTTATTTAAAACTTATGAAAATCTTTATATAAGCTTAAAATATATTAAATAATTAAAAGAGGAAAGAATGTACGAAATTATCATTGGAAGATCAGAATCTGAAAAAAGAAAAATAGGTTTAGAAGGAACTGTATTTATTGGTAAAATGTATGTTCGTATGGGTCAAACAACTTCTTTATCAAATAAAGTTTTACTTGATGTTATTAATCCGCATATTATTTTAATCTGTGGTAAACGTGGTTCTGGAAAATCTTATAATTTAGCTGTAATAGCAGAAGAAATTTCTAATTTACCAAATGAAATATCTCAAAATTTATCTGTATTAATTTTAGATACAATGGGAATTTTTTGGACAATGAAATATGCAAATGAACGTGAAGAAGATTTACTAAAAGATTGGGGAATGTTACCAACTAAAATAGATAAAGCAAGTATATTCATACCAAAAGGATATTTTGATTATTATAAACAAAATAAATTTCCATGTGATTATTCTTTTTCAATAAGTCCAACTGAATTAAGTGCTTTAGATTGGTGTAATGTTTTTAATATTGGAGTTTTAGATCCAATTGGAATTTTAGTCGATAGAATAATTGATAAGTTACAAGATGAAAAAGGAAAAAATTATGATATAAAAGAAATAATACAAGAAATTCAAAAAGATACTAAAACAGATATTAATGTTAAAAATGGATTAGAAAATTTATTTATTAATGCAGATTCTTGGGGTTTATTTGATAAAAATGCAACTCCAATTAAAGATATTGTAGATCGTGGAAAAATATCTATTATAGATATTAGCATTTACAAAGATTGGAATGTAAAAAGTTTAGTTGCTTCTTTAATTTCAAAAAAATTATTACTAGAAAGGATGGTTGTTCGTAAATTAGAAGAATTAAAAGATATTGAAAAAGGATATTCTTATTTCTTTTCTGAAGAAGTATCTAAAAAAGAACAAATGCCATTAGTTTGGATTTTTGTAGATGAAATGCACGAATTTTTACCTAAAAATAAAATTACTCCTGCAACAGATGCTTTTGTTCAATTACTAAGAGAAGGAAGACAACCTGGAATAAGTTTAGTAATGGCAACTCAACAACCAGGAGAAATTCATACAGATGCAATAACTCAATCAGATATTGTTATTAGTCATAGAATTACAGCAAAAAATGATATTGAATCATTAAACAATATTATGCAAACTTATTTAGCAGCTGATATTTTAAGATATTTAAATGAATTACCAAAATTACCTGGATCTGCAATTATTTTAGATGATAATTCTGAAAGGATTTATCCATTTAGAGTAAGACCTAGATTTAGTTGGCATGGTGGAGATTCACCAAAAGCATTACATATCAAAAGAAGCGAATTAATAGAATTAGGGTTGTAATTTTTTTAATAATTTACTAACTTCTTCGTATTTATTTTTTTTAAATAATTCTTCTATTTTATTTGTTATAGCTAAATTCTGTTTTATTATTTCCGAATCAACTGGTGCTATTTTTAATTCCATTTCATAAATATGAATTAATATTGAAATAGCAGGTAAGATTGCATTATGTAATTTTTCTTTTTCACTTTTACTAATTGCATCTTCTCCAGATAAAGCAATAATTTGTAGAACTCCATTTTTTATATGTCTTAAAAAACTTCCTTCTTTATCTACTAAATCTTGTGGATTTAATTTATGCAATTGTGGTTTTTCGTATACTTTTTTCATAGTTCTTTTTCTATTAATCCCAATATATTATTTAAATCTCTACTTTTTAATTTAGATGAAATAGTATTTAAAAAATTTATTTTTATTGTAGCTTTATTGGATTTATCAAAATATTTTTGTTCATTTAGTATTATTAACATTCTTTCAACTATTCTTGAATTTATTCTTTCATATGTAACTGCTTTTTCTTCATCTTTAGCTTTTACTGCTTCAATATATTGAGAAACTGCACTTTGTAAATCTGCTTTTAATTTATTTGTTAATAAATCTGCTTTTGTTTCTACAGGTTCATTTCTTTTAACTGGTTGAATCCACATCATTCTCCTCCTATTAATTCAGCTGCACTTGCTCCCATTATTGCTGGAATTGAAATACTAGCAACTTGTTTGTAGATTAATAACCAATCTAACATTCCAAATCCTAATTGAATTTCTCCATATAAAGTTAAAGCAATAAAAATTGATACTAATGAAATTAAATAAATTGAAATTACTCTTAATGGGAAGAATTTAACTAAAGTTTTTTCTTTTATTTTTCTAAATCCAGTTGCATACATAAAAGTAAATCCTAAGAAAAATGAAAATATTAATAGTATTGTAGCTCTTAAAAAGGTAAATTCTTTTGCAATATCCGCTCCTTCTACAAAAGCATAATGAGAAACTATACCAAAAAATGCTCCAACTAAACCCTTACTAACATCTCTTATTGTTATTTTTGTTAAAGGATGAGAACCAACTTGTTTTTTTAATTCTTGCTCAAATTCTTCTATTTTTTTTAATTCTAATTCTTCTTCAGCTATTTTCTTTAATTGAAGTTTTTCTAATACTTCTACTTCATCTTCTTCTTTTTTTAATACTTTTTCTTCCTTTACTTCTGTTTTTTCAAGATTAAGAATTTGATTTAATTTAGACTCTATTCTAGATAAAGAATTACCACCTTTCTTTTTTTTCATAATAATAAAGAATTTAACAGATATTTAAATTTTGGGGTCAGCAGCTACTTCCATCAGCATTACAAGAGTAAGCTAGGGTGTTCACAATCCTTCATTCCCCATATATATACTGCAGTATATACTTTATATATTTTTCCTTTTTAAGTCTAAACAAATCCTAAAAATTCTTGGAGCGTAAGCACCACATTTAATTAACTTAACTTTAAATTTTTTAGAATACTCTTTTTTTAATTTACTAAAATCATTTTCATTAGCAAATAGATATAAATGAATAGTTCCTTTATTTTTAAAATATTTTAAAGCTAATTTTAAATAATTCTTTGCTTCTTTTGGCAAAGGCATAATAATTCTATCAAATTTTTTCTTTAATTTTGGAAGTTCTTTATTAACATCCCCTTTTATTAAAAAAATATTACTAAATTTATTAATTCTAACATTTTCTAAAGCATATTTATGAGCTATTGGATTAATTTCTATTCCATAAATTTCTTTAGCTTTTGTTTTTCTTGCAATTGTTAATGGAAATGGTGCAACTCCTGAAAACATAACTAAAACAGATTCATTTTTTTTAACTAAACTTGCTATCCTTAAACGTTCCTGACTTGTTCTTGGACTAAAATAACATTTTTCAACGTCTAATTTTATTTTAACTCCATTTTCATTATGTAGTGTTTCTTTTCTATTTTCTCCGGATAAAATTTTAATTTTTCTTGTTCTGTACTTTCCTTTGTAAACATCTATTCTTTTAGCAATAACCTTTACATTTTTATTAATCTTTAATAATTCATTTGCTATTTCCTTTTCTTCTTTTTCAGTTAATTTGTCTTTTACTTCGAATATTAGAATATCTCCTATAATATCATAAGAACTTGGCAATTTCATGGTATTTTAAGGAAAGAAATATTTATATAGTTTTATTTCTAAGTCCTATTATGCAGAAGCGATTAAAAAAGAGTGTAATGTCTGTTTATTCTATTATAAGTACATTTCTTACTTTTGTTCCTGTAACTTATGCTGCCACTACAACACTTCCAACACAAGATGTAGTTGCTGCTATTGGCATGGCATTAGGTCTTGCATTTGGCATTGTTGGAGGAATTATACAAGTTATTTTAGATTTATTTCAACAAGATCCAATATATGCAAAAGCATTTATTGCTATTTTTATGGGAATTTATTTTTATACGGCACTAAAAGAATTACCTGCACTTAAAGGAAATACAAAATCAGCTGGAATGATTGCATTTTTAATTGCATTAATTACTGCTTATGCTGTTCCTGTAAATATTACTAAAAATATTTTTTCATCTAGTAGTCCATTTTTTGTATTTATTGTATGTGCTTTCATATTAACAGTATTTAGACATGATTCAAGAGTAGCTCATTTTGCAAAAGGAATTGCTTATTTAGCACTAACTGTTTTATTTACTTCATTTTTTTTAGAATTCCAAGAAAATGTTGTTATGCAAATAATAATTTCAGGTTTTATTGTTTTAACTATAATATTATTTATTTATAACTTTTTTAAAAGTGGACAAAAATTAGGACCTGACCTCGGATGGGGTAAAAAAAATAATAATGAACATAAAAAAGGATTATGGGATAGAATTTTTGGTAATAAAGGTGAGGATGAAGAAACCGAAGAATTGAATCAACCAAGACCACAAGGTGGACAACAACCTCAACTAGGAAATCAATCAATGAGAGATCCACAAAAATTTGAACAATTAAAAAATAAAATAAATAATAAAGCTAGAACTGTTGCTGCAGGTACACAAGCAACATTAAATCAAGTACATCAATTAGAAGGAGTACACCCTTAAATGGTAAATATAGCCGAACAATTAATCAAAGGAATAATTAGAAATATAGAAATTAATGAAGGGGAAGTTAAAAGTTTAATTTCATATTTAATAGAAATAAAAGAATATTTAGATAATGGATAAGCAATCCTTACAAAAAAAAGTAATGGAGAAATTATAAATGTTCAGAATTTAATTTCTGATTTAAATATAAGTTTACAAAAAATTAATGAAATTAAAAATGATTTGAAAACTGGTAATTTCGATAAAAGAGATTTAAGTAATTTAGACAATTATCTAAATTTAATATTAGATGTTTGCATTAATTTTGTTAGTAAAGAAAGTATACAACCTGTAAAAGAAATTATTTCAACACAAACTAAATCAAAACCCCAATCAAAAGAGAATGTAATTCCAATAACTTCTAGAAAATATGATCCAATTCAAGGATATATTAGAGAATTAGCTGATCCTAAATGGAATAAACAATTTAAAGAAATAGAAATAAGAGGGGAAACTTATATTCAAAGATTAGAAATAATGATAAATAGATTAGGAGAATTCAAAGATTATATTAAAAAAAATAATTTTAATTCAACAATTGCTAATTCAATTAAGAACGTTGATTCAACATTTAAGGGTTATTTAAAAAATATTTATGATTTATTAGACAGATATGTAGAAACAAATGAAATCCTTTACAAAGAAATAATAGATATGGAAGGATTAGGAGATAAATATGCATTAAGAATTAGAAATAATATTTCTCAAATGCAACAAGAAATTAGAAATTTGAAAATTGATACAAGTCATATAGATTTAAACAGATTTTTAGAACTAATTAAAGAAAAAAATTCTTCAGATGAAATAATAATTAAAAGTCTTGAAGGATTCCAAACAAGATTAGAAACAGCAAAAACTAATTTAACAAATGCAGTTAAATATGGAAATATTGCATTAAAAGATATTAGATTAGAATTAATAGGAAATTTACAAAGTTATTCTGAAGAATTAAAAAGTGAAGCAGCTTAAAACCATTTATTTAATCCTTCTTGTCCTGTTTTCTTTCCAGTTATTTTTAATAAAGTACTATTAACTCTATCTTCAGAAAAATCATGATTATCTATTAGTAATTTTTTTATTCTTTCAGTATCTACATTTTCCCATTTTAATTGATAATTTTTCATTATAGGCATGGATTTGAAAACTGCATAAATTTCTTTCCAATTAAAGTCTGTTTTTAAATTTTTAAAAATATCATCAAAATTTTTATTTTGTTGTACTAATTTTAACGCATTCTTTGGACCAATTCCTCTAACACCACCAGGATTAAAATCCGTTCCTATTAATATTCCGATAATTAATAATTGATCTTGTGTTATTTTCAAATGTTCTAAGTTTTTTTTCAAATCAACTACTTGTGGCTTTATCCAAACATAAGAACCATTAGGTAATTTTCTTTTTTGAGCCAGAGTTAAGTTTTGAATTGATCTTGGAGATCCAAATAATAAAGAATCATAATCTTGTGATGCTGAAGCAAATACATCTCCTTTCTCACACATAAATGCAGCTTGTGCTTCTGCTTCTGAAGGAGCTTGTATTACTGGTAATCCTAAAGCAGAAATCAATTCTTTAGATTCTTTTACAATTTCAGGAGTTAAACGAACTGTCTGTTTTGAATATTTTACTATATCTAATGATGATTCTTTCTCTTTTGCTAATTCTAATTTAATTTCAGCTATTCTTTTTCTATGTTCTCTTTCCTCTCTTTCTTTTACTTTTAATAAAGGTGCTTTTCCATCAAAAACATAAGCAATTTTTATTCCTTTTTCCATTAAATTACTAGTTCTAGAAAATAAACCAACTAAATGAGAAGTTATTTTTCCATTCTTGTCTGTTAATGGACTTCCATCTGCTTGTCTTATATTAGATAAAAATTGGTAAACAACATTTGAAAAATCAACAGCAATTCTTTTATTTTTTAAATCTTCAAAAGAAATATCATCCTTAATTACTAAATCAGCTAATTTAACTCCCATTTTTTTTATCTATAATTATTCTTTGTCCTCCAGGAATATCTTGTTTTACATAAATAAACTTATCAAAATTAGAATATTCTTTTCTCCAATCAATAATTGCTTGTAAAATAATATCAATAGTTTCTTTAATTAAATTTTCTTGTTTATCAGTTGTTGCAGTCCAATCATAAGTATAATCTATACCTGGTTTATTCATATAATTATTTTTAAATACATAAAGTAATTTATACCTATAACCAACTCCTGATTCATAATGAGAATTTCCAGTAATTTCTATATAATAAGGTAAACCTAAAGGACCATGATAACTAAACTTTTTTTGTAAAATATTTACTGTTAAATTACTTAAATTTATTAATTTCACTTTTTCAGCTTTTTGCATATACTAAAAAGAACAAAATAATATATAACCTTTTCTATAATAATTTTTATAAAGGGTTTAATTTTAAGATAGTATGATAAAACGTACTTCTATGGACCATAAATGGTTCTATCAATATAGATTACATACTCAAAAATCATTAGAATTAAGCGAGGATTTTCCTGAATTACATAATTATCTAGAAACAGTTTTCGAAAAAAGACCAGATGAATATTTTAAACAAGGAATAAGTGGATCAAAATTAAATTTTAATCTAAAATTAAAAATCTATCAATTAAATGTTCATGAAATTTGTGAACTAACAAAAGAAGCACTAAAACAGGATATGAAAAAAACAGGTCATACTAAAGTAGAATTATTCTTTTTAGAAAGAGATGATAAAACTATAGCTTCTGAAATTCCAATTTGGATTCATCCTGAAGAATTAAAGAATAAAGAAATTGATGGTATATTAACTGGACATATTGATATACTAAGAATTGAAAATAATAAAATTTGGGTGTGGGATTATAAACCAAATGCTAAACAAGAAAAATATGCCTCAACTCAATTATATTTTTATGCTCAAATGTTATCTAAAAGAACAGGAATACCAATAGACAAATTTAGATGTGGTTATTTTGATGAAAATGATGCCTTTATTTTTGAACCTAAACTAGAAGAAGTTTTATAAATTTTATTTACTTATAGTATATATGAAATTCTATCCATTAGATATTGATTACAATAAAGGAATAAGAATTTTCGGTAAAACTGAAAATAATAAGAGAATTGTAGTTTTTGATAATTCATTAAATCCTTATTTTTATGCAATACTAGATAAAAAAGTAAAAGTTGAATCAATAAATGAATTAAAAGAAGAAAATAATTATGTTATTAAAACTGAAATTCTAGAAAAAAACTTTATTGGTAAAAAAGTAAAAGTTGCTAAAATTTATGTTAATTCTCAAGGTGCAATTCCCGTAATAAGTGATTTAGTTAAAGAACTTGGTTTAAACACAAGGTTGGAACTAGATGTTCAATTTTATAAAAAATACTTAATAGAAAAAGAGCTTACTCCTTTAACATTATGTGAAGTAAATGGAGATTTAACAAATGATCCTGAATTAGGTTTAACAATTGAAGGTCAAGTAAAACAATTTAGTGAAGAAACAATAAAACCGAAAATAATCGCTTATGATATTGAAACTTATGCTTTTTCTGGAGAAGGATCACAACCAATAATTTCAATTGCTTTAGCTGGAGAAAATTATAATAAAGTTATAACTTATAAAAAATTTGATGATTCTGAAAAAGAAGTAGAATTTGTAAAAAATGAAGCTGAATTAGTATTAAAATTTAAAAATTTAATAAAAGAACTTAGCCCTGATTATTTAGTTGGATATGCTTCTGATAATTTTGATCTTCCATATATTATGCAAAGAGCAGATAGATATGGAATTTTACTTGATATTGGGCTAGATAGTTCTGTTCCAAAAATATCAAGAGGAATAACTACAAATGTAAAAATAAAAGGAATTATTCATATAGATTTATTACAATTTATTAGAAAAATAATGGCTGGTTCTTTGAAATTAGATTCTTATAGTTTAGATAGTGTTTCTAAAGAATTATTGAATGATGGAAAAAAAGAAATGAATATGTGGGACATGTCAAAATTATGGGATAATGAAGAAATTAAAACTATTTGTGAATATAATTTACATGATGCTTACCTAACTTACAAACTAACTGAAAAAATTCTTCCTAACTTACACGAATTAGTAAAACTAATTGGAATGCCTTTGTTTGAAGTAAGTAGAATGAGTTATGGTCAATTATCTGAAAATTATTTAATGAAAAAAACTAAAGAACTTAATCAAATAATACCAATAAGACCATTACATAATGAAATTTCTGAAAGAAGAGAATTTACATACAAAGGAGCTTTTGTTATGGAACCTAAACCAGGTTTTTATAAAAATTTAGTATTTTTTGATTTTAAATCTCTTTATCCTAGTATTATTGTTGCTAAAAATATTTGTCCTTCAACTCTTGGAGGTAAGGGAAATAAAAGTCCTGATATTGAAGAAGAAGGTAAAATAAAAAATTATTATTTTAATAACAAAGAAATTGGTTTTATTCCAAATGTTATTTCTAATTTACTTGAAAAAAGAAATGAAATTCGTATTTTACTTAAAAAAGAAAAAAATTCAGTACTAGAAGCAAGATCTTATGCAATTAAAACAGTAGCAAATGCAATGTATGGTTATATGGGATTCTTTGGAGCAAGATGGTATTGTAATCCTTGTGTTTCTTCTATTACTGCTTGGGCACGTGAATATATATTATTATTAAATGAAGAATGTAAAAAAAATAATTTTAATGTAATTTATAATGATACAGATTCTTGTTGTATAGAATTAAAAGATAAAACAAAAGATGAAGCTATAAAATTCTTAAATAATTTTAATAAAAAATTACCAAAACCAATGGAATTAGGATTAGAAAACTTTTATCCTTCAGGAATATTTGTTTCTAAAAAATCTGAAGATGCAAAAGGAGCAAAGAAAAAATATGCTTTAATTGATGAAAAAAATAATATTAAGATAACTGGATTTGAAACTGTAAGAAAAGATTGGAGTAAAGTTGCAAGAGAAACACAAAAACAAATACTAAAAATAATTCTTGAAGAAAATAATCCAAAAAAAGCTTTTGAATATGTACAAAGTGTAATAAAAAAATTAAGATCTGGAAAAGTAAAAAAAGAAGACGTAGTAATTAAAACACAATTAAAAATGAGTCTTGAAAGTTATGAACAAATAGGCCCTCATGTTGCAGTTGCTAGAAGAATGCAAGAAAAAGGTCATGTAATTAGTCCTGGGTTACCAATCTGGTTTATTATTACAGAAGGAAAAGGAATGATTAGAGATCGTGCTCGTTTACCAGAAGAATGCAAAGAAGGAGAATATGATGTTAATTATTATTTGAATAATCAATTAATTCCAGCTGTAGAAAAAATACTAGATATATTTGGATATAAAAAGGAAGATTTATTAGCTGAAAAAAGTCAATTAAAATTAGGAGATTTTAAAAAAGATTTAGCTTTTTCTTCAGTATAATATTCACCTTTTTTTACTCTTTCTCTTGATTCTTTAATTTCTTGAATAGTTTTTTTATTTAATTTTTTCATTTTAAATATTTATTCCATACTTTATTATCTTTTTTATTATTCCACAATTTTTTAAAAGAATTTTCTACTAAAATTAACCAACCTTGTTTTTCTTTATTTAGCATATAAAATTTTTCTTACTCTTTCTGTTTCATCTATAGTAGAATAAGTTTCTCCACATTTTTTACATTCTAATTTATCGGTTTCTACGAATATATTATTTAAAATTATAAAACTCTTTTTAGATTTTAATTTAGAATTTTTACATTTATAACAATTAATATTATTTTTCATAATTATGAATTAACAATTATTTCTTGTTCTGTACCTTTTACTAAATTCCAATCTAATCTAATTAATTGTTGTACTGCTGGATTTTTTGTATTTAATTTGAATAAATCTGATTTTCCAACTCTTCTTGTTTTTATAACAATATTATTTTTTTCTAATT
>JAQUND010000037.1 GCA_028717785.1 Candidatus Nanoarchaeia archaeon | reverse complement strand
GTTATAGTAATACGACAAACAAGCATATTATTAAATGTCGACAGCTTTTAGAAGATCATGGGTTTAAACCTTGGTTGGTGGTAGAAGATTGCAATGGTTTAAAAGATATTACACAATTAATAACCGACTATGAGGGGCAAATCAAACGTTTACTGTTTTACATAAATAGTCCAAGACTAAGAAAAACTACTAAAGAAAATATGGTTATTTCTATTAATCAAAAATATGAAATAATCAAAAAACTTAAAACAATTAAGTAAGGGGACAATATGAACGATTTTAATGATATATTTAAACATATGTCTAATAATATTAAAGATAGGTTTTTGGGTATATCTACTTACAAAGGACAAGACAAACGTTATAAAATATTTGTTAAAGCCAGTACGGTTGAGGAAACAAGCTTAATTTTTACTTATAAAAATATTAAATATTATGCTTACATAGATCATCAAAATGGTAAAAAATATTTTTACCTTGAACAAATTAAAGGTTCAAGTACAATAAAACAGGGTATTGAATTAAAATAAAAAAAGGGGGTATATATGTGCATACTTTTTAGCTTTATCACAAAGGGTGATGGTAAGTTCTTATTCATAAGTTTAGAAGAAAGAAAAAGAATTTTACAAGCCTCATGTCTACCTTTTAATGTTGTTGATTCACATAGTTATCTTTCAAAGGTTTTTGTAACCGATAATGAATTAAACAAAGTTGTTGATTCACATAGTTATCTTTCAAAGGTTTTTGTAACCGATAATGAATTAAACAAAACTGAAGACGATTATAGAGAGCCCTTGGGGCGTTGCGACATTGTCAATAAATATGAGATACCTGTAGAATTCAACTGCTTTAGTATTTCAAATGTAAAAATAGATATCGGAGGTTTGAAGGTTGACACTATTTGTCCTCATATTAATAACGACACAGAGCTTGTTAAGGAACAATATCGTAAGTTCATTGGAAGTAAAGAATTCAAGGACATTATAGAATTTCACAAAGAACTTACTATAAAAGAAAACGAAAAGCTTGCACAACGAGAAATAACGATAAAAGAAAGTGAGAAAATTAAGACTGAAAAAAAGAAAAAAGAGCTTGAAAGGGCAACAAAAATATCGACTGAAAAAAATATGTTTGCCAGTCGAATCAAAAAAGTTGACAAAAAAAGTATTATCAAATTAATTCCCAAAGAATACAGAAATTTGATTAATTTCTAAACAAACACAGAACACTTAAGGAGGGAATATGCTATTCCATGTTATAGCTTACGCCGATCATAGCGCCGGATTAAACGTGTTTCATCAAAAGGTTGATTTTCAGGAAGAAACCTTTGACGACAATGAAATATTACTTATAAAAGAATTTCTACAAGATTTCTACGATACAACATATGTTGTTACAGACAAAGAATATCAAAAAGAAATTGAGAAAGAAACTCAATATTTCCAACACCTTGAAAACGATTGACAGTGTTAAATTTAATATATTGTGTAAAAATTAACATGAGGAGATCTTTATGCATCTTAATGAAAATGAAATATATTTGGGTGTGGAAGATACTGATTTTATTATATGTAAGACAAATAAAGATCACACCATTAAAGGATTTGATCATTACAGTGAAGAACGATTTAAAAATAGCACTATCGTATTAAGTTGGTATGGGTGGGATCATAACGTAACCGTTAACGGTAAGGTCTATAAATCAGGCGATATTTGCCCTAAAGGTAAAGATATTACCAAGGATACCAAAGCAGAATATAAAGGCGAATTTTCTTATTGCGAAGACTGCGATTGCTTAATAGATTTAGATAATAGAGAAACTTATAGGTTGGTTGATGGGGCTTTTTATTGTCTTGATTGCGTTAAAGCTGTTGATATAGTTAAGGAAATTGTCGAACCTTATGATTTTTTTAAAGCCCCTAATATATGTGATTTAGATCTTGCCAGACTTAAAGAGGTTGATTGTTTGTTTTGTGACTCAAGCGGTTTCGGTAGTAGTAATGAAACTGCTTTAACTCAAGATCAAGCAACTAATAGAATTAAAGAACTTCTTAAAAAACATAAAAAGCTTTATTGCGGAATAACGTGTATAGGTCAGTTTCAAATATATGTAACTATCTTTACTAAAAAAAGAGTTAAAAAATGAAAAAATATACATTAAAATTAACCAAAGATCAAATTATTTTAATACTTTCAGCATTGAGTGAATACGCAGAGATATGCGATAATGATGCAAGCGGAGGAGGTAGTATTGATAAGGAACTTGTAACATTAGCATTGGAATTAGAAGAAGTGGGTAATGTAATTTATGACCAAATATCAACTGCTCACAAATAAATATTTTTATAAATCTTAAACACTGACCAATTTATTGACAATTGAAATTACTGAAGTTTCCTTAAAATCGTATATTTTTTTGACATTGACTTTGTTGTTGTCTAGTAATTCAAAGTACTTATAGCAGGCACATTACTTGCATATATAATAAGTGTTATATTAACCTCAAGGAGGTCCTTATGTGTAACTTTTTTTCATATGAACAAGACAAAGTCGGTAACATATATTATTACAACCTTGAAATGAGGAAAGGTATTAAAGACTTTGATGTAGAAAACCCTGATTCCCATGCTCAAATAGCTAAGTACTTTAAATTAAATGAAGATACTCTCAATAAGTTTGAAAACTCCCAAATAGACCAACTTAATAACAAGGCTAATCCCCAGAATGGTATTAAGTGGTTTGAAGAGTTTAAGAAAGGTAAGGAGTTCAAAGAACTTTGTGAAATTGCCGTGAAACAAAATTGGGATGCTTTAGGTTATGTTCCTTTAGAACTTATTACCAAAGAGCTTTGTGAGATTGCCGTAAGGCAAAATGGAAGGGCTTTGTGTTACGTTCCTTCAGAATTAAGAACTAAGGAACTTTGTGAGATGGCCGTGAAGCAAAATGGCAATGCTTTAGGTCAAGTTCCTTCAGAACTTATTACCAAAGAACTTTGCGAGCAGGCCGTGAAGCAAAATGGAAGAGCTTTACGTTGGGTTCCTTCAGAACTTATTACCAAAGAACTTTGTGAAATTGCCGTGAAGCAAAATGGGGGTGCTTTATATTACGTTCCTAAGAAATTTTATGACGAACTTAAAGAAAAGTATAAATTGTAAAGATTGATAAAGGAGTTTAAACGTGAAATATTTAATAACTATAATAATTTTTCTTTTCTTAATAAGTTGTGGAAACTCTTATTACAATCAAGGTAAGGAATATGAATGTTATGGGCTTATCGATAAAGATCAAATAAAAGACAATAATATCAAATATAACATTGAAACAGGCAATTTAATATGGTCTGTTCTCGGATTTGAAACTGCTATTTTGCCCATATGGCTAATGGGATATAGACTTTACTGTCCTTACGATACGATTAAATAGGAGATAAATTATGGAATTTAAAAGAAATAAAGACAATAAAATTAATTTCAATGATTTACCTAAATTTGATATCAAAAATCCAAATTATAAAGTTAATATAAGATGGATTGATTTTAAGGAACACTATATTGAAGATAATAAACTTAATATTAATCCTGATTATCAACGGGAACACGTTTGGACTACTAAACAGCGAATTAAATATATAGAATACATATTAAAGGGTGGTCAATCAGGAAAAGACATTTATGCAAACCACCCTAATTGGATGGGATCTTTTAAGGGTGATTTTAGTTTAGTAGACGGTAAGCAAAGAGTAACTACCGTTTTAATGTTTCTTGACAATGAATTCCCTATTTTTGAAAATGTTTACTGTAGAGATATCAATCGTTTGCCTAATGACGCTGAATTTATTTTTCATGTAAATAATTTAAAAACAAAAAAAGAAGAGATGCAATGGTATATTGATATGAATAACGGTGGTACGGCCCATACAGATGAAGAAATAGAAAAAGTAAAGAAAATGATAGAAAAAATTAATTAAAGGAAATTTATGAAAATGTTACAAGAATTCTCTAACAAAGATTTTTACATAATCCTTATAAGTGAGAAAGAACCCGCAGGGCTTAGTGAAAGATATTTTATTAGTGTAGCAAATCTTTTAATTCAAAAAAAATATAATGCCGAGTTTCTTGATCTAGAAAAAGCTAAAGAATATTACGATAAAGAATTGGATGAATATTATTTGTCAATAAATTTTAAAAAATAATTATGGATTATTCATATCAAAATAAGGCTGCTGAAATAGTTCTTAATAATGCTCTCAATAAAAATTATATTGCTTCTGTATTAGGAGCATGCTGTTCTTCTGGAAAAACAACTATTTCTCATATTATTATCAATAATTATCTTAAATTATTTCCTCAAGCTAAAATAGTAGTCCTTACAGAAGGCCAAAATATGTTAAAAAACCAATATTTAGAAGAGCTAAAAAATTCTCACATTTCTATCAACTTTAATTATGGGACATTTTTTGACAACACTCAAGTGCAAGTTGGAATACCGCAAAATATACAAAATCTTAAAATAAATCACATTGACTTACTTATAGTAGACGAATGTCAAAATTTTTATAAAGCTAATACGGATCAGGAAATAATAAAATATTTTAATCCCACACATCAAATCATAATGACCGGATCGCCTACCAAATTTAACCTTCATAACAAAAATAACGTAAAAAAATTTGCAATCCACTATATAAGCGCAGAAGAACTTGAACAAAATAAAATTTTTAGTGGTGTTGACTTAGATGTAATAAAAATAACTTTTAAAAATAATGTATTTCAAACAATGAATGAAGTTATGAAAGATCTTAATTTAAAAAAAATAAACGTAAATAAATTGATGGTAGATTGCCCTACTATTGATTATGCTAAAAAAGTCTATCAATATTTTAAAACTAATTTTAACAAAAGTCTTTATTACTCGGATAGTAATAATGATAAAAATAACGAAAATATTAACAATTTTAAAAAAGCAAAAGAAGGGATTTTGATCGTAATTAATAAGGGAATATTGGGTTTTAATGATCCTGCCATAACTTCTATAGTAGACCTTAAAAGCTCTAATAATATAGATGCAAGCTTTCAGCTCATGGCCCGAATATTAAGGGTGCATCCAAACAATATAAGAAAAAGTTATTTTAGGATATCTGAAAAAAAAGATTATAATAAACAAGTACTTATATTACATAAAATGGTTTCACTCATGAAAAAAGAAATATTTAAAAAATATGATGGTAAAAACCTTAAAATAACCATTGAAAGGAAATAGTGTGTACAAAGTTTACAGATGTTTAAAAATAAACAATGGGATTTATTAAATTTAAAATATTATGACTAATTTTAATACAATATTTTTATATCAAATATTAATAAATGTTTAATATGTTTGTTATTTTATTTAAGCACATTACTTGCATATATAATAAGTGTTATATCAACCTAAAGGAGGCCCCATGTGTAACTTTTTTTCATATGAACAAGACGAAGTCGGTAACATATATTATTACAATTTAAAAATGAGGAAGAAAATCAAGGAAGGTGAAAATCCCGATTCCCATGCTCAAATAGCTAAGTACTTTAAATTAAACGAAGATAAGTTAAATAAGTTTGAAAACTCCCAAATAGATCAAATTAATAACAAGGCGAAGCCCCAAAATGGTATTAAGTGGTTTGAAGAGTTTAAGAAAAGTAAGGAGTTCAAGGAAATTTGCGAGAACGTTGTAAAGCAAGACGGTAATGCTTTATGTTACGTTCCTTTAGAACTAATTACCAAAGAGCTTTGTAAGATTGCCGTAAAGCAAAATGGAGAGGCTTTAGGTTGGGTTCCTTCAGAACTAAGGACCAAAGAGCTTTGTAAGATTGCGGTAAAGCAAGATGGAGGGGCTTTAGGTTGGGTTCCTTCAGAACTAATTACCAAAGAACTTTGTAAGATTGCCGTGAAACAAAATGGGTGGGCTTTATGTTGGGTTCCTTCGGAATTTTATGACGAAATTATTAAATAATTTAATTGTTTTCGTCAAATTTCATATTAACGGAAGGAATTTTAGGTTTTTTTACTATCTTTTCTTCTTTTTTCAAAATTTTATTTAATCCTTCTCTCTGCTCCTCTAATAGCTCTTCAGAATTAGCAAAGTCGTCAGCTTCTTTTTCGCTTTCTTCAATAAGTTCTGTCAATAAATCTTGTGAGGCTAAATCTATTATTTCGTTGTAAGATTTTTTCTCCAGCAGGCTTTCGTAATAGTTTTGTAAAATAAACTGCCAAGATAAATTATAAACTTCCTTAAGTGGAGTAAAAAACGTTCTACTATACCATCTACGAATCTTTCTTTCAAAAAGCATATCCGTTTTTAATAAGAAAGCTTCTACGGCCTTAAAAATCTCTAATTTACAAATATCTGAATTATCCATATTACCTAAAAACTATTATACCAATACCTATAAAAATAAAAATTAAATTCCAAGTTAAGTCTATACTAGAAGGCTTATTATTAACTAAATTTATAGTAAAAATAATTATTTTTAGTAAGATAAAAAAGGAAGTATAAACTATTAAATTAATACCAAAAAATAATAAAAAATTAGAAAGCATAAAATCCTTTATTCAAAAAATCCTTCTTCATCATAGACCATATCTTCAATAATATCTTCTTCCACCGGAATTTCCCAATTTTGAAACCTAACAGGAACATTTTCTGGTGCAAGAACATATTCTTTGTAGTCCTTATGGATTTGTCCTTTTTTCATTTTATAAATATAATATTGAGCCGCCTCATAAATCTTGAACTTAACTACTTCTTTTTTGTTAAAATTATTGAGAATTGAAAGATTATACATAATGCCTCCTTATATCTTTTATACAAGCAAGAATCGTGCTAACTAAAAATTCAATATCATCAATAACTTAAAAATAATATAAAATTATTTATTGTAAAAAAAATATACAAAATTAATAAATTCAAATGTTTATCTTTATACAACTGTCAATAAAATATACACTTAATTATCATTATATTCTCTGATTCTTTTCTTAATTTGTTCTTTATCTAAATAACAAAGACAATAATTTTCCGACTCTTTTTTAGTAACTTCCTTAATAAAAAAAATATCTTTCAATTTTTTTAAAAAATTATAAAATTTATTTAACATTTTTTACGACTCTCGTATTCTAGTTTTTTCATAATAAGTTCTTTAAAATATTCATCATAACATTTTTGACAAACTTTAATGGAATGTCTGGGATCTCCATTAGCAGTAATATTTATGGATTGTGTTTTATTTTCATCTACTTTTTTACCACAGCATCCACACTCAACAGTTATTTTTTTCATAATCATCAGCCTCGTTTACATTAATATAAAAAGAACATTTTTTAATAAGGTGACCTTGAATAATTTTGTTAATTTTTGAGTGAATACAACAATTATTTTTACCCATAAACTGACATTTTTTCCGATTACATAAAAATTGTTTCAATATTATTTTTCCTAAACAAATTCCCATAATTAAGCCTGTTACGGCTATTTTAGTTTTTTTATCTTTTTTCTTATTTTTGTACGTCATTTTTTTCTAACTTTTTGTATTTGTAACTATTCCTAATATTTTTGCTAAAGAAAGACCCAACGCTTTCAGCTTTTTGGAGCTTTTCGTAAATTTCTTTTTTAACATCGTAATATTCATAAAGATTACCGTTACTAAATTCAACCCTAAGTACCTGACTGTGTTCGTCATGGCCTATTTTATTTATATTAGAAGATTTCACAGAACACATCAAAAAAGCATCTTTGGGAACTGCGTTTTCCATAATTTCGGTAGCTTCACCAACTACCTCCAACGTACCGGGCACGTCTGAACTATCAACATATCCACAAGTTAAATTACGCTCTTCTAAGGCTTTTTTGATAGCGTTTTCGCTAGTATCGGCTTCATAAGTACCAAAACTAATATTTCCACTAACTTTGGCTGTTACATTAAATTTTTTCATAATTTCTCCTAATATTGAAAATATCTTTTAATTAACCTTTTTTGTCTTTTTTTGAAAAATTACCACCAACCAAAAATTCTACCAAAAAAAGGCAAAATAAGCAAAATATTGATACCTTTTGCGATCGCTTTTTCAAAATTTTCAGTATCGGCCACACAATAGCCAAACGCAATTAATTCTAAACCTGCACAAACAATTGCGTAAATTTGAATTTTATCCATTATTTTTTACCTTTTTTATAAAACAATCTTTTCCAAAAACTTATTTTAAGAGGTTTATCTTTTTGTTGTCTTTTTTCCCTTTCTTCCCTTTCTTCTTCCATTAATTGTCTATAATTGTCTCTCCTAGTGTTTTCTAGTCTTTCGTGTCTCATTTTAACTTCTTTTTTAATACTTTCCATAAAAAACTCATCCATATCGGGAATAACATTTAATTTGTATTCTTTATTGATCGTTTTTACCGTTTCTACAAATTTATCAATTGTAATATCGCAATATTCGTCTATCCAAGAAGCTATGTAATAAAATTTATTAGGCTGATAAGAATATTTACCAAAAATAATAGGATCTTTTCTATTTATTTTCTTTTCATTTGTCTCTATTTTTTCTGCATTTGGGGCTTCAGTATAAAGAATCCAATATTCATCAAAAAGCCCTTTCTCTTTGATTTTTTTAATTTTATTACCTATATTAGCCGGTATAAGTCTTGGAAATTCTTCAAGTTTTTTTAAACTAACCCTTGCTCCCTTAACAATATTTATAAACTTATCGATAGTTTCTCTTTCTAAACTTTCCGTAATACCACAAGCACAAGCTTCTGACTCTCTAATAACAATAGCTAATAGTTTTGCTGTATGTTCATATAAAGCATCTTGTCCTAATTCGCTGGCCTCTTGCAACAAAGATTGCAATCTTCCCATACGGATTTTAAACTTTTTTTGATCTGTTTTTGTAAGTTTAGACTTAACATAAGAAAAATATAATTTTGGCGAAATCCCTTTCTCGCCGTTAATTTCTTTTGTAAGCTCAGCCTTTAACCCTGTATTGGTAGTAATATAATAAGTTGGATGAATTCCAAGATAATTATTATCATATAAAGTTTCAGTAGCGCTAAAGCCAACGCTTCCAGCATTAGGATTTGTAATTTGAGTAGTTGTCATAATATTGCTCCTTGTACAATATAATAAGAAAAAATTTTATCCTTACATTTAACTTTTGCCAAAAGCGGACTCATAACTTCTCTATCCAAAAAAACAGAATAACTTGAAGGTAACCCTTGCTGATTAATCATTCGATTGCAAACATATTTGATTCCTTCAACGATTTCTTTTTCACATATTTTAACAAAATTTTCTCCATCGGTAAAAAGTCTTTTTTCTATTTTTTTACAACATGTATATTTTTGACCATTTCGTTCGATAAATATTTCAAAAATTTCAAACATTGAATGTACCCCCATTCCCGTTCGTTTTAGAGGGTATTTTAAAAAGACCGATACAAACATCGAATAAAAAAAGATCTTCGATCCTAGGTAGGTTCCCGTTCGTTTCAGGCCATGTCTCGTTATATTCCACGATCCGATCCTTTTTCTGATAAAAAATGTTTTTCCACAAGTTCATTAAGTTCTTCCAAAGTAAGAGTATATTTAACCATAGTTTGCATAGCAGATTTTATACCTATCCTAGCCAATCTCAGTTCTGTGTTAGCGCACATATCTATGTAATTTTTAAGGTAATTTTGCCTCAAATCTTCAACAATTCTTTCATCTTTTTTCATGACTCTCCCTATTTCTTTCTTTCTCTTGTTTTATTTCTTCTTTCCCATATTCGCATTGACAACCGAAATTTAATAAAGTCTCAGAAGTACAAGTACAAGTACAAGTTTTAACAGGGGTTGCAGTATTGTTGAGTCTTTGGTTAACTTGATTGTCTACAAATTTCCAACAATAACCGAAATCCGAAGAATTGAATCCAAGACTAACAAAAAACACCCCATCTTCATTCCAAGCTATTCCATGACGGTAATAAGTACCAACCATATGAGGAACGGTTGACAAATTATAAATTTCTCTTGGAACAAAACTTTCGTCTGAACGCCAATCACTACGTTTAATTTCCTTTCCTTTGACTTCTTCAAAAAAATCAAATGCTTCTTTTTCTGTCATAAATTATCTCCGATTTTTATTATCTTCATACTTTTGGGCACAAAATTCAGAACAAAAATGAAGAGGTCTTTTTTTGCCTCTCTTTGTAATTAACTTATTGTTTTCAATAACTTTTCTACAAACATCACATACGTAACCACCAAGTTTTTTCACATTAAACCTCTTCAGATTGATTTAATTTTTCAGTGATCTCGGTTTCCTCTTCTTTTTCAATAGATTTATTTTTTATCATCGTGGTAAGTTTTTTTTCAATTTCTTCGGTTTCTTTAAGTATTTGTTCTTTATATGTTTTTTCTGCTTCTAAGGCCTTGTCCAAAACCGTAAAAATCACATTAGAATCAACGTGTCCACCTCCGATTTCCTTATTAAGCCAAAAAGGGGGAACTTCTACTAAACGATATTTAAGCTGAGATAAAGCAAAAGCATAATTTTTAGAATCAAGAGAGGCCAAAGTAAAATCTTTGCCAAGGAGTTCGCGATAAAGTTTATCAGCTTTTATAGTATCTAAAGGAGTTAAAAAACACATGCTTTTAAAAGTTCCAATATAGCTTTGCTTTTTTACATCACCAATAACACTTATATCAAAAGTTACAATCCCATCGTCATCTATTTTCATAAAAACCTCTTTTCTATCTTTAAATTTATTATACCACATTTTTTATAAAAAGCAAGTAATATTTTAAATAATTAACTTATTATACTATATAAGGTGAACAAAAAGCGCCAAACTATTAGATCTTATTAACTTCTTTTTTAGGAGTTACGAAGGAAAAATTTTTAGGGTGTTTGAGGAAAAAAGTATTTAAAAAAAAGAATTAACAGACAAAAACGAGCGATAGCGAGGGGGCATTCCTCTTTCAGTTCATTTCATTTTCATTTATCATTTTATTTTTTATTTAAAAATAACACTTGTACTCACACTTTCCATGTACATTTACATATTCATGTTCATTTTCAGTTTCAATTCAGTTCCAATTCATATCCACGGTAATGAATGCGGTTATGTTAAGTGGTTACGTTAAGTGGGAATTTCAGAAGTAAGTGGTAATAAATGAGGTTATAATAAGTGGTTATAAATGCGGTTATGATAAGCGATAATAATAAGTGGTAATAATATGAGGTTATATCAAGTGGTAATGATAAGCGGTAATGAAATGTGGTTATGTTAAGTGGTTATAAATGACAATATTAATAAAAATATTTTCAACTTTTTTGTTATTTTTTTGTTTTTTTGTGGTATTATAAAGACAAGGAAGTTTTTATAAAGGAGATTTTTTATGGGCGTTGTTGAAAATGCTAGTAAATTGTTAGCCAAAGAACCTAAAGTAAAATTATATTTAATTCAAAAAGTTGAAAGTTTTACTAATTCTGAAATTATTGACTTTCTTAATTTTTTTTATAAACAAGAAGATAGTGTAGTAAATTTAATGGGAACATTTTTTAATTCTATTTTTACCCATAAAAAACAATCATTTATCTTCTCTAAAAGAATTATGAATCGATTAGCTCAAATAGATTTTAATTTAAAATTTAAGACTTTTAGTTATGAAACTTATAAAGATATGATGAAAAGGTTGTTTACTCATGATTATTTAGTTAGGATCAGAGAACCCCAGGGGAAGAGGGCTGGGGTTTATAAAATACTTGATCCTGATATTGTCAGAATTTTATACGAAATTGCTAAAGATGAATATCAAGGGGTTACTCCACAAGAATATTTTGAATCTCAGGAAATGGCAGCAGTAGATTTCTATGATATTAAAGGTAAAAAAGTAGATGAAAATATTGAAGATAATTAGAAAAGGAATCTTCAAATGACCGAAAATATTAAATATAGTGCTGATGACATTTTTTATAAATGGGATAATTGGGCTACTGATACTTATGGACATAGAAAATACGTTTTTGCTATAAGCGTTCAATTAACTAATAAATTGAGCGAAATGTTTAAAGGGGGGGGAGTTGAATTTGCAGAAGCTAAAATGTTTATTCAAAAAGTCGTTAATTCCCTTACTACCGAGCAAGGACGTAAAAATCGTGGTAAATATGCTGGTTGGGTGGATTGCATTAAAAAAAATTATTTAGGAGCCCTTAGTAATGTTTATATCCAAGATACTAGCTTAGTTGATTCTGCTACCGAAAATAAGATAAAAGATCCAGAAACTGAAAAAAACTTAAAAGATACAAATATTTACTTTGATGAAGATGTTCTTATTACAAATTGGTGTAAAAATAAATTTGGTAATAATTGGAATTATAATCTCAACAAAATAGCTCATACGGTAGGAAGTTATCTTAATATGCAATTTCTTAAAGATGTTTTTGAAGATGATTTTACTAAAGGCAAAACAGAAGTTCCTGATTGGGCTAAGGAAATATAATGGTTATTAGAAAAAAGGATTTGGAAGTTTTGAAAAGTGTTAAAATGCATATTGATATTATATCTACTCTTACTAGGGAATTGAGAAAAAATAATAATTATTCTGAGTCAGTCGATATTCTTTTGAGGAGGGCGGCAATAATTGAGAGTCTTATTGAAGATCCCAGTATTAAAAAATTTTTGAAAATTATTGACAGAATTGTATAAAAATGTTATATTGATAAAAGGAGATATCGTGGGTAAAATGTTGATAAAAGATAGTAAAACTGGCCAACCTAGTACGACTACTACAATTTTTATAATAGGTTCGATAGTTTGTTTTATAAAATTTTTGTTCAGCGATATGGTAATATTTGGGTTCCATGTTCCGGCTTTTGGGGGTGCAGAATTTGCTGTCGCTTTGGCTGCATTAGGTGGAGTTTATATTTTACATAAAAAGAATGAAAGAAATAGGGATGTTGAAAACGAAACTACTGAAAGTGCTGAAAATACTGAAAGTGAGGATAAAAGTGGAACAAATAGTTAATTTTTTTACAGGTTTATGGACAAATGGTAAGGTTCTTTATAAGGTACTGTTTGTTATATTAATCCCGTTGGTCATAGCGGCTTTTGGAGTAAAG
>JAQUND010000036.1 GCA_028717785.1 Candidatus Nanoarchaeia archaeon | reverse complement strand
AGCCTATAAAACAAAAATTTGATACTTGCCTTGAATCAATTACAATTGATGCACTAAAATTAGCAGGTTCACAATCAGGTTATGTTCAAGTTCCAATAAATAATGTTCCTATTAATCCAAGCATTCCTTTTTCTAATACCCTAGAAACATTTAATGGAAATAAAGTTCCATTTTGGTTTTATCAAATAAATGGACAGCAACAAAAACAAATTCCTGAATTAATAGACACACAAAGTCAAATTGCAGATTATATAGCAACTAATATTAAATCTTGTAATTCTATTTTAGATGAGTTTACACAACAAGGTTACGAATTTGATATTTCTTATATTGTTAGTCCACAAGTTGAAATACAAGATGAAGCAGTTATATCTTCAGTTAGTATACCAATAAAAATAAGTGTATCAGGATTAAATTTTGATTTATCTCAATATCCTGTTGTTTCAAATGTTAAAATTCCATATGGAAGATTGTATAAAATTGCAAGAGGAATACAAGATACAGAAGATAAAACTAATTTCTTTGAAGAAAAAACATTTGATGCAATGGTTGCTTATTCAGAAATTCCTTTATCTGGAACAGAATTTTCTTGTGCAAAAAAATTCTGGACAAAACAAGATGTGTTACAATCAATGAAAGATATTATTTCATCAAATATCAATGCAATTCGTTTAACCGGAAATTACAAAGACCCAAATAATGATTATTTTAATTTAGATTCAAAACAAAGTACTACAAATATTAATACTCAATTTTTATATTCAAATAAATGGCCAATGTATATGGATGTATATCCTTCAAGTGGAGATTTATTAAAAAGTGATCAATTGTCACAGCACTTTTCAGATCAAGTTTCAGGTATAATAACTTCAATTTTATGTATTAATAACTGGCATTTTGTTTATGATGTTCAATATCCAATTTTAATTAGTTTAGTTGATTCAACTGCTTTGGATAATACTGGATTTGCATTTCAATTTGCAGATTTAGTAATAATAGAAAATAATCAACCTAAAAAAAATGTTTTAGGGACATACGATCAACCAGATTTTAAATTCCCTGTTTGTAAATATCCAATAACAAATATTACAGTTAATACTTATACTCTTGATAATAATGGAATGGTTCAGAATTTAGATAATGTAGATATTAATTTCAAATGTTTTACAACAAAATGTTCAATGGGTGTAACGGGTAATTCTGAATATGGAGAAACAAGTATTACAACTCAATTCCCCCAATGTTTAAATGGTTTAATAACAGGAGAAAAAGAGGGTTATTATAAAGCAGATCAAATGCTTTCAACTAATGAAGCACAAACCGTTTCATTAATTTTAGAACCAATAAAAAGAATTAATTATAATGTTAATTTAATTGAAAAAGATACAGGTAATATACGTGAACCTTACGATTCAGAAACAATAATATTTAATTTAAAAAATTTAGATAATGATTTTTCAACATCATTTGTTTATCCAGGAATAACACAAATTGATTTAATTCCAGGAAATTATGAAGTTAAATCTTATATTATCGCAAATAGTACGTGGCCAATAACAATTAAAGGACAAACTTTTGAAAAATGTGTTGATACTCCACAAAGCAATATATTTGGAATTATATTTAAAGATAGAAAATGTTTTTCAACAAAGACAGAAGATTTAGTTGTTAATGAAGTAATAAAAGGTGGAGCAGATTTCCAATGGACTTTAACAAGAGATGATTTAAATAATAAAGATTCTATAACATTTTATACAATGGTAGATCAAATACCTTCTAATTTCGAATCTCTTAATTTAATTTATTCAGAAATACAAAAAAATGCGAAAAATAAAAATTTCAAAGAACCAAATTAATAAGTTAATAGCAATTTCATTAATGCTATTAATAGTAGTTACACCTATCTCAGTTTATGCTCAAGTAGAAAATTTAGGTGAATCAATAACAGTTAATGTAGCAGGTTATGAGCCAACAGTTATTAAAAGTTCTCAAATAGAATCCACAGATATTCCTGTTTATGTTTATCTTAATTTAAGTACAATTGGAAGTTTACTTGGTATGAATGTAGAAACAGAACCATTTATTTCTTCTCCAAATATTAAAAGCATTACAGTTTATCCTTCTTCAGATACTTCAGGACAATATCTTAAGGGAAGTCCCTTGTATATTCCTCCAACAAATGGAAGACCAACTTTAGCTCAGCCAGGTTATTTAATTGTTAATTTAAAACAAATTCCAGATGAATCAAAAGTTCCAAATAATATTACATTAAATATGACTATGAAAATTTATTTTGATTTTAATCGTGGTTATGGTGATGTTTCAACTTTAGATATGGTATTAAAAGAATATGGAAAAGAAGAAGATTGGAAAAAAAATCCATTGGAAAATTCATTTTGGAATAAAAAAGGATATTTAAGATTAGTAAGTATAAATAATAATGAAGCAAGAATTGAAGTTTTAGATTCAAGTTTTTCTCCTATTAGTGCATTATTTGGTCTTACTCAAGGAACAACTTCAACACAAAATTTTCAAGAAGCAGGGATTATTACCTTAAGTACGGGTCAAATAAAAACATTTACTTTGCCCGGTTCAACTCCTTTATTTCATGATCAAGTTAGGATTCAATTAAATAAAATTAGCGATCCACAAACAGAAGCAAAAATAAAAGTTATTTCCAATGATGGAATTTTTTATTATACTTTAGTAGGTGGAATGAAACTTGGTCCAGGATCTGAATGGATTGTTGAAAGTGTAGGTTCAACTAAAAATTCAGATGGAACACTTTTAGGAACAGTTGTTATTAAAAATTACGTTGGTGATAGAAGAACTTTAATTCTAACACAAAAACCTAAAACAGGCATACAGCAAATAACAGATGAAAATTTAAATGATAATAAATTAAAAGTTTGTCCAGTAGATTCAATAATAAGTTCTGAAGATGCTACTAAACAAATAGATGATATTAAAATTAATTACAATTCTGATAAAGAAGGAGCAAGAAAATTATTATGTACAGCAATTTCAGAATATGAGCAAAGCGTTAATGATAATGTTGCAGTTGCAGATGAAGCTTATTTGAAAATGGGAGATGCTTATAATTCTTTATCCGCTTATTTAGTTAATGATCAAGATTCAGGAGAAATTTCTAAATTACTTGCACTATATTATTTAACTAAAGTTTCAAATGCAGCAAAAGTAGAAAATCAATTAACAAATTTACAAAATGAATTATTAAAAGGCGCAATTACAAATAATGAATATTTAGCTGATGAGAGTAAAACAGTTAGTTTAGTTGATGTTATAGAACCAGATAAATTAGAACAATCAAGTGCTCAAATATTAATTAATGAAAAATATACTAATATTAATGGAGAACCAATAAATTATTTAGTTAATGATCCAATTTTAACATTACCTCAACTAAAAGATAAAAATGGAGTTTTAAGAAATTATGTTTGGAAAATAAATTCAATTCAATCAAATAGTTTAGTAATTCAAAAATATGAAGATAATAATTCAATTCAATCCAATACTTTAGTTCTTGGAGAAGAAAAAGAAATTGATGGAACTAAATTTAAATTATTGAATATAGCTTCTAAAAAAAGAGCATATATTACAATTTTACCTGGAACAGGAGATTCATATTCTCAATCTTCTTTTAAAATTCATATTCCAATAGAAAAAAGATCTATTAGACCTTGGACTAATGCAGAAATTGATAGAATGATTAATGATACGAATAAACAAATTGAAATTCTTAGTAAATATATTGAACAATTAGATAATTTAATTAGACCTTGGAAATATGTTTGTTTTGCAACTTTTGCTTTATTAACAGTTAAAAATTCATTTTTGGCTGGAGCAGATAGAAATAGAGCAAGAGCAGATATTATGCCTTATTATGATAAAATTTGTGAAAATGCGGTTTTAGCAGGAAAATATTTAACTTATGATAAATGTATGGCGGATAAAGCACAAGAAATTGGAAATACATTAGATCTTGCTGAAGTAGAACAAAAAGCAGTAATAGATTGTTCTAACAAAGGAGAAACTTGTTATTCAAATTTAGATATTTATCCAGAAACATTAAAAGATTCACAATATCAAACAAAATTAAAAGAGTTAAATATACAAGATCCAATTGATTCTTCATTGTGGGATGAATATTATAAATGCCAAAAGTACCAAAATTTAAAAAATAAAAATTTACCCGCAGATTTTTTAGCATCTATTGATGAAAATTGTGCACAAGTAAAAGAAAATATAGTTAGTCAAAAAGATGCATTTGATATTGCAGTTCAACAAAGTAAAATTAATACTGCAGATCTTAGTACTAAAGAAGGAAAACAAGTAGTAGCAACTAATTTTAGAGCAACTTATAATGCTGCAAGAGAATATAATGTCAGAAAACCTTCACAAGCAGAAATTGGTGATGTAATTACTAAAGCAAAAGCACAAAATAATATTGTATTAGATCCAAAAAATGTTGTAGTTCAAGCAAATTCAGTTTTAGGTATGACAAATAATTTTAATTTAATACAAATAACTGGTGGATCAGAAACAACAAAACCTACATTTTCTACATTTACTAACGCATTGCCGGTTACAAATGCAGATTTGAATCCACAATTAAAAGCACAGTGTACAACCAATCAAAATTTACCTGATTGTAAAACTTTAAATCAAGAAATAGAAATAAATTCCAATAATAATAATTATAAAATTTTTAAATCTCAAGATGGAAAACAATATTATGCTGCATTAAGTACAATTGAATTTTCAGATGTAGGTGAAAGAACAACTTATGCTTCAACTGTAAAAGCAGAATTTGATAATAATAAAAAACCTTACTGTCTTCCAACTGGAAATGGTAATTTTGTAAAAATTTTAGATTGGTATGCAACAGGAGATCCAAAATCTTGTGAATATTGGAATGTTGGTCCTGATGGATTGCTTTGTTCGGGGGATGATAGATTAATTTACGGAACAGATCAAATTAATAATCATAGAGAAACAAGTGGATTATGTACAAATATTGTTAAATCAACTGGGACATGCGCAGAAGGAAATAGCATTAAAATTAGGGGAGTTAATTATGATTGTAGTCAAAAAGGATATCAAATTTCACAATTAAATCAACAAGGTCACTGTCAGGACGTTATGGATCCAGAAGATTGTAAAAGATTATTTGCAGTTTGTGATCCTGTAATGTGTCCAGCATCAAGATTTAATTTAGGTGGAAAATGGCCTATTGCTTCTGGAAGTGTTGTTTCAACTGGAATTATAGGATCATTAGTTTTAGGTTTGCCAAATTTCCCTGAAACACCAGTACCAGTTTGTTTACCTGGAATTTTAGCTGGATTAAGAAGTATAAAATCATTATTAGATGGATTTGTTTCTTGTTTGGAAGCAGCAAAAATAAATCATGAAAATATTGGAATATGTGATCAAATTAGATCAGTTGGTATTTGTGAATTATTATGGAGAGAATTAATTAATATTTTCCAAGCTCGTGGAAGTTTGACAGATGTTATTTCAGAAAGATTATTTAATAATCAACAAGGAAGTGGTGGAGAATATTTAAAAAGTTTTAATGAAAACATTGATGCAGTTTCAAATTCAGTAAATTATTTTACAAGTGATTATGCTTCAAGTGCATTTGCAGCTTACAAAGGAAGATCAACAGAAGAAATTGGAACTCAAATTTGTCAAGCAGCAATTTATGGAAAAATGTCTGATGTTGGAGATATGGTTGATCAATTAGCAGAACCAGAAAATCCACCACAGTTTATGGCAACATTTGATGAATCTCCTTGGGCTGTAAAAGCAGGACAAACATTTAGTACAGCAGCAGGAACTCAATCAGCTGAACAATCAATTTATAGTGTTTATTTCCATATTTATGCAGGAAATGTTCCAGAATTAGCAAGAACAGGAAGTGCAGCAGAAGGAATTAGATTTGCAGTTTATTTAAGAGATAATCTTGGAAGAATTTTACCTGTAACTTCAAAACAAGAAGGACAATTATGGGATACAGTTACATACGGAGATTACAAAGATGTTAGTGTTGAAAGAATAGGTCCATTAGGAATGACACAAATTTGTGTTGTAATAAATGGAAAAGAAAATTGCGGATTTGGAAAAGTTACAACAGCTTATGCAGTTAACGCATTAAATGATTATTTAGTTAAAGATGAAGCACTTAAACAAAATATTAATTCTCAAGATCAATGTGTATCAGATGTTCCAACTACATCACCAAGTTTAGGTGGTGTAATATTACCCAGTCAATATGGTGCACTAACAACAGGAGTTGTAAGAACTTGTTCTATTAAAAATCCAGGAGATTCCAAAGGTGAAACTGATTATTGGAGACAAATTGGATCTTGTGGATCAGATAAATCTGGAAATAATCTTGGTCTTTGTTGGATTGATACAAGAACTACAAGTGTAAATAATGTTATGTTAAATGAAGAAATTCAAAAAAATATAATTATAAGTTCAAATGCACTTCAGGGTGCAGAAGCAATTGACAGAGCTTTATTATTAAATAAAGATATAGCTTTAAGTTACTTAAATGATTTAAATGCAGCAAAAGAAGATATTGGTAAATCAAATACGCCAGAAGGTGTACGTGATAAATCAATTAAATTAATTAGTGATGGTATTAATAGGGATAATAAAATAATTACATATGATTCAATAATAAAATATTCTATTGATCCTGTTCCAAGAGCTTTAGCAAGAATTGAAAAAGCAAGTATTTATGTTTTGTTAGCAAATACTGTTGCCAAACCAACTCCAACTCCTTTAATAACTGTTGTTAAGCAAATACAATCAAAATTAGATAATGGTTATGCTTGTACTAAAAATGATGATTGTAATTCTGGATATTGTAATTTAGATACATTATCTTGTGATGTTAAAACAACACCAACAACTAAGCCTGTAACAACACCAACAACTACCATACAAGTTACAAATAAAACTATAATTACAACTAATTGTGAAACTTGCGGTTATTTTTGTTCTGAAACTAATTGTAAAAGTTTAGGAAATTGTAGGTATGTAAAAGGAACTATTTGGGGAGATTGTTATACTTGTCCAACTGATTGTGGAAAAATACCTAATCAAGCATTATGTTCTGGTTGTGATAAATGTCAATGGAGTAATAATAAATGTGTTCAAAAAACAATAGGAACAACATTAAATATTGCAACATCTATCACAGGAAATAGTTGTTTTCCCATAGCTCAAGATAGTTTTAGTAGAATTAGTTTTAATTTTGGTAATCAAAGAGATGCAAAATATGGTGATAGATGTCATGCAGCTGTAGATATTTATACAAAAAGTCCAAGTAAAGTTTTAGCAATTAGTAATGGGGTTGTTAAAAAAATAGCATATTTTGATTCTTGTAATAATGGAATAGTTAATTATATTTTAATTGATCATGGAACTTATACAATTAATTATGGGGAAATAAATAGGGGTACTGAAAAAGTAAAAGTCGGAGATCAAGTTATAGCTGGACAATTAATAGGTGTGGCTAGTAATTGTGGTATGTTACATTTAGAGGAATATAATCAACCTATTACAAATAATTTAGTATGGTATCCTTATAATAAGCAATTTAGTTCAGAAAATTGCGCTAAAACTAAACCACAAAGTTTAGTAGATCCAACAGAATTAATTAAAAGTTTACAGAATAATATGTGTTAGAAAATGATAAAATCTTTAAAATTAAAAATATTTTCTTTGAATTTACTTTTTACAATAACTTTAATGATATTATTTGTTTTAATAAAAGAACAAGTTGTTAATTATATTACTTTTTTAAGGGATACTTATCCCAAATTATTAGAATTACAAACAAATTTATCCAATAATGTTACTTCTTATCTTCCAGATTTACAGTCATCTTTAAATTTAATGACAAAAACAGCAACGAAGTTTTTAATAATTCAATATTTAGTAATTCCGTTAACTTTATTTATTATTTGGATTATTTTCCAAGGAGTAATTTTTTATTTATTATCTAATCAAAAATATATAAAAAAATACTTAATAAAATTTGTATTAACAACCTTACCATTCTATTTAGTAATTTTACTATTAGTAAGATTTATTTTTACAATAACTCCATTAGTATTTTTTATAGCTTTAATATTGTTAATGTACCCTTTAATTTTATTATATTTAGATAAATTAAAAGAATGGTTTAATTACAAACTAATTTTATTATATTTATTACTGCTTTTATTAGTATTTTTCTTTTTTGTATTTAGTATTTTAACAATAATTTCTTTATTATCTCAACTTAATTTTATTTTACCTTTAATAGTTTTAATATTAATTATATTATTAATTTCTTTATTAGAAATATATTTTGCTAAAAAAGTTTTAAAATAAACTGTGAAAATATAATTCAAAATTATATAAACATAAATTAATATTTTTCTTACTAGGTAAGAAATATTTATATTAATTTCAATATTTTCTTACTAGGTAATAAAAAGATTTATATATACATAAAACTTTCTTACTAGGTATGAATGATATAAAAAAACAAATATTAGAAAAATCGGCTAGAGAGTATTTTGAATCAGCAGAAGATGAATTTAAAAAAGAAAGATATAATTCTGCTGTTGTTTTATATTTTAAATCTCTTATTGCTTTGATAGATTTATATATTTTGCAAAGTACAAATAATACCCCTTCTTCACACACAGAAAGATTTAGAATAGTTGAGAATAAATTTCCAGATATTTATAATATTTTAGATAAAGATTTTCCTTTTTATCAAGATAGTTATGTTCAAATTATGACTAAAGAATTAGCGGAGATTATAAAAAATGATACAAAATTTATGGCAAGAAAAACTAAAATTGAATTATAATCAAGATATTTTTGATATTATTCAATTTGGATCATCAGTTATAGAAAATAATAAACCTAATGATATAGATATAGCAATTATTTTTAAATCAATATCCTTAAAAGAACAATTAGATCAAGCTCAATTAATAAAAATGCAACTTCAAAAAATTTCAAATTTACCTATACATATAAAATCTTTTGATATATATTCTTTTTTTGATGAATCTAATTTTACTAAAGAAAATATTTTATTTTATGGAAAAAGTTTAATTTCTAAAGATTATTTTTCAAAAAAATTGGGATTAAATCCAAAAATTCAGATATATTATTCTTTAAAAAATATGAAAAAGAAAGAAAAAATAAAATTTAATTATATGCTTAATGGAAAGAACGGAAAATATGGATTACTTAAAAAGTATGGAGGAAATTTACTTAGTCCGGGATTAATTGAAATATTCCCCCAATATGAAAATATTTTTATAGAATCAATAAAAAAATTAACTAATAATTTTAAAATTAAAAAAGTTCTTTATTAAAATAAACTAATTAGAATGACATGCGAGAGACAGGATTCGAACCTGCGTAAGCACTAAGCTAATAGGTTTCTTAAAATTATTACCTAAGCCTATCCCGTTTGACCGCTCCGGCACTCTCGCAAATATAATTGTAATTAGATTAATTCCTTTTATATCTTTTGTTTAGAAATCATTACTTCTTTTTTCTTTTATTTTGCCAGTTGTAAATTCTCATTTTACTAGATTTACCAAATCCACAAGAAGCACATTTTTTCTTTCTAATATGGTAACTTTTTCTTCCACAACGTCTACATTTGATGAGACTCTTTTTACCAGACTTCTCACCCATTGCTGGTGTTCCTTTTGTCATTTTAAGCTGTAGAAATCAAAACTATAGTATCCCCTCTTACGAAGGCATGACCAAGTTTTCTCTTTAATTCTCCACCCTCACGTTCTTCAGTTTCGTCAAGAACTGTATTTATATGAATATCAAATGCCTTTAAAATTCCAACTAATTGTTTTCCATTTTTAAGTTCTATAATAACTTTCTTATTTCTCGCATTGTTTAATGCATCTAATGGTCTATCCATTTCCATGTTAATCACTAAAATTTTGGGTTTTTATCGATATATAAACTATTCGGTTATGTAAAACAATAGAAAAGTTTTTAAAATACTAATTTTAAGCTTAGGCTATGGCAAGAACAAAAACAAGACCACACAGAAAAAGTACTGGTGGAAGATACGTTGATTTTAGAAAGAAAAGATTATCAGATTTAGCTTCAGAACCAACTTTAACAGGTTTAGATAAATTAAAAAAACAAATAGTAAGAATAACTTCCGGAAAACTTAAATTAAGATTGTTAAGAGCAGATACAATTAATGTTTATGATAAAAAATCAAAAAAATATAAATTAGCTAAAATTAAAACTATTCTTGAAAACCCAGCAAACAGACATTATGTTAGAAGAAATATAATGACTAAGGGAACAGTGGTGGAAACTGATATGGGGAAGGTTAAAATTACAAGTAGACCTGGTCAAGAAGGTAATCTTAACGGTATTTTAATTTAAAATTTTTAATGAATTATAAAAACCAATTATTAAGTATGAAAGAAAGTGTTTATAATATACTTTCTAAAACAGGAGATTTTTCTTTAATAGAACCAGAATATAAATTTAAAGGTAAAACTGATAATATAAGAACTTTAAATCTATTAAGAGATAAACAAATTTATTGTGAATTAGATCCAAGAATAAATCCAAATAATAAAATTTTAATTCAATTACATACCAATACTATGAATGGTGCTTTATTTGTAGATAAATTAATAGCTGCAACTAAAGAAAATATTTATACTGGAAATTTATTATATAAATATATTAATTCTAGTAATCCAGCAACACAAGGTCCTTTATTTAGAAGATTTATTTTAGATTCTGAAAAAAATCCTAAATCAAGATATCCAGAAAGACCAGTTTACAAACAAAAATCTATTTTAAACTCTTATCCTGAAGATCAACAAAAAGTTAATTCTTTTAGAAAATTAAGAGATATAGAAAAGGATTGGGTATATCAATTATCATTTATGAATATGCCTTTATATTTTCAACCAAAATCTGAAAGACTTGATCAAATGATTAAAAGATATACTTTAGCCAATGTAAAAAGAACAAATACTTATTTGTTTAGTGAATCTGATGCAGCTTTTGTATTTGAACCCATACCAAGAGAATCTTTTGAAACTTTTACTTTAAATCCTTATAAAAAAACACGTAATAATATTATAAATTTATGTTCAAGTGTAGAATTGAATGGTCATAATTATCCTTTAAGTTCAATTCCCGAAAATGTATTACTGGTTGATTTTATTGGAATCCCAGATATAGAAGTAAATAATGATGATAGAATTATAAGACATAATCTTGGTTTATTAACAAGAGCTTTAAATTTAGGGTTGGAACATGAAAATTTAGAAGAAAGAGTTTGCATACAATTAGATAATACTAATTCTGAAGATTTAAAAAAAATTTATGATTTACTTAAAGAAAAACCAGTTAAGGGTGAAGTAATAGTTTCAAGTTCTAGTAGAACTGGATTAATGCATAAAGTAACTAGGATAAGAAATAATGGGGAAATAGAATATTCTTGTACTTGTGAAGATTATCAATTTAGAGTAAAACCTGGAAAAGTTGAAAGAAGGACTTGTAAGCATATAGATGCTATTTCTGAATGAGCTAAAAATACTAAATACTGTAATATATGTACTAAAATCTCTTTTGTAGCTAAATAGACAGTTTGTAGCCATATTGCATAAGTTTTTTAAATCAGCAATGATTATAAAAATTATCAACTATAATTTAAGAGTAAATGAGAAAATTTTTTCTGGGGTTAGTTAATAGTTGATAAACTAAAAAATGGAGGAATAAAAATGAAAAATAGTCTATTTAAAGATTTATTAAAAATATTTGGAGTTTTATTATTGTTTATAATTATAAATAAATCATGGTATGATGAACCATTAAATATAACTAACTATAGTTATAAAGAATTTAATAAAGATTCAGATAATGCTATGGGAAATGTTTCAATAGTTATGGAAAAAATAGATAAAATAATGAATATTAGCCAGGATGATAAAAATATCAATAAAAGTATAGAATACATTTTTAATACAACTTAAGATAATAATTATTAAATAACTATTTTTTATTTATTATTTTATTTAAATGTAATAAGAATTCTTCACTATCTACAAAATAGTTGGGCTAATAGATCTGATACTAAAATAGTTATAAATATATGTTTAGAAAATAATGGAACTTATTCTTAATAAGATTAAATCCCTTCTTTTTTACCAATTTTTTTCATTAAAAATTCTCTTATCTTTTCAGCATATTCTGTTGATACTGCTGGGATATATCCTTCACTTGTTCTATTCCAAAAACTTTTGTAAGGCATAGAATAACCAGCAGTTTGAATCATTATAGTACTAAAACCAAAAATCCTAGCTATAACCCCTCTTTGAATATCTACATTTTGAATCCTTTCATACGGAATATTAGAATAAGTTTTCCATATAATTCCTTTTTCAGTTCTTAAATTTGTTGGAGTAAACTCATAAAAAAATCTATTATAAGCCATTCTTGCATAAACTTCAAGTAAAATTAAAAAGATAAATAATAATATAATAAATATTACAATGAAGTTAGATAAAATGGTTTCTCCAGCGGATGGAAAATTATTGATTAATCTAATAATCCCAACCATAGAAAAAAGACTCAAGAAAAATAAAATACCTATTAATCTTAGTATACCATTAATTCTAAATAACCATCTGGCTCCAGGGTGTAAACTATTATTTGTCATATTTATTTAATTTACAAACAAACTTATAAAACTATCTTTAAACTTATTTTTGAATATTGGACAATCTTTTTAAAGTATAGATTCTTAGGTTTTATATGATAAAATATTTTATAATAGGGTTAGTTCTTTTGCTTGTTTTGATAGCTGGATGTAATAGAAATAATATTAAAAATATCTATTTTAATAATAAAGTAAATCTTGATAATATTTCTATTGAAACATTGGATAGTGGGAAATTTGTTGATGTTTTTGTTACATTAAATGCTCTTTCATCACAACAATCAGAACCATCTGGAAAGAGAAACTTTAGTAAATATTTAGAGTTAAAAAATGAAAGTCTGAAAATCCAAGATAATATTTTAGATAAATTATCAGAAGATGAATTTAAACTTGATAAAAAGTCTATAATAGGAAGATGGTTTTCTGGACATATTAGTAAAAAAGGATTAATAAAATTAGTTAACAATCCTAATATTTTTGCAATTTCAAACCCTATTTATGGAACTCTTGCTTCAGATAATGAATCTAAGGAGGATAAATGTCCAGAAGTAAAAGGTGTTGATTGTTTCCCTGCTGTAGAAAAAGAAAGTAATCCTTATTGTGAACCTAATTATAGAAGTTGGATTCAAGAAAATTGTAATATAAGTTATTTAGATTAAATTTATTCTAAAATGTCCTGCCAAAACCTATAATTTTAATTTTTAAATATTTCGATGGTAGAATGTATATTTGGAAGACATAGCTATTAAAATAGATAGGTTTATATACTACTTAATAGTTATATTTATAAACCTTGTTATAGAATTAGCCGGTGGTAAAAACCATGCCAAATTATATTAAAAAATGTCCTGAATGTGGAAGTACAAATTTAAGTATCAATAAAGACAAAGGTGAGATTTCTTGCAGAAGTTGTGGATTAATTGTTGAAGAAAGAATGGTTGATTTTGGTCAAGAATGGCGTGAGTTCGAAGATAAATCAAATTCTAGAAGAAGAGCAGGTCAAGCTTTAACTTATACAAAATATGATCGTGGTTTAGGTACTAGCAT
>JAQUND010000035.1 GCA_028717785.1 Candidatus Nanoarchaeia archaeon | reverse complement strand
GGAGAAACTAGTACGGTTCAATAAATTTTATGGTATAATATAACAAAGGAGTTAGTATGATGAATGAAAAGAAAAAATTTAATCTGATCAAGAAAGTTCGTAAAGATTATCCTGATTTTGTAAACGCTGTTGCAAATTTGCAACTAAAGGAGCTTGAAAAGACATTTAACATTTACTCAAAACATAGAGAGGAAACACAGCAAGCGAAAGAAAACGATGTACAACTTGTTGAAATATCAGAACAAAAGGCTGAGTTAGAGGCTCCTTATAGTGACGCTCTAAAGGCCCTTAAATTGAAACTTACTTATCTTTATTTCCTTATTAAAGAGAAAGAAGAAGTTATTGGACCTAAAGTAGAAAATAAGGCTGAAGTTAAGGGAGATTCTAAATAGTGCAAAAAATTAAAATTCTTGCCCTTGATATATCTACAAAAACAGGTTGGAGTGTAGCCGAAATAGATGATAATGGGTATAAATTACTTGAATCTGGCACATTAGATCAGCAAAAGAAACCAGATCAAAAATATCCATTAAATTACATTCTTTGGGCTCTACATTGCTATAACGATATTTCTAACTTATTGAAACTACACCAACCCGATCATATCGTTATTGAAGAAACCTCTAAAGGCTCTAAAAATAACTATTCTCAAAAAATACTTGAATGGATTCATCATTTGGTAGCTGAACATATGTGTCAAGGTGATTTTACTGGTACTTATAATTATTTTTACACAGAAGAATGGCGTAGGATTTGCGGCTGTATTATGAACGATGAGGAAAAGCGCCAAAATAAAAATATTAGAGAACAAAGAAAGTTAGGGGTTAAGGTTGTTAAAAATCTCGAAGGTAAAAGGATAGGTAAAATAACCAAAAAACATACTAATGTAAGAAGGGCTAATGAAATATTTGGTCTTGATCTTAAACTTAAAAACGAAGATCAGGCCGATAGTTTATTACTTGGTTATGCTTATTATCTTCAGAATTTTAAAAAATAACAGGGAGAAAAGATGGCCGACATTAAAATGTGGTCAAAGAGAGATAAGACTCTTAAGGGCTTTACTTTAGAACTTGAAACAGCTTGTGGACCTATTAAAATAACGGTAAATGAAAAGCATAAAAAACCATATGAGTTATTTATTCAAGAAACCACTACTCAATGCTGTAGAGGTCTTACAGATGGTATAGCTAGGCTTGTTTCGGCTTTACTTAGGTTCAATATTGGAATAAAAGATTACTCTGATGAAACTATTACGAAAATAATGAATTATATCGATAATGAAGAATATGAAAACGCCAAAATAGAGTTAGAAGAAATGAGAAAAACCTTTAAAAATCATTCAGTTATAGAGATGATAACGGATCAATTAAGATCTATGAGATGTTCCAAAATCAAAAAACCAGGCATTGTTTCCTGTGGTCATGCTTTATCAGATGCTTTGGAAGAATATGAAAATAATGATAAAAAAGATTGAATTTTAACAAAATTTTATGGTATAATGAAAATAGGAGATAGAATATGGTAAAGAAAAATAAAAAACAATTAAAGCCAATAATTAATTACGATATATTGGAATCTTTAAGATATAATTTTGGTATTAAAACATTGGGAATAGAAGAACTTAAAGAGCTTAATAAACGTCATGGCGTAAGTCAGTTAGTATATGTAGAGGATTCCCCTATTCTTAGAATTTTTATGTTAGTTAAAGAATGGTCCCAAGAGTACGAAGATGATCTTAAAAAGAGAACTTTAGGTATGATAGGTATTGAAATTATTAAAGTAGAAGATAGTTTACTTAAATTAGCGGCTGATAATGATAAATTAACTCGTCAAGTAGAGCAATTGACAAAAGATTTAAATTGGTGGACCAATCATATTACACTTTGGTCTTTAATTAAGAAGGTATTTTAAATAGAGGTATTTATGGCTAAAGATATATGGGGTAACGATTCGGAAGAAGTTTCAGAATGTGATCGTTGTGAAGAGGTCCAAGAAAGCGATAAAAGATTACAACAATTTGAAACACAAAATACTTTAGTTGAACAGCCGCAGGCTTCTTCGGCAACCGATGAAATGATCAGAGAGATACAAAATAATAGCGCTTTTGAGCTTAATGATCAAGAAGCTGATACTATTCATAAAACTAGGCTTAGGCTTGAGCAAGCTAAATTGTATGAGATGTTAATTAATCATAATCTATTTGAAGGAGTTGATATAAATCCTCAAGCTATTAAAAATGTCCAAAACGAACTTAAAGAGTTTATAGTAGAAAGATTAGAAATACTAATGGGAATTAAAGCAGAAAAAGATAAACTAGAAAATCCAAACCCTATACAATTTGAATACGAGCTTCCCTTTAACGCAATAGAGATTGAATTTTTGAAACAATTGGCCTATAAAGGAACAAAAGGAACTTCAGCTACTATCGATAAAACGACCACTGTAATAACTTCCGTTCCTTCAACTATAAAACCAGTAACAGAATCTAAAGTAATGGGAACTCTAAAGCCTTTAACCCATAAGGTAGTTAATTCTCCTCTTTCAAGCTCTACTACATATGCCACTACTAAAAAAGTAAAATCTGCTGAACCCCCAAAAAAAAGAATTACAAATGATTCGGCCATACCAAGATCGCTCACACCAGAAGAAACCGAATTACTTGCTAAGCAAGATATAAAAGAATTAAGTAAAATTAAGCCTTGGGATCAAATGACAGCCGTAGAAAAAGAAAATAGAATAAAAGAAGTCAATAATAAACATAAAAAATTAGAATCTGTTCAAAGGGTTCCTATGCCTACTCCCGAAGAATTAGAACAAAAATACTTGACAGAACAATCTATCAGAATGGGAAACACTAGTGAAAAAAGTCAACTTAATAGTTTACTTATTAAATTATCGCAAAACAAAATAGGTAACATAGAGGAGAATAATGATGGAAGAGAATAAAACGGAAGTAACTACAGAAAATAAAGTAGACACAATTATTAAGCAAGCGGTTGAGATTAAAGAGCAAATATCAACACAAAAGCTTAACGCTGTCCAAAGACTGACTGCAATAGAGGATTCTTTGGCTGTTTTAACGTCTAAACTAGAATCCTTAGTGACCGGCCTTGATACAACGTTTAAAAATCTTACAAGTGATTTTAATGGTCAGCTTAAGCTTATGGACAATAAAATAGCGATATTAGCAGATGAAATGGGTGCTGTCGAAGATATCGTTAGTAAAGTGAACAGAAAAGCCAATGCCACAATTAGAGCTGGTGAAAAAAATGAACTTAATGAAGATACTGTCAAAAAATTAGTTATTGAAGAGGAAGAAAATATACTTAAAAATAAAGCTAAATTTTTAGAATCTAGAGGTGCTATTGTAAGAAATGATAGTAAAGAAGTCGATGATAGAACCTTTTTGGTTGGAAGGCAGTATGACAATGAAGGTAAGGAAGTAGCATCAAGAGTTCAATATGCTACGCCTAGTTTTTCAGAAGAAACAAAAAAGTATTTTTTTGGTAAAAAGGTAGGGGATAGAATTAAATTTGATGACAATAGTGACGTTATTGAAATAACTGAAATTTATGATATGCCTAAGGTTGACCAAACAGTAGCTTTTCCTGAAGAAAAACATGAAGAATCTACTCCTAACCCTACTGAAAAACTCTAAAAGGAGCATATATGCAAACTTACTCTGAAGACGAAATAGCTTATATAATTAAATTAAAAGAACAAGCCAGCTTGTCTTGGGTTGAAATAGCTTATGATTTTAATAAAAAATTTAAAGAAAATAAAACCCATGAAAATTTAAGACACTGTTATGAATATTATAAAAATTACTTTGAACAAGACGACGGCCAAGTTCAAATGCTTAAGCAACTTCATAGGACCAAAAAAAATAGTAGCTATACCGCTAAAGAAAATAAAACTATTTTAGATCATTGGAACGGTAGGGACGATATTTTAGAAACAATAAAAGAAGTTATTAGGGAAATATCTTTAAATAAATACAAAGTCCCTAAAATAAAAGTTGATTCCAAAAAAGACAATATGACACTCGAAATTCTACTTGGGGATATTCACTTTGGTAAACTTATTAAAAATAACGATGGCAAGGTTTTAGTAAATTGTGAAGAAATTCGTAGAAGAATTCGTAAGTTATCTAGTCAAATTATTAAAGAAATAGAAAGAAACGGTAAATACTTTAATGTAGAAAGGCTCATTGTTAATATTTTGGGAGATATAATAGAGTCATCACATATGCATGGTATAGAAAGCCTTAAATCAAGCGAATTTGGAACATCTAAGCAGGTTTTTGAGGCTATTCAAAGCCTTTTTGAAGATTTCTTTGTTCCATTATCGGCAACTGGCATTAAAATTGATGTATCGTGTGTTACGGGCAATCACGATAGGGTTGGTGATAAGGCGACCTATGTAAGACCAGGCGAGGAGAATTTAACTTATATTATTTATAAAACTCTTCAATTGTTATGTCAAAGTTCTAATTTAACGAACATAGATTTTAATATTACTATGAAAAGTTACAATATGACTAAAGTATATGGTAATATTATAATTACTGAACATGGCGAGGAATTAAAAAACCTTAATAGAGATACGCTCGCAAATTTGATGAATAAGCGCCAAACCCAAGTAGGCGAAATTGTTAACTTTTATAGAGTTGGCCATTGGCACGAACATATAACTTACGGTCAAGGTAAAATGCAAGTTAATGGGTGCTTATATGGACAAGATGATTATTCAGAAAAGAAGGGGTTTGACTCAGAAGCCTTGCAGATATTGAATTATTATGTTCAAACCGATAAAAGAAGGACCTGCTTTTTTCGTAGTTTCCCCATTTACCTTCAAGAAAAAATAAATTCTTAAATCCCTTGACTTATTTTCTTTAAAATGTTATTATCAAATTAAGACAAATCTTTTAAAAATTGTTATAATTTTTAATAAATATTGTTTTTAATAGATTTTTTATGGTATTATAAGATAAAGAGTACTTATGAGTGTTAAAATAGTAGAAACAAAAATAGATATTAGCAAAACCTTAATTGCTATCGAACAAGATTTAATGCATCTGGGTTCCGTGCAAGAAGATTTGTTATATAATATTAACTTTCTTAAACAAGAAAATATTGTGACAATAATTTCTGAATATAAGAAAACTATAGAACAACTTAAAAGAATTAAACAACTTATAATAGAAATAAAGAATATGAAATTAGCACTTCAAGAAAAGCTTGATAAAGAATTTAAAAATAATGAATATAATTATCTTAACGTAGAACTTAAAGAACCTATAAAATCTAACATAATAAAGTTTAGAAGGAGAGTCAATGAATAATCACCTTAACAAAGAAGAGTTGAAAGAAAAAATTGAAAATGATGAGGATTTTATTTATTGTCCTCGGTTAGGTAATTCGATTAAAAATCTTCTTAAGGTCCATCCTGAAGGAATAGATAACGAACGCATTGCTAAGGTCATGTTAATGACCGAAGAAGAAGTAGAAGAGGTCTTTCAAAATGCTGTTAAAAAAATTCAATCATTCCTTAAAATGAGGAAAGAAGAGAAATAATGTATAAGTTATTTTTAGATACAGAAACTGGCGGTACAAAGCCAATAAATTCACTTTTAACAGCTTATTTTGCTATATACGATCAAAATTTTAACCCTGTTGACGAGCTTTATTTATGGTTAAAACCTTCGGACTTAACTAAATTAAATGTCGAACAAGAAGCGCTCAAGGTTAATGGTATTAATATTGAAGAACATCTTAATAATCCTCATACTGTGACTTACGAAGAAGGGACTAAAAAACTTATTGATTTCCTCAATAAATACAAAATAAAAGGTAAAAAAAGATCCTATAGGCCTTGCGGTCATAATTTTGATTTTGATCGTAACTTTATTTTTAATTGGCTTATGAATAAAGAGCTTTGGGAAAAATATATTCATTATAACTCTATAGATACTTTAAGGATTTTAACATTTTTACAAGATGTAGACTTGCTTCCAGAAGATCTAGGATCTTTGACTTCTCTTACTAAATATTTTAATATTCCAGAAAATAACGTTCATGATGCAAAGGGCGATGTTTTAATGAACGTAGAAGTATATAAAAATATTAAGAATTTACTTATAAATATGAAATCTAGTACAATTAATATTGACCAAAACTTATTAGAAATTATTGAAAAATGAAAATTGATAAAAATTTATTCCAATTAACTGATAATACTGATTTAGATAAAGTAGTAGGGCGGTTAATGTATTTAGTTGGTGAAATGGATGAAAATAATTTAATTTTATATCAAAATGGTGAGGAAAACAGAATAAGAAGATTTGAAAATTTATATGGGTGCGCAACTGGCATAGAGGACTTAATTATAATATCAAATGGCTTAAATTTTTCCATTTGCTCTCCTGGTATCTATTATAGACCAAAATATGTATTTAAATGGGTAAAGTAAAAATTAAATGAAGAACTTTATATCTCCATGTAACCATCCCGAATCTCCCTTTACTGCATCTACTATAGAAACAATGATTGACAAAAGTAAAGAATTTGGTATGGACTATTTTGCTATAACCGATTTAGGATATATGAGTTCTACCTTAAAAGGCGTTATGTATGGTAAGAAAAACAACGTAAAAATAATACCCGGAGTCGAAATCTATTTTAAAGACGAAAATTGCCCCATCATTAAAAATACGCCGTCTGAAAAAATAAAGTATTTTAAATTAATAATTCACGCAAAAGACCAAAAAGCTTATCAAAAACTTGTAGTAAAAAGTTCTAATTTTGATAAACCAATTATTATAAGAGATAATAAGTATCCGCTTTGGAATTGGGCAGATTTAGAAGAAATAGCTAAGGAAAATGTAACCGTATGTACTTCGGATATAGAGTGCATGGTTTCCAAACATTTACTTGTTAAAAGAGCGGATCTTGGGCTAAAGTATTATGAAAAACTAAAGTTAATATTTGGTGAAAAATTTTATCCCACTATTATCCCTTTAAAATATGATCAATATTGGAATACGGTAGTCGAAATAACCCTTAATAATAAGGTTATTCACTTACCTTCCCAAAATAGGATCGAAACCGATTTTTCAAAAGTAGCAAAAGCTATTGATATTACTAGGAAATATAGCAAACACACTAAACTTTTATATATATACCTTAATAAAATTAAATACAAAGTTAAGGACGAATACGGTCAGATAAAAAGCGCTAAGCTTATAAACACATTCCAAAGCCTGCCGGGAGACCTCCAAACTAGGGCTAATTCGTTCATAATTGCCCTCTGTGAGCGTTTTGGCGATAAAGATAGGTTACTCCTCAATAGTTATAGTTTCTACGCTACAATCGAAGATAAATGCGTTCAGGACATGAAATTAGGCGAAGAATATAGATTAAAACAATATCAGCACATAAGAACTACTGATGAAACAAAAGAATATCTCAATAATGAACTTAAACTTGATGATAATATTATTGAAAAAATAGTCGAAAATTCATATAAATGGGCTAATAATTTTAAAGACTTTGAATTAAAGTATGAATATAGACTTCCTGATTGCGGTCCTAATCCAGAACAACAAATGCTTGATATTATTAAGAAAAATGGAAGAATGAAGTGGGATGACCCAAGGTACGTTAAACAATTTAGAGAAGAGTATGAATTATTAGTTAATAACGGTAGGATTAATTTAGTGCCTTATTTTTTGCCCATTGTGGATATTTATGATCATTATAAAAAAAACAATAAGCTGGTAGGGGTTGCTCGTGGCTCTTCTTCGGGTTTTTTGCTTTCTTATCTTATGGGAATAACCCATATAGATCCTATTAAGTATGGACTTAGTTCGGCTAGGTTTCTTACTTTAGATCGTATTCAGCAAAACAATTTACCTGACATAGACTTTGATTTGCAGGACCGTGAATTATTGGTAGGTCAGGATGGTAATTCTGGATATCTTAAAGAAAAATATGGTAATAAATTTGCTCAAATATCAACACGCACTTTATTACGAATTAAATCGGCTATTTTAGATGTCAATAGGTTTATTAATAATGGAGAAGTTGAAGAATCCATAGCAAAGTTATCAAAATCCCTTCCTAATACCCCTCAAGGGTTATCTGATAAAGATTATGTGTTTGGTTATGAAGATAGCGACGGTAATCACATATTAGGGCTTATTGAAACGAACGAAGATCTTAAAAAATATGTTATTGAAAGACCTAAAGAATGGGATATTGTTAAAAGAGCTTTATCGTTATCAAGACAATGTGGGAGGCACGCTTCGGCTTGGATTTTATCAAACGAACCAATTGAAAACACTATACCTGTCTTTTCAGTAGGCGAAACTAATAGAGTTACACAGCCTGAAGCTAAGCAATGTGAATATGCTGGATTAATTAAGTATGATTTTTTAGTAATTTCAGTCCTAAAAGATATAAACTTATGTTTAAAATATATTAATGATCGTTGTGATCGACAACAAGAAACAGGGTATTTTATCCACGATAATAAAAAAACCTTTATATGGGATTTACCAGAAGATGAAAATGTTTTTAAAATGCTTTGGGAAGGTAAAACAGAAACAGTATTCCAATTAAACACTAGTACCGTTACTCCTTTTGTTGCAGCCATTAAACCTAAATCAATTACCGATTGTGCAATTGTAGAAGCTTTGGTACGTCCAGGAATTTTGGAATTTATTGATCCCAAAACTAATAGAAACATGGCAGAAGAATATATTGAAAGAAAAACTGGAAGAACTAAGGGAGAAATAGAAATATTAAATGAATTATTGCCAGAAACTTATTCAATCATTGTTTTCCAAGAACAGGTAAGCAAAATAGCTAAAGAATTAGCTAATCTAAATGTAATAGATTCTGAAAATATTCGCATAGCTATGGGCAAGAAAAAAGTAAAACTAATGAATGAACTTAAACCTAAATTTATAGAAGGCGCTACTAAAAAAATAGACCTTGAAACTGCCGAAAAAATATGGTCAATGATGGTAACTTTTTCTGCATATGCTTTCAACCTCAGCCATAGTACCGCTTATGCAACCACTTCTTACGCTTGTGCTTTTCTTAAATATCATTATCCCTTAGAGTGGTGGGCTGCTGTTTTATCAAATGCTGACGACAAAGAAATTAACGAAGTATTTTACAAGTATGTTAAGGATCTTCTTTTACCGCCCGACATTAATCTCTCACAAGAAACTATGATAATAGATTATAATCAAGGTAAAATAAGGAATAAACTGTCTATAATATCTGGGCTTGGAGAAAAAATAATTAATAAAATTATTGAAAGTCGTCCCTATAAAAGTATACAAGACTTTGTCGATAAAGAAGTTTGTGGTCCCGCTATGACAAGAAAGTTAGTCTACGTTGGAGTTTTAGATTCTTTATTTGAAAATAATTTAACTCTTTCTGAAAAATTAACGTCATATGAAAGAGCTGTTGTTCTCAAAGATTTTAACGATAAAATAAAAGATTTTGATAGTAAGATCAAGGACGCACAAGATAAAGAACTTGATAAAATTCTCAAAAATAAAGAAAAATTTGTCTTAAAAGGTCCTAAAGAAATTGTAATGGATAATACTTATATAGGGGTATCTCCTCAAAAGGACTTCCTTATAAAGAAAAGTATATTTCCAACCATTAATATAAACCTTTACGAACTGCTTTGTAGATGTTCCAAAATAACTATTTTTGAAACAGGTAATTTTAAACTTATTAAAGGATCTACAAAACGAGAATACAAATTATTTCCAGGCGATTATTTACAAAGAATAGATAATATGGCTATACCGGCTGCAATATACTTTTGTACTGCTGGGTATGTGCTTGATATGAAAGAATTCACTTATCAAAATAATACCAAAAAAGCGTTAAAAATTATAATAGATTCGGATGGTTATATTTCGGAAAAAGTATTATGGCCTAATAGAGAAACAGGTATATTAGAATATTCAGAAAACCTTAAAAAAGGTTGTTTAGCTTATTTTTTCTACACTAAGAGAGAGGGTAAGCCATACACTAATATAATAGATGTTATAATTGAGGAAAACTCTATTTAGCTTGACAAAAAGAATTTAATATGATATATTGGAATAAATAATTGAGTGAGTTGTAATGACTATGAAGTTTTTTATAATTTTAATGTTGATTATATCTATTTCCTATGCAAAAGATGAAAAGCGTATTAAAATAGGAATTATAGATACCGGTATAAGTATCGACCAAACCAGGTCTGAAATAATGTGTAAAAAAGGGATTAAAACTTTTTTTAACGATAATGGAATAGGTATAGATAAGCACGGAATTAATATTTTTAATATAATTACCAAAGGGCTAGATGCTAAAAAATACTGTATTATTTCTTATAAGGTCTTTAATAATTTTCGTAATAAAAATAATATAGATATTTACAATAAGGCAATAAAAATGGCAATAGATGATAATGTTAAATATCTTAATATTTCAATGGGGGGCAATAATTTTAATTGGAACGAATATTCTCTTATTCAAAAAAGCCTTACAAAAGGCATGGTCGTTATAGTAGCTGCTGGTAATGATGGTAAAAATCTTGATAAGTATTGTAACTATTATCCAGCTTGTTATATAAAGTATCTTAAGGAAAAAAATTTTAAGGTAGTTGGCGCATATAATTTAGATTTATCTAATTATGGATCTATTGTAACTAATTTTGAAGATGGATACATGGTAGGAAATCCAAAATTATCAGGCACTTCTCAAGCTGCTGCTAATTATACTAAAAAAATATTAATAAAAAAAGGAAATATGTGGTAAAATATAATAAAGGAGATAAGAATGGATTTAAATACGGGCTTTATATTAGTTAATAAAGGAGATAAAATGGAGTTAAATGTAGTAACGGAAACAAAGCAGATTACTGAAAAATTGGTTCAGATTATATCACTAAGCCCTAATAATGAAAACATACGACTTACTATACAATATATGAATGGCAAATATATAATAGATAAATCTTTTCAAAATAACTACTTTGGTAAAAAGGAACTTGAGCAAGCTAAAAAGAATTTCGATACCGAAGAAAAAGTAAAAAAACACTTTAACTTATAGGAGATTATAATGAACGAACTAACTAAGCTTGTTAATAAAATTAAAGAAACTAAGGCCGTTGCAGAATCTTCACCGGGCGAGGACCCTACTTGTTATTCTGCTAAATTAGGCAACATTAAAAGAGCTAAAGAAAATTTAGAAGGGTTAATGACTGAATATAGGGATAAATTGAAAAATCGTACAATTTTTATACTAGTTACTGGTAATGGTAATAAGAAATTTGCTAAATTTGCAACAAAGGACTATAAATGTTTTAAAGTAGAGGCTGAAGACTTTTATGAAAGGATTATAAAAGAAATCAGTCCTAAACTATATACAAATTTTCCTTCGAGCGTAACCCTATTTGATCAAGTTACTGTAACTTTTGAGGACATGGCAATGGAACTTGGTATTATGGGATTTCCGTCGTTGATGTTTGAAACAAAGTATAAAAGAATGCTTAAAGACGAAAAGGACTTTTTGAAACTTCTTACAGAGGCATTTAATAACCAAATAGGTAGCGAAGTTGTGGGACTATATGCTTTAACGGCAATAACTAAAGAAGCAGTCGAAAGAGAATACGATGGGCAGGTAGTTCCAATACTAATAACATCAGAAAATCAACAACTTATATCAGATATTCAAAAAGGATTTAAAAATATGTTTAATAATACTTTTGTGGTACAGGCTGGAAAATCAGAGGCTCCAGCAATTACTTCTCTTGTGTTAGAAAGTGTTACTAAAGAGGCGGTAGAAGAATGCCTTGTTAAAATTAACAAAAATATAAAATAAAGGAGAATTTATGGAAATTGGAAAAGCCAATTACGGTACAAAAAAGAAGAGTTTTAAAATAAAAGATGGAGATAATGTATTTCGTATATTGCCTCCAATGGGCGATCTCGCAAAAAAAGGTCGTTGGTCAATGTATTACTCTGTAGTATGGGGATATAAAGATTCAAAGAATTATATGAGGCCATTCCAGGATTGTAGGGTAGTTAATTCATCTACTAAAATGGTTGAAGTAGAGTCAGAAGCTTATTTGAAAAGAAAGGAACTTGAAAGAAACCTTGATACTGTTATTAATTTGCTCAAAGTCGGAAAGTCTACTAGAGAAGAAGTTAAAAAAGCTAAAGATATGTTATTTCTATATAATATAGAAAATAAACATTATCTTAATGTTGTTGATTTGGATGGAGTTATAGGGGTAATCAAAATTGGCTATAAACAAAAACTTGCTTTGGATGCCGAGATTAAAAGACTTCGCGAGCTTGGAATTGATCCTATGTCGGTTCATAATGGAAGATATTTTAATTTTAGAAAAGTTCCTTCCGAAACGGGCAATATAAGAGATATTCTATATCAGGTATCGGTTTATAAAGAACGTGTAGTAGTCAACGGTCAAATGTATGAACAGGAAAAGGTTCATGTTATGGATCAAAATTTCATAAACCGCCTTGATGATGAGGCCTGGGAGCTTGATAAACTTTATCCCACTCCCACTTCCGATCAAGTTAAAAGAATAGTTAACGAAGGACCTTTGGCTGTAGATGAAATATTAGTAAGAAAGACAGAAAACGCTAGTAATTCATCAACTACAGCAAATACTACAGTATCGCCCGCTAATGTAGCGGCTACTGTTAATACATCTACTACAGCTCCTATAAATGTTCCTTCAGTTGTACAAAACGTACAACCTCCAGTACAAGCAACATCTCAGCCTGTTTCTCAGCCTGTTTCTCAGCCTGTTTCTCAGCCTGTTTCACAACCCGTTTCTCAGCCTGTTTCTCAGCCTGTTTCTCAGCCTGTTTCTCAGCCTGTTTCACAACCCGTTTCTCAGCCTGTTTCACAACCTGTTCCTCAGCCGCCGGTTACCCCAACGGCCTTGAGTGACGAAGAATTTTTGAAATCTATTGGAGCTTTTAATGGATAATGAACAGAAATTACCCGTTCGATTTGCTGAAAGAGCCGAACTTATACTCCCTGAGTTCGGCTCGCGTCCTGCTCAATGTTTGGATATTTCTAAAGTTAAGGAAGGAGAGAAAAGGCTTGTTGAGGCAAAAGTAGTAACTTCAGGTACTTATAATGAATTAAGCTATACTTTTAATGAAGCTTGGAGAGAGGCTAGACAGCAACTTAGTGTAATAGGTTATGAAATTACAAGGACCAAAAAAGATTTTATGAACGCAAAATCTGAAGCATTGTTAGACAAGTACCCTGATTTCCTTAACGAAAGAAAGTTAAAAGATTCTAAATGTTTTAGGGACGCTTTTTTGCAAACTCAAGAAGAGTATGTAAAAGCACAAGATAGAATTGATATGTTAGTGGCTTTGGAACATTTGTTAGAAGGGAAAATAAAGGTTTTTGAAAATGTTTGTAAGTATATGGACAAGCAAATGAATTTAGATATTAAAAGCGGGTATATGGATTTTAACAAATATACTCACTAAAGGAGACTGTATGGGAAAAGCAAGTAGACTTAAGAAACTCAGAAAAGATCTTAATTATAAAAAAACACCATCAGAATACGAAGTAATTGAAACTCCTAAGACCGTTTATGTAAAGGATTATTCATCAAAAGATGGTATTAAGGCCGTTACAGTAATTAAGCAAACTCTAGTCAATAAAACTAAAAAAGCTTATAAAGAAGCTAAAAAATCTATTTAAGAGGTTACTATGGCTAATTGGATGAAGCAACTTAGAGAAATGGAAGG
>JAQUND010000034.1 GCA_028717785.1 Candidatus Nanoarchaeia archaeon | reverse complement strand
TAGGGTTATCCCTATACATGTATAATACATTTTTTATATAATTTAGTTTTGCAAAAATGTAAACAATATCATATTTTTCTGCAAAATGTCTAATAAGGCCATTACATAAAAGAGTATCCCCCATTCCCAAATGATGAAAAATATAAATGGATTTCTTCATAATACAGATTCCAGCATTTTTTTATAATCATTAGTAATTCTTTCTGGAGACCATTCTTGATAAAGTCTTCTAACTTCATTATAATTTCCTAGAAAATTTTTTAATGTATTTTGAGAACAAATTCCTAAATGATTAGATATATGCCTAAACATATAAGTATCATTTATTGCTAAACTTGATTGAGCTGAAATAGCCAAATCCGCTGATCCTCCTACCCCTGCTCCTGGATTAGCATTATAAAAATAAATGTTCATAGTATTTTTAGCTAACCAATCCACTAATTCTATTTCTGTAGGAAAATAATCATGAATAATATTTAACTTTATACCGGGTTTTCTTACTTTAGCACGACACATATTAGCTACTTTTACTACTTCATTTAAATTTTTTCCAAAAGTAGCTACCCCAAGATTCATATTAATAGTAACTTCATCAAAAGCATTATTAATATATTCTACTATAGTATCATACATTTTCCAATGGGAAGCTATTAATCCATGAGTTCCTATTGAAATTTTTTCTAAATTAGGTTCTCCTTTTCGTTCATATCTTAAAATAGGTCTTACTGTAAGAAATTTAGTAGGGCTAGGAATTGTATTGGTATCATCATGAATAATCCAATAATCAAAAACTTTTTCTAAATTTATTATATCTTTTTGCCCCATAGGATCATGATGGATAGCTATATGTTTTATATTTTTTCCACTTAAAATTTTTTTTGTAAAAGATTCATTTACAAAAGGCATAGTTGCAAAAAAATAATTATAAATAATAGCTATTGGTGAATATTCTTCAATTGCATTTAATATTTTTTGAGAATTATCTGTTTCAAGATAAATTAAAGGAATAATCTTTTGATCAATTAAATTAAATATTCGTTTCCCTATTTCATATACTCCACAATGAGATTTTTGGTGGTTTACAAAAAGTATGTTATTCATTTATTCCCCTCCTATTATTTCAAATTTTGGACAGGGAACAATAAATTTTCCTCCTTTTTTAAGATATTCGGATTCTCTTTCTCTAAATTCATTAATAAAGTGCCATGGAAGTATAAGTAAATAATCTGGATGAACTTGACGCATTGTTTCATCTGAATGAATAGGAATATCTGTTCCTATAGTCTTTAAACCATATTTATATGGACTTCTTTCTGCAGCTCCATCAATATATTTACTATCTAACTTAAACCATTGCAAAAGGGTATTTCCTTTAGTAGATGCTCCATATACCCAAATACTTTTACCCTCTTTTTTAATAGATTCTATAAAATCAAATGTTTGTTTTTTAAGTTCTTGTATTTTTTTCCAAAATTCATCATAAGTTTCTTTTTTATCTAAATTTAAAGTTTTCTCATATTCTCTTAATGCTTGAATCCTCATGTTACAAACATCTCTATAAGGAGAAGAACCAAAAGAATTAATTTTAGCTTTTTCTTTTTGTGCATAGATTCTAAAACTTCCCCCATTAACATCATTTAATTGAACATCAACTATTTTAAAACCAGAATTTTTAAGAAGATACTCCATTGAATATAAAGAATGATAGAAAACATGCTCGTGACAAATATTATCAAATGCAAGTTGTTTTATCATAAGAGGCATATAGCTTTGTTGGATAATAAATAATCCATCATCATGTAAAACTTCATATACATCATCTAAAAATAATTTAGGATTTTCTAAATCATAAAACATTGCAATACAAGTAATAATAGAAGCTTTTTGAATATCATTTGGATAGTGTTTTTTATATACTTCCTTAGAGAAAAAATCTTGAATGGGTTCGCAATGGTGTCTAGCTTTTTTTTGAAAAATCCCTTCTGCTGGATCTATACCTACTTTTAAATATTCTTTATCTGAAACAAAACTTAATAAAGTTCCATCATTTGAAGCAATATCTAAAAAGATTTTAATAAGCAATTTAATTTTAGATAATTGGACAGCAGATTCAGCTATTTCTTTTAATTCTTTTGTCATAGAATCATTAGTTCCTGAATGATACCAATATTTTCCATACATTAAATGTTTATCTGCATTTTCTTTTAATTGAAGAGATTGAGTTTCCGGGCTTAACATAATAGTTAAATCCTGTTTATCAATACCTCTATAATCTCCTTCCGTTTTAATAAAATCCGAAATATATAATTTTCCTAAAGAAAATAATTCCGTCATTGGTTTTTGGGTAATTCTGCAATTCATTATTTTCTGATATTTTGATAATTATTTTTATACCAATTAATAGTTTGATCTAATCCTCTTTCTAATGGAGTAAAATGATACCAAAAAGCATTTGTAGATGCAGTCATTCTTGGTATTCCTCCTGGTTTAGCAAAATCATATTTTATACGATTTTCAGGAATATTAAATTTCTTAGCTATCATAAAAGATAATTCAGTAATTGTATATTCTTCTGGATTAACTGCCATAAATGGTTCATCTTCATGCCAATTGGATTCTGCCCATTTAATTAATTGAGCAAGATCATCGCTAAATATAAATTGGCGAAGAGAAGTTCCATCTCCCCATATAACAAAATCTTCATTACTTTTAGATATGGCATTAGCTTTATTAATTAAAGCAGGAATAACATGACTATTTTCTAAATTGAAATTATCATTTATCCCATAAATATTTGTTGGAACAATATTTATCCAATTTCGATTAAATACTCTTTTATATGATTGAACTGTTAACATGCCAATTCTTTTTGCTAAAGAATATCCTAAAGTACTTGGATGAGGTAAACCTTCTCTAATTTGATCTACAGTTAAAGGATAAGTTGCTTCTTGAGGAAATATACAAGTAGATAATATATTTACAAAATTCGGTATACTGCTTAAATGACATGCATCAATAATATTATTATTAATTAATAAATTATTAGAAAACATATATTGAGTATAAAGAGTATTTTTTAATACTCCTCCTACATCTGCTGCACAATGGATAACAGTATCTACTCCATTATCCCTCATTAGGGAAATATAGGATTTAGTTTCCTCTTTAGATAATAAATTACAATCTTTTCTTGTATGCTTTATTACCTTTATATTTTCTTTTTCATAAGCACGTACAACTGCACTACCTAATAATCCAGCAGAACCCGTTACTAAAACTGTTTTCATAATTTTTAATTTATTCTATTATTTGCCAATTTAACTTTAAACGAGGCTGTTCATAAAAAGAGCCTCTCACATATTTGTGATAAAATAATTTCCCTTTAACTTTTAATTGCATAATATCTATAAGAGTTAACATTGAACTATTTATTTCATGTATTTCTTTAGCTCTTTCTAGAGTATAAAAAAAATCAAAAAGACATATATCTTGTAAATCTTCTAAACGAATACGTTTTACTGTATTGTCTATATATTTTTTATCAATAAAATATTCTCTAGCAGGATCTTGATGAATAAAAATAAATTCTTCATCATCTTTTAATTTTAATTTATTATAAAAAACATCTTTTTCTTTTTCTAAATCTCTTTCAAAATAAAATTCATCCCATTTATTATTAAAAGGAACTTTAGCTGTTTCATAAAAATGTTCATCAAATGGTTTTGCTTTGCCTGAATTAAGAGCATTAACAAAATCTTCATGACCAAAAATTAAATAATTATTATCTTGATTTAATTTTATAAATAAAAGAGTCGATTCATGATTAGGGAAAGGAATAAAACTAACACTAGGAAGACTAGAATATAATCTTCTAAGATTTTCCATATGTCTTGAACCTAAATCACGAGTAAGTAAAATTATGTTATCATATTGTTTAGCATAAAATTTAACAATAGAATAACAAAGGATATGATCCCCTATTTGGGTTTGAGAATAAATGTATAAAGTATTTTTCATAAATTATCTATATACTTTAGATTCTAAATTATCTGTTTTTAAAAAATAACTATTACACGGTTCTAAATTTACATTATACCATTTATCTCTTTGTTTAGTTGCTAAATCAAAAGCTTTTAAACAATTTATTAAATATTCTGCTAAAATAAAATCGGGAGTATTACTTTCATTTTCTTCAGATACTTTATTAATTGCATCTTCAATATTTTTTCTTAAATTTTCTTCTTTTTGTATTTCCATAATTATTATATTTAAAAAGTTATATTTAGTTTTATAACTTTAATACTATCTTAAATGATATTCATTAACCAGGTTTCAAATTTAGACAAATTACTTTCTAATTTATTTTTTTGTTCTTCAGTAAAAACTGGTTCTTTGTAATATTGATAAAATAAATCATCATTTTTATCCATTTCTTTTATTAATTCTATTGATTTTTCAGTTCCTAATTTTCCAACATTTATAAAGGATTTTTCATTAAATTCTTCATATACTTTATTAGAACCATTATAAATAGGCATACTTCCACATAAAAAAGCATCCATTAATTTTTCTGTACAATAATAAGGATATAAAGTATTTTCATATACTATAGAAAATTTATGAGGGTTTTTTAAGAAAAATTCATCTTTAGCATCTCTCCAATATCTATCTTTTGATAATTTTTGTAAAGAAAAATCATTTGTTAAAAATTTACCATAAGAATTAATTGATTTATATTGGGATAAAGAATAAAACATAGAGTTTCTAAACATATTTGACGAATTAGAAACAGTAAAGGAACAAAATTTTTTGAATTCTTCAATTTTTAATATAGTTTTATTAAAAAGTCTTTCTTTAATCTCGGGTTTTAATAAAATATAAACTTGCCATAAAGGAAGTCTATAATTTTTATCATTTGCGGGATCAAAAGATATAGTATAATTAGCTGTATTAATAGCTATACGAATATTATTCTTTATTGTTTCATTATAATTATTTCTAATATTTTCAGCAATAAAAAGAATTTTTTTACATTTATATTTAGTATGACTATTACCGAATATAGAAAAAAAGACTATATCTGGATTATTTTTATCCAATGTAATATTATAATATTTTTCTAAAATTGGAAAGATAAAGTTTTCATCTTTCCACTCTGGCCAAAAATCTGCAAACCAAATTTTTAAATTTTTTTTGTTCATTTATAATTTTTTATTAAATTATATAGTTTATTTTAATTTAGTTTTATCTTAATTCAATATCTAAAATATAATTAGAACCAGATGAATTTATTTGTATTAACTTTTTATCCCCATAATAAATTAAAGGACTTCTATTAGTAAATTTTGCAGAATCTGCTGAAATTGTAGAATAATATCCTATTTTAAATACTTTTTTATTTATAGGATCATAATCAATTACTTGTGGATAATTAAAAGGCAATCCAATAATTTGATTATTTGAAATACCAACTAAAATATTATCAGTTGAAGCTGTATTAACTCCATCATTAAATTTATAAGTACTATTTCCAAAATCATATATATTTTCAATGGATTTATTTATAGGATCAATATCAATTAAATAATTTGCCATTGATGGAAATGCAATAACATGACCATTATTTAATTCAATAATATTAGCAAGATATTTAAAATTTGTACTACCTAAATTACCAAAAGTATCAATAGTTTTATTTATAGGATCAATTAAAATTATATTAGTTGCATTATTTGGAACAGCTAAAATTTTTCCTGAACTAAGTAATAAAGAATTAACATATAAATTACTACCCGTTAAAGAACCATAAGATTCGACAGTTTTATTAATAGGATCAACATTATATACATTTGGAGATGAATATGGTACACAACAAATTAAATTATCATTTATCTTATAATATGATTTAAATTTATTTGCAATTGTTCCAATTGATCCATAAGATTCAACTGTTTTATTAATAGGATCAACATTTAAAATTGAATTATAATCACATGGTAAAACAACATATAAATTATCGTTTATTTTACAAGCTCCCATGAATTTATTAGAACCAGCAGTATTAGTAAGAGAACCGAAAGTATTAATTGAATTCAATAGGATTATATAAAACAAAATAAGTTGGCGTTCTTGGTATACCCAAAACTCTTCCATCTGTAAGTAATATTTGAGATTGATTCATTGAAGTCATAAATCTTCCAGCAGCAAAACTTGAAAAATCCCCATATTCATTAGCAGTTTTATTAATAGAATCTATATGTATAATATATTTACTATTATAAGGGAAAATAATTAATTGTCCATTTGATAATACAGTTCCAAAGAGAGATAAACCAACAGAAGTTCCACTACTTAAGGTTGCGTATTCTTCAATAGAATTTGAACTAATATCATAAGCAATAACTTTATTATAATAATTAGGTGAAGGTATTACAATATTATCCGAAACTTTATGACTATAAACAGATTTATTTTTTGGATCGGAATACCAAGTTTTTAATTTCTTAATTCTTGCCTCAACTTTATCTAATATAATATCTAAATTATTATCAGTTTGTTCTGCTGAATAAATTAAAAATAAATTATTAGATACATCAGAGAAAATATAATTATCAAAATAAAGCTGACTTAAATCCTTCAATAATACAACTTTAGCACTGTTAGATGCATCAGGAACTGTTCCATTATAAAATTGATTGAAACAACCAGAACTACTGCAAATATTTTGAATCCTTATATCAGTTGATAAAGCAATAGAATCGTAAGGCGTTGTAGTAGTTAAAGCTGAAGCATCTAATTGTAATGAACTTAAATCTTTAAAATATAGTGAAGATTCTAAATCGAATTTAGTATAGAATAAAACTTCATTTCCATTTGGGGGAAAAGGTTCATATAAAACCATCTTATTATTAGAAGATATTATTTTATTATTTCTATAAGTTAAATATTTCATATTTTAATTTAATTTTTAACGTAATTCAATATCTAATATATTATTTTCCCAAAGAAAGACATATTATTCTTTTAGAATTTACCCATATAACATTATTACGTGTAAATTTTTTTGTTCATTTATATTTAAAGATTAAATAAAAACTTTATTTTATTATATGCTATATCTGAAACTACACCATATCCTGTATTATTCATGTGAATTTTATCTGTTAAATAATATGTTGTATCTAACTCACATCCGCTTAAACCAATTCTATTATCGGCAGCAATATCTATGATTCCATCACAATATCCGGAATTAATTAAATCTGTTCTTACTAAATTATTAAATATTTGTCTATCTGCTTCATAAGTAATTCTTGAAACATATGTAATTACTGATTGTGGTAACATTGTTAATGCATATACTTTAAATCCTATTTCTTTTCTTCCTTGACAATATGTTTTTAATCTATCATATACTTGTTCAGCAGTTGTAGACAATTCAAGGCCTAAATCATTTACACCTCCCCAAATAAAGACTATATTATAATCTTTTGCTGAATCATACAAAATATCTATTTGAGAGGATGCATCTGTAATCATATCAGATAATTTTTGCCCAGATATTCCATAATTATAAGATAAAATTGTGTTTGGTAATGTAAATTTATTTACTAATTGAGTTGGATAGGATTCTGTACAACCTTCACGTAATCCATAAGTTAAAGAATCCCCATCAAATACCATAAGACTTCTGTAAGGATAACGACTTAAATTTTTTTGAAAATTATCGCAAGCATTACTTAATGCTAATATTGCATCATCAGATAAACCACTACCAATAATATGTAATGTATATTGGCGATTATCAAATAATATTTTTGTACCTTCATTATCTATACATAATCCTTTAATTGATAAAGTAGGTTGTGTACCCCCCGTATTTGTATTTTCAGTTGATTTAATACCTCTACAACCAATGTTATATTTTCCATTATAACGATTTATATATTGTAATCTATCTTTTATTTGCCAGGATTCCGCACTTTCAATATATCCAAAACCTGAATTACTATTATAACAATGGCCAGCCCCTTTATATCCACTTATTAATCCTGAAAAGAATAATTTTTGATCAGTACTTGATCTTACACCTAATGAATATCTATCTAGAGAAATATAATTGCCTAAAGCATAATGTGCTAAAAATATATTATTTAAAGTTAAAATAGTTGAAGGAATTAAATGTGTATCAAAATAACCCGTAGAACCATCTCCTTTAATACCTAAAACACTATGTGTTATTGTACCATTAAAATCAAGTCTAAAAGCATCATCACTATCTAATGGATTTAAAAGATTATATTTATGAGAGGTAGCATTACCTCCAATATAAGGATAAATAGCTTTAATTATGGAATTAGATGGCGTTGTAAAATTAACAAAATTAGGTAAAATATTATTAATAGATTTTAAATCTTTAACAAAAACATTAATGGCCATTTTTTGTATTTGATTCGTAATTGCTGCATTTTCTATAAATAATAATGCATCCAAATCTAATGAATCATCATATAAAACTAATTTATTATTAGTATTTATTAATTTATTACGAAATGTTATATATTTCATTTTATTTAAAATTTATTTTACTTAAAATAATATTTCCAGTATTACGCATAGGAATTAATATTTCATCATTTGAAATTTTTACCATATCTCCGGCATAACTATTAGTTGAAGAATCAACAGATCCTAAATTAAACCACTGTCTACCGTAATTTATTGAAATTAAAATATTATTTGGTCCTCCAGATTTAAAAGTAGTTCCTATTATAATTCCCCCTCCAAAATCAGTTAAGCCTAAACAAAAAGAAGTTCCTAAACTTGTCCTAGTTGGAAAAAAATTATTTGAAGAAACTGTATTCCAGGATAAACCTTTATTTATTGAATAATATATATTTCCTGTATCTCCAGATCCTAATATTAAATCCCCATTATCTAATTTAATAATTCTATTAGTTTGATGTTCAGTAACTACCCCTATATTACTCCAATTTTGTCCATAATCAATTGATCTAATAACATAACCCGAAGGATAAGTACCTGCTATAACTATACCTTCTCCATAATAGCAAAAAGCTGGAATAGAAGTTTGAGAAAATAATACACTTGAATCTTGCCAAGTTAATCCATAATTTGTAGATCTAAGTATATGTCCTCCTCCTGTTGAAGAAGTTCCTGCTAAAATAATTCCGTTTTCTAAATTACAAAATCCATTAATTGATGAAGTAGATACTGCAATACTACCTAAATCAGTCCATGATAAACCCTTATCTATAGATCTTAAAATATGTCCTCCATTTAAACCTGCTAAACATATTCCATTTCCTATATAAATAAGTCCTATTAAAGTAGTTAATCCAAATAATTGACCAGAACTACTCCAAGAAATTCCATTATTAATAGATCTTAATATTGTTCCGGGATAACATCCAGCTAAAATAATATTATCCCCTAAATTAATAGTTGAATATCCTGAAAGTAAATTAAAAGGACTTCCTTCATTTATAAAAGATTTAAAATTTAAAGATTTTAATCTAGAATTAATTTTATTTAAAATATCATTTAAATTATTACTAATTTGTTCTGCTGAATAAATTAAAAATAAATTATTTGATACATCGCTAAATATATAATTATTTAAATATAATTTAGATAAATTATTTTTTAAAATGACTTTAGAACTATTTGAAGCATCTTGTATTGTTCCATTGTAGAATTGACTAAAACATCCTGCTGAACTACAAGCATTTTGTAAACGAATGTCTGTATTCAAAGCAATTGAATCATAAGGAGTTGTTGTAGTTAAAGCTGAAGCATCTAATCCAGACAAACTTAAATCTTTAAAATAGATAGAAGATTCTAAATTAAATTTAGTATAGAATAAAACTTCATTTCCATTAGGTGGGAATTGTTCGTAATAAACTATCTTATTATTAGTATTTACTAATTTATTATTAGCAATTAAATAACTCATTTTTAATATTTCTTTTTTAATATTTATTTACTTAAAAAAGAAATATTATTCATAATTTTCATTATTATATCCTAAATTTAAAATTGTTGGGTTATTACTATAGTTCATTTCATTTCTTATATTTGACCCAAGATCTGTATTAGGTATGCAAAGAGTAGGAACTGCACTATAAATTTTAAATCCTTCTTCTTGCATTTTATAAGTTACTAAATCACTTATTGTAAAAAAATTATCTTGTTTTTTGATATATTCTTCCATAAATTTCTTATTCATTGCATAAGTCATTAATGACCAAGAATTTCTAGATTTTATCCATCTAGAATTTATTCTAATATTTTCAGGAACTAACTTATACATGAAACTATACAAGAGCAATAATTCCCAATCTTTGGGAGCATTATCCAAATACTTATCTAATTTAGTATTAAAATCTTTATGGAATAGAACATCATCTTCGAAAACAAAAATATTTTTACATCCTTCTTCAAGTGCTTGTTTAATTACAGCATAATGAGATAAAGCTGCTCCAATTTCAAAGGGTTGATTTAAATTGAAATGACCTTTTTTAGAATCTTCAATAGGTTTAACAATATTAGGTATAAATCCATATTTAACAGCTGTAAACCATTCTACATCAATACCTAATTGGTTAAATTTTTTAACCATTTTTTCTTTTTTATCAGGTCTATTAACTAAATTTATACAGACAACTTTATCAAAGTCCCTATTTAATCTATGTTTTTCAGCCATTTTAATAATTTAGGATTGGAATAAATTTTAATTTCTAACCATTCAGAATATTCTCTGAAAAAAACAGTATTTCTATTCCATCCTTTATAAGTAGGATGAATACTATATTTTTTATAATATGCATCTCTTAATTGTCTAGAATTTCCTCCTAATTTTTCTTCCATCCATAATCCATATACAGTAGTAGGAACTCCATATCTCCAATTTTTTTTAGGCATAAAAGAATATTTTTTAGATCCATCTCTCATTGTAGTCCATAATGGAAGATCTCCAGTATCTCTTTGATAAGCTAATCGAACATCTATTTCATTCATAATTATGGTATTTTATATCTTATATATTGTATATCAAAATAGTTTCACAAAAAAGGAGGAATTTTAATTACTCCTTTTTATATTAAGATTCTTTCATAAATTTATCCAATTTAACTTTTTTCTCTTGATGAAGTTTTTCTTTAGCAGCTATTTCAGCCTCTTTCTTTTTTTCTTCTTGAGCTTGTTTAAATTTCATAATTTGTTCTTTCATAGCTCCTTTAAATGAATTTTCAAAAAAGTCTTTAAATTTTTCTATTACTGTAGGACTATCAGTTCTAAAAATTTCTTCTCTTTCTTCCCCTGCCATATTAAATACAGCAAAATATTCATGAGTTTCTTCATCAGTATCAAATCCCATTTCAGGTTTTTCTTCTGGTATTATAGGTTCTTCTTTTTCTTCTTTCTCAGTTCCTAATTCAGCATCTAATTCAGGGGTTTCTGATGTTTCATCATCAAGGTCTAAATCAATTTCAGTACCTTCGTCTTTTTCTTCATTAAGACTTTCTTTTATTTCTTTTTCTTTTTCTGCTTTTTTATCAGATTTGTCTTCTTTTTCAAGTTGCTTTTCTGATCCTTTGGTTTTGTCTGTTTCGTCTTTTTCATCTTTAAATTCTTCTTTTTTTTCTTGATCAACTTCTTTTATTTGATCTTCTATTTGCTCATCACTTAAAGCTTCATCAGGAAGCATAAGAACACCTGCAATATAATCACTATCAAACATCTTATATAATTGGCCTCCTTCAAAGCTTTCAGTGGATTTTTTATTTTCTTCCCAGAAATCTTTATATTTAATAATTTGATCATTAGCATCTGATTTAAAATTATCTAGATTATCAATGAGTTTATTAATTATATCGATACCTTCTTTTTCTTCTTCTTGTTTAAGTTTTTTTTCATCAGAACCAAGATCCTTTTTTTCTTCTAATAGAGAAAAAAATTGAAAATCTTGAAATTGTCTTAAATTTTCTTTTACATGTTTCATAAATATCTTTTATTTAAATTATTCTAATGTTGATAAATATTTAAATTTCTTTATTTCAGCACTAAAATCTCCAAGAAGAGAAATCATACATTCAAAAGATGTAATTTTATATTCTTCAATTAATTGATTTATTTCTTTATCAATTTCATCAAGTATAAATTTAGAAGATGCAATTCGAATATCTGATATATTATTACTTACTGTATTTATTTGTGGTTTTTCAAACATCCCTAAAGCACATTCACCAATAAGATCTATTTGACTATCTAATATACCTAATAATTCATCTGTCATTTTATGTTCAGCAAATGAACATGTTTGCCAATGATTTATTCTTATTTGATTTCTGAAACCTAAAAGCCTCATTAAAGAACAAAATGTTTTGTCTTTTAACCCCTCTTCACCATAAGAAGGAGATTGAATTCCTGAAATTATATCCATGGAGATTTCTTTTATTTTATATATCTTCTGATAAAAAATACAAATTATTAAAATATTTAAAATTATTTAAAAATATATATAATAAATAAAATTATATTATATAAAATTTGATTTTAACTGAACAACATATTATTAGAAAAAGTAATATTTTTTGGAAAAAAATAGATAATTTATGTTTTTTATCTAAGAATTTATATAATAGTTGTCTTTATAAAATAAAAAAACATTTTAATGAAACAACAAAAATTCTTAGATACAATGAATTATATAAAAAAATGTATAATGAAAAACAACAAGATTTTTTTAATTTACCTGCTGCAACATCTCAACAAATAATACAATTAGCTGATAAAAATATAAAATCATATTTTTCTTTAATTAGATTATGGAAAAGAGATAGAACAAAATTACAAGGATGCCCTAAATTTCCAAAATATAAAGATAAATTAAAAGGAAGAAATGTTGTACTATTTACTAATCAACAACTAAGATTTAAAAATGGATTTATTCAATTTCCAAAAAATATTAATATAAAAATAAAAACTAATATTAATAAAAATTCAAAAATAAAGCAAGCTAGATTTATACCAAAATCATCTTGTTATATTATAGAAATTATATATGAAATTGAGGATAAAGAAAAAAAGAAAAAAGGTAATAAAGCTTCAATAGATCTAGGTTTAAATAATTTAGTAGCATTAACAATTTCTAATGGGTCTTCTATTTTAATTAATGGTAATAAAATCAAATCAATAAATCAATATTATAATAAAATTAAATCTAAAAAACAAAATGAATTAAATAGAAAAAATAATTGTAGAAATTCTAATAAATTAAAAAAATTAGCATTTAATAGAAATAATAAAGTTAAAGACTATCTCCATAAATCTTCTAGGTTTATAGTCAATTATTTAGTAAAAAATGATGTTAATGAATTAATTATTGGATATAATAAACAATGGAAACAAAATATTAATATGGGTAAAATAAACAATCAAGCCTTTACTAATATTCCATTTGATATTTTTATTAATATGATAAAATATAAATGTAAAAAGGAAGGAATAGAAGTAAAAACTCATGAAGAATCTTATACTAGTAAATGTTCCTCTCTAGATTTGGAAAAAATAGATAAACACAAAATATATTTGGGAAATAGAATTAAAAGGGGGCTTTATAAATCAGCTTTAGGTATATTATTAAATGCAGATATTAATGCTTCATTTAATATAGGGAGAAAAGAATTTGGCGATGCATTTATGCCAGCCAATAGAGGGTTAGCGCTAAACCCAATTAAAATTAATTTTTAATAAAGAATTTAATTCATAGCGTATCTATTCTTTGTTCAAAAGGATATATATAAAAAAGTTTAATGATATGAAATATTCCCAATTTATACAATTTAATAAATTGTTAGAATTTAATAATATGAATTTAAATACTTGGTTAATAAACTTTACAAATTTGAACGAAGCAGAAGGAGATCCTGTTGATACTCTTGATACTAAAAAAGGAAATATACTTACTAAAAGAGGTAGATTAAGAAATTCATTAAATGGTCATGCAAAAAAATTAATGGATAGTATCAATAAAGAAGTTGCTGATAAATTTCTTAAA
>JAQUND010000033.1 GCA_028717785.1 Candidatus Nanoarchaeia archaeon | reverse complement strand
AATTGAAGGCTGTATTGACAAAAAACTCTTAGAGGATTTTAAAAAAGCTTTTAGAAATTTTCGCAAAGCAAGTATTGTAAAATGGAAGATCCCTATAATAAAAAAGGAGAAAAAATGAAGTATGAATTATAATAATAAATATTTAATAACGCGTTTTGATCCTCAAACTAAAAGAGAATATAAAATGTACCTTAAATTATCACAAATAATAGAACATCCTTATTTTATAAAATTAGCAGAAATTGCCGAAATTTTATTAAAAGAAACCAAATTTGATTATGATAAATATAAAAAAAAGAAGAGGTAAAAATATGATAAAGTATATTAAAAATATATTTAAAAATAAGAAGACAGATAAATTTCCAAAAACAAGTTTATACAAAGATTTTGTTAAAATAGATTTAGTTTTAGGTGGAAAATTGTTAGTAACTATTGCCAATTTAAAAGAAAATTATATTCAAACTTGTATTTATGGAGATACTGGAGAAATATTAGCTCCTATTACAAAAAATATATATCTGAAAGGAATGGATTTAGATGCTGGAATGAGACAACATAATAGTATATATGTTTTATCAGAACAATATAATAAAATTCCTAAATTTATGCAAATAGAAACAATAAAAAAAGAGGATTCTAAAATGTCTGAAAATTTAAAAGATAAACAATTAACGCTTAAGCAGAAAGAAGATCTTAAAAAATTATATGAAATACAACCACTTGAAAGCATTAGTTTTAATAGATACTCAAGTTGGTTGAGGGTGCCTGGGGGGTGGGTTTATAGCTATTTTCAAGGTATGATATTTGTTCCTTATGATAATGAATTTGCATTTTTAACACAAGAAAACAAAAATATAAATTAATTTAACTAAAAAGGAGAAGGTATGAAGTATTTAATGGTTTTGATAGTTCTTTTCGTGGGTATAGGCTGTAATGATAAGACAATAGAAGATAAATGTGGCCCAACCCCCTTACCTAAATTTCACTACAGGGATAAGGTCGAAATCGATGTCTCTGTAAAAGACCCACAATTAGAGTTTTACAAATGTAAGAAAGGAGAGATTGAAGACTATGGAAGAGGGCAAGATTGTATCCTTATTTATAAAATTTATATGAAATGCCCAGCACTAGTTGATATTCATAAAACTTTTAACGAAACGCAAATATATTTAATAAAATAACTTTAAAGGAGGTTTTATGGAAAAAGAATTTGAAGTAAGTTATACGGTTACTCTTTCATGTAAAAGAAAAGTTAAGGCCATTGATGAAGATGAGGCGGAAAAGATATTTAATCAAAATCCTCATTATGATGATTTTACAGACGTTGTCGAAGATGAAATGGACTTGGACCTTGATTGGATTGATGAAATATAAAAGGATATAAAGAAAAGAGGTAAAGGATAATGAATAGAACAAAGGCTTACGAATTAGCAGATGAATTAACCCCAGGGATGGATGGAGGCAGAAATGTTTTTGTAAATGAATTAGCGAAAGATATAATGAATAATACTTGGTTAAAGCCATTAGAAGATTTATTAGAATGTAGATGTACCTTTACCATTAAAGGACAATGTAAAAGTATAGAGTTTGATTTTCAAGAAATTATATTGAAAAGCCAAAAAGATAAATTAATCAAATCATTTTCTGATAAATTGGATTTAATTTTAGCTAGTATGTATACGCCAGATTAAAAATTAAAAGGAAATATTATGTTTAAATGCCTAATTTGTGGTAAACCAATTAAAGATTATATTCCAAAATATTGTTGCGATGGAACTGATTGTGGATGTTATGGTTTGCCTATAGAACCATGTATTTGTTCTGATATCTGCGAAAAAGCGCTTTTTGATTATATCGGTAAAACAATGGAAGAAAGAAGGATATTAGCTAATATAAAAAAATGGGAAGAAAGTACTGAAAATAATCTTAAATAACCTATTCTTTCATCATTTCTTTTAACTTCATTTCAGCTTTTTTTTCATGAATATAGCTAACAATCTTTGCAAGCATTAGGATTTCTTTGTCGTTTCTTTCAGGGAATTCGGATTTTAAGAAATTTTGTAGTTCCTCTTTTTTCGTAAATCTAGAATAACTATCGTCAGATATCTTTTTAAGTTTGTCTCTAAGTTCTTTACGGGTAATTATATGTCTTTTCTTATCAATGTTTTCTTTTTGAAGAGCGGCTCCGCCTTCTAAAGTAGAAGGCGCTCCAGCTGTACAACCTGCCGTTAATGCCTTACGAACATTTGACATACTTAATTTTCTAAGTTTTTTTAATTTAAGGTTTTTTTCTTTCATACTAAGTGTTCCATTATCAAAAATATCTTTTTTAAAACCTTTCTCAGCTTTCTTAAGTATCTCGCATGGAACTTCCGATTTACCAAATAATTTATTTAATTTACTTACAGGATCGTCTTTTTCGGGTTCTTTAACTCTTTCTCCCACACAAGACTTATTGCAAGGAGTAGTAGTAATAGCAACTTTGCGAGCTATGCAAGCTTTGACAATAGATTCATCAGTAAGTAACCTAGAGCCTTCTATAGAAAAGTTAATAACCTGTTTGGTCTTACTTTTATCAATCTCATCATCATAATCAAGCATGGCCACAATGTCAATAGCGCCTTGATGTCCAACCGCATCAAAAAGCTCTATTAAAACATATATATAAGGAGTTTTTATCTTTTCAAAATAGTACCTATGCCTATCGTTATCACAATCTGACATTTTATATATTTTCTTAGCTTCTAAAATTTTACCAACACAATTATTAGGGTTCTTGCTTTCGTGTTCCCAAATAGCAGTTCCATCTTTGGTAAGGGAAGTTATATCAACGCCATCTATTTTAATACGTTCACCACTAGAATCGATTAATTCACTAGCAAGTATTCCATCAAGTAAAGTACCTTGTTTTAATTTGGCCATAAAAATCCTTATTAGTTACTTTAAAGATTGTTATTACGTGATTATTTTTATAACTTATTGATAAGTCGTTCGTAATATTGTTTTGAATTAGCTAATAACTATTTGATATTATTTAATTTATGGTCAAAATCCTAATATTTTACTATATATTACATAGAAATACCCGTTGGGTGTACTATTAACTAATTCATAAGGAGAATAATTATGAAGTCAACTGCTAAATCGATTGCTCTTATGAGAGATCTAGGAGAACGGATCAGTTTCAGAGTCGCTGGTAGTGCTACTATTGACACTGTAAGGTCTGCCTATGATGCGAATGGCTATCCGATGATCGTTTTGTCTGATGGCGGTGTAGAGACCGCTAGTAATCCTGTTATTGGTCTTAGGGTATATCCTATTGACGCAATTTCCAAAGATGTATTTGGAAATACTAACATTGCTTTCACTCCTCATGTGCTTGAACTTGCTTATGAGCTAGCTGCTGGAGGCGAACAAACTCCGAATCAACTTGATCTTCAAATGGTTCTTTTTGAATGCTCGAAAATTGGTCTTAAGGTAAACATTATTGAAATTGCTAACGGTAGTGCTGTTGATGAAACTAATATGAATGCTACAGCTGTTGCTAAGTCTTTGGAATTTGACGTTATTAACCCGATGAAAGGTAACTAAACATTATCTTGCGAAGGAGAGTCACATGAATTATTCTGAACAAGAAATGGCTGCTCTCATCAGTGAGATAGAGACAAAATTTGCCGAAGATCTTAAAAAAGCTGAAAACGAGCATGCCAATCTAAAAAAATCTGAAGAAGCTAGTGCTAAAGTAGAAGCACAGCCCGCTAAAGAAGACAAACCTTTAGTAAAAACAGAAGAGGAATGTGATTTAAATGATAACGACGTAGCCGAAATAGATAAACTTTATAAAAGTATGTCTAAGAAAGAAGCAGAAGTTCATTATAAATCACTTCAAAAAGCTCTTTGTATAGAAGACGTAATCAAAAAGTCCGAAGTAGAAGTAAAAGTAGATCCGAAAAAAGTTGAAGAAGAAAAACTTATAAAAGCTGAAGTTGAAAATCTTAAGAAAGAAAATGAAGATCTTAAGAAAACTACTGAGAAACTTGCTACAGCTATGAAGACTTTTTTGTCAACGCCGCCTAAACAAAAAGCTATCACTTCAATACAATACATTAAGAAAAACGAATCTGAAGAAAAAACTCCAGAAGAAGTTAAGATTGATGTAGGAAAACTCAACAAAGAAGAAATTGCAAAACGTCTTTCTGAAAAAGTTCGTTCCGGTAAACTTGAAAAAGCAGATAAAGAAACAGTTCTTAAATATTATGAGAAGAAAGTTTCGATAGATGCAATAAAACACCTATTATAGGAGGATAAACTATGTTGGAACAATTAAACGATCTTATTAAAGCGTTAGAAGCTGGTCAGTATAATGCTGCTCCAGGAACTCTTACGCAAGGTTCTTCGTTGCAGGTAGAAGATCTTTCTCCTGTAATGGAAGTTGTTACTTTTGACGATCAGCATATTAAGCTTCAGAAAATGCTGAGTACTAAAGAAAGCAAGTCTACTTTGGTACAATTTAACCGTCAGCTTGATTACGGTATTTTTGGTGGTTCTGCTCAGTTTGAGGGTGGAATCGGCGAGGAAGACACAAGTAATTACGTTCGTGCAGTAGTGCCGATGGCATATTATTCCACGACTCGTAGAGTTAGTATTGCTGCAAATATGATAGGAGCTTTCGATTCTGTTAAGGCAGAAGACAGAGCTGCTAACGATGCTGCAATGAAACTTGCTGCTGATATAGAATTTGACCTTTTTAGAGGTCAGGCAGATTTCTCGAACGCTGGCGTATTTGATGGAAATCCTAATACAATAGCTAATATGCCAAGTATGATTGGCGTAGATCCCCAGATTCGTATGTCCGATAGTCTTTCCAATACTCAGGATCTTATGTTTGCTGAGTACGGATCGGATCAGACAGTAATTATATCTGCTAACGGTACTCTTAATCAGTCTCTTGTAGAAGATTCTACTGTTAAGTCAGCTATGAACCACGGTTCTGCTGATCATCTCATGCTGGACCCGATTAGCTTAAGTGCTTATAACAAAATAGCTCATGCTCGTGAAAGAATAATGCTTGCTGGTTCTGCTCAGGAAGGCATTGGCGCTCATTTGAGAACTCAGTGGACAAGTTCTTCTGTAGTTTCTCTTGAGCCCTCTAGGTTCCTTTCTGGTAAAACAAGACCCGCAAGATCTCGTTCTGGTGCTCCGGCTGCTCCCGGTGCATTGACTCCCTTGCATCCTGCTAATGCTGCTTCGATTCTTCCTGCTGGAACATATACTTATTATGCAACAGCTGTAAGTGTACGTGGCGAATCTGTTGCGACAGCTGCTGTAACGTCTGCTGGTATGGTTGCTGGTGATTCTGTTACAATTTCTATTCCTGCAACAACTGGTGCTGCTTATTTTAACGTATATCGTAGTGAAATTAGTGGAACAGCTGCTTCTGCAAAATTTATCGGTAGAATAAAAGCTGCTGGTGCTGGTGCAACTCTTTTTACAGACCTTGGATTTAGAAGTCCTGGCTCTGTTACAGGGTTCCTTGTACAGGCTAATACTTGGGGAATTAGACAACTTGCTCCTTATAGTAGACTAAAATTAGCGATTTCAGACCTTTCACTCCCGGAAGCTCACTTTCGCTTTTTGACACTTTGCGGATTTCAGCCGCGCAAAAATGTTCTTATTGATAACCTAGACGGACAATTGTCTTAAAAATCAATAACTTACAAACAAAAACCTAAATTATAAGGGGGCTATTAAGTTAGCCTCCTTATTTTTTTTGTAAAAAAGCTTGACATTTATATAATATTATGATATTGTTAATCATAAGGAGATATAATATGAAATTAACAAGTGAAGAATTTAAAGATTTAGCTTATTTTAAAGCTTTAAGTCCAGATAAAGAAAAATTTTATAAATATTTCACTAAGGAAGACGTTCTTAAATTAAAGGCTAATCTAAATGTAGCAAAGTTTTATTTTGAAAAAAACGAATATAATTGGTTAAATAAGGTTGACAATAGATTTTTTTCAAATTTATATAATGCCAATCCAGAATGGAGAAATAGCGAAGATATTAAATTAAATAGAAAAGTAGCCGGAACAGCATATGAATATGCACAACTAAAAGATAGTGAATTTAAAAAACAAATGTCTATAAAATATGGAGAATCCGATAAACTAAAATTAAATAGCGATTATGAAAAAATTATAGACGATACAATATACACTTTTGAATATGAAAATTCTTCTAGAGGATTAACATCAAATTTAGCTAAAATATTAAGAAAAAGCAACGGAAGAAAAATTAAAGTATTTTTTATTAGGACTTTAGTGCATGAATATTGTCATACGCCAGACGCAAGGAATTTTATATATTTGTGTAAAAATTTAAAAATTGAAAATGTAGAAATTTTTATGAATTTTGGATGGAATTTTCATCCTTGTTTAAATTTACAAGATAATTTTAAAGAATATTTAAAAGTTAATTAAAGTAATTTATGGTATAATAAATATATGACTATAAGAAAGTGTGTTTATACTGGCCGTAAAGCATCTCTTAGAGAAAAAGTACTTCCTCAAAATAAGTTTGAGGAAAATACCGAATACTTTAATTGGTGTAATACTGTGCCAATTTGCCAAGAATATCAAGACTTTAAGGGTAATGACATGCCTACTGAATTAGAAATGCAGGCAAACGAATATTTTAGAATGTTGGAACTTTACCGTCTTAGAGTAAAGTATTATGAGCTAAAATTGTTAGAAATTCAAGAAAAAATCAGAAAAGAAGCTAATCTTAAGGAAACTATCGATACCAGTAAGGATGAACCTAAGGTAATAGATGGTAGTTTAGAAGATATTTCTAAGAAAATTGATGATCTACTTGATCAAGCTAAAAGAAACCCTAAATTAAACAAATGGAAAAATAAATGAGTGAAAATAAAGGCAATGTAGATACAAAAGTATATTTTCCTTTAAAGGACGGCATATATTTTAAAACGGAACATCCTTTACTTTGCAATACTAAAGATAGCGATATCAATAAGTTTAAAAAGTTAAACAATAAGAGAGTTCATACAATTAATGGGAGGGGCTATAAATTACATGATAAATTTGGATTAAACCAATATTTTAATGTCTATTACAGTTAGTATTATGAATAAAATACATAAAATACTAGTTAAAAAGAAGGAAGATAAAACATTTTCTTGTTTTGGTATATCTAAAAAAGAAGATAGTTTAGGATTTAGTTGTAGTATGTATCGTGACACTAATGATGAAATAAAAATTAAAGGAATCGATAAAAGACTAATGAATTTTGATAGAAACAAAACTAAAAGGAAAGAACCGTTTTTAAATTCGCCAAAATAACATGAAAAATAAAGTAATTAATTCTCGCAAAAGTTTCCATAAAAACAGGATAGAAATAACCTCCTCTAAACTTCAAAAAAATCTTAAATATTTTCATGGAGATACAATATGGGTTGAAGATGACTATTACGATGTAGAAATAGGAATTAATATAAACAGAGTATGTATTGATCATTATTTCCATCTAGATTGGGAAGAAGATAAAATTAATAAAGATTTATGAAAAGTATAATAAAATTAAAACCAGTTGGAATAAGAATTAATAAAAAACAAGATAAAATAAAAATGCTTGACAAACAAATTATTTTCTGTTATAATGATATTGATGATGTTAAAATATTTTTAAATAAGAGTTTGAGTAAATTTGATTTTCTTAGTAGTTGGAAATGATTTTGATTAATTTGTAAGAAGGGAGAAAGTATGGTTAATCGTTTTAAAATTGCTAAAATCACCAATTTAATAGACCTTGTAAGGGGTGACGTTAAAGAGCTTCCTGAGTCCGACCTATGTATACAAACTGATACAAGTCTTATTCAATTTACTTACGAAGAAAGTAAGGAACGAGAAGTAAAAATTATTGAGCCAGGTTGCTTTATACTTACTAAAACGATGAGTGGATTAACTTTGGTTGATTTTGAACTTCGCAATTATAACCTTCTTAAAACAGTGGACAACACTGTCCAAATTCATAATGAGGCCAATAAGTTCTTTAGTAGACTTGATATTTATAAAAAAAGGAATCGTGACCCTAAAAGGGCTATTTTGCTTTATTCTATTCCAGGTGTGGGTAAAACCGCTGCAATTAACGAAGCTTGTAAGACCTTTCTTAAAGAGGAAGGTACTGTAGTTGTTCTTTGGGATACTCACGATACTGATGCTTCTTATGTAAATCGCTTCTTTTTAAATGGTAGTAAATTTGATGAAAAAGTCAAAAAGCTTATTTTGATAATAGAGGACATTGGCGGTGGTTCGGTAGAGGATTATCATGGTCCACGGGATGCTGACACAAGTTTGCTCAATTTTCTTGATGGAACGGGTGATTCTTTTAAAGGAATTCCTACTTTTATAATAGCTACTACTAATGATCCTGAAAATACAGTAGACGCTCTTATTGATAGACCGGGTAGGTTTGATAAAGTAATTGAACTAAAAGCTCCTAAAAAAGACGAATGTGAGGAACTATTAAAGTTCTTTATGGGTAAGACCGAACTTACTCCAGCCGAAATAAAAGCAGCAGAACTTGCGGCCAACAATAGTTTTAGTATTGCCCATCTTGAAGAAATTGTGGTTCGGGCTGACTTAGACGATATTACAGTATTTGAATCGACTAAACAGTTAGTAGACCATAAAGAAAAACATAAAAACTGCTTTGTATCCCCTAAGAAAAAAGTTGGAATAGGTCTTCAATAAGTAATTTTTAAAATATCCCACATTTTTTTAAAAATAATTTCAAATTTTAACATTTTTTATGGTATTATAAAGATAAGGATATTCATTATATCAGGAGATCTTATTAATGTCAATAAAAAAAGTTAAAACCCCTACTAAAATGTTTACATCAAATCTTAATGTATTGGAATCATTGATACTTTCAACTCTTAACGAAATTGAGAGTATTGTAGGTAGTACTCTTGGTCCGGGCGGTAGAAATGTTCTTATAGAATCAGACCTTCCTGACATTCCAAGTAAGATAACAAAGGATGGGGTAACGGTTTTTAAATCATTGGGTTCTAACGATCCTTACAAGCACCTTATAATCGAAGTAATTAGGCAATGTGCGATCCAAACGGTCCATGAGGCAGGAGATGGCACGACAACATCAACAATCCTTGCAGCGGCCTTTACTAAGAACCTTTTTAACTTTTGTAAAAATAACCCTAAATATAGCCCTCAAAAAGTAGCTAGAGATATTAATAAAATAGTTGAGAACGTACTTCTTCCTAAAATACGAGAAAAATCAACTAAAATAACTAATGAAAACAAGAACTTGCTCGAAAAAGTAGCTACTATTAGTACCAATGGCGATATAGAAATGGCGAAGACTGTTATAGAAGCTTTTGAAATGGTTGGTTATGGAGCAGCAAGTCACGTTACTATAAAAGAATTATCGGGACCTAGCGGTTATAAAGCAGAGCTTATTGAAGGGTTTCCTATTACGAAGGGGTATGAGGAAAGTATTGGTAAATTTCATCCAGCGTTCATAAACGATCAAGCACATCAAAGATGTATCCTTGATAATCCTTTGTTTATACTTTTCGATGGTAATATTACGGACATGGTTCAATTAAAGGATATTCTTGAAAAAATTGGTAATGAATACGTTGGCGGTAATAGCGAATTTAAGAACGTTGTTGTAATAGCTCATAAATTTAGTGATCAAGTTTTGACCGAATTATCTTTTAATTTTCCTAATCCTCTTACTATTAATGTAGTTCCTTTGATAACTCCGATAAGTCCTATAATTAACTCACAATTAAACTTTTTAATGGATTTATCGGCTTTTATTGGGGCCAAGATATTTGATCAAAATCATCCTTTAGTAGAAGCAGTACAAGAAGATTTCGGAACGGTCGAAAAAATTGAGATCTATAGATTTAGGACCACGATAGTAGCAACTCCTAATGAAAGTAATATTTTGGTAAGAGCTGACCAAATTAAAGAACAAGTTAAACAAGCTGAATCAAAGATTGAACAAGAACTTCTGGAAGAAAGGTTAGGTAAGTTAACAAACGGAATAGCTCAACTTAAGATTTTTGGCTCCTCGGCTGGTGAGATAAAGGAAAAGATGGATCGAGCAGAAGATGCAGTCTGTAGCGTAAGGGCTGCTATTACACACGGTTGTGTTCCTGGTGGTTGTAGATTGTTTGTAGATCTGGTGACAGATTATATTAATGACGAAAATCCTATTATAAGAGAGATAATAGTTCCTTCTATGTTAGAGCCTTTCAATAAGCTTTTTGATAATGCTGGTTATAACGAAAAGGAAAGAGATGAGGTTTTTATAAAACTTTCTAGTAATAAGGAGTTAGTTTATGACGTTGAAAATAGCAAATTTGGAAATCCTTTTGAAATGGGGATATTGGACGCTACTTTGGCGGTAGAACAAGCGCTCAAAAATGCTATTTCAATAGCAATGGTTATGGGAACTCTGGGGGGCATTTGCTGCTTTCCTAGAGATAATGTTTTAGAAAATCAATTTGCTAGAGATGAACAAAATTTTGATCGTACTTTAAATAATGCTGAAAGACTTAGTAACGAAGCTAACGAAAGATTTTAATAGGAGAAAATATGACAGAAGAAGAATTATTAGACTATATTAAAAACAAAAGATATTTTTGTGGTTATTGTTCAGATTTACAAAAAGCAGTAATAGAAAAAGGATTGATAGCTATTAAAGAATATGATGGAATGCAATGTTCAGGAGTTCAAGATATGATAAATAAATATTTTGATGTAATAAAGGAGAAGAAAAATATAAGAAAATGGGAATATTAAAATGGGAGGGTTAATTTATGGCCAATGACGAAATGTCCGAATCTGAAATAGAGGACTATTTTAAGAATTTAAAAACAATAGATAAGGTATTGGAATCTGAATGCGATAGACCTAAAACTTTCCATGAGAAGAAAGCTGAAGAAACGGCCCAAGATTATTACGCTGAAAGAGGTATTAAGTTAAATCTTGAACAAGCTAAACAACGAGTGGAAGAAAATTACTTGAAAGAAATTGAATCTGTAGATGTTAAAGAAATAGCTCTTAAACTTAAAAAAGGTTTTATAGAATTATATGGACTTATTAATGGGGCTAATACTTGTTCCGGTGACGCTAAATATATTGCAGAACAAGCTAGGTCCCAAGTAAATTGTTTAAGTTTTAGCGTCGAAGCATTGCAAAACGAAGTGAAAGAATTAAAAAACAATATGAAAGATCTACAAAATGAAATAAATTGTTTAAAGTTATCTAATAATAAAAAATGTAAAACTAAAATTAAAAAAGCAAAATAATTATGGAACTTACTGACAAAGATATAGAGCAAAAAAAAGCAGAGAATATATTTAAAATTATTAATTCTGCCGAACAACTTAGAAATTGGATATATACTTATTTTGATTTGTATATGCCTATGGGACATATAGATCCAGAAAGCAATAGTTCCCCTATTGAAGGTATGTGGGAAATATATAAAGCTGTAAGAGACAACAAAGGCGACGAAGTACCTGGATTTATTCTACTTTCTTGTCGGTTCGGTTTTAAAACTCTTTCCACTTCTATTCTTGAAATTTTATTAATGATTCATTTTAGAGTTACAATTGCTCATTGTGCTGCCATTGAATTTCAGAGCCAAAAAGCGGTCGAATATTGTGATACTTTTCTTAATAAAATATTACCTTATTTGCAAAGATATGGCTGGAAAAAAACCTCAGACAATAAAAGAAGAATCGAATTACAGACCGACAAAAAAGAAAAAGTTTATATACAAATAATAATTTTGACCATTAAGGGGGCCAACAGTAGCCACACTAATATTATGTGCGTTGATGAAATTGATTTATGTGACCCCAAAGCCTACGAACAGGCTAAACTAATTCCTTCGGCCTCAAAAGGTCGCCATCCTATTAGAATTAAATTAAGTACTAGAAAATTTGCATTTGGTCTTATGGAAAAAGCCATTCAAGATTGTTCTATAAATAATGAAAAACTATTAAGATGGAATTTATTAGACGTTGCCGAACATTGTCCTAAAAAAAGATGTTTATCAGACTTACCTATAATTAAAAGATATATTTGTAGACAACTGCCATTAAGACAGGTAAGTCCAGAAGAATTTAATTCTTTAAATGATGAAGAAAAACATAATTGGGAAGAAATTGATGCTTATCAAGGTTGTGTTAAATGCTCTTTACTTTCTGTTTGTAAAAAAGCATTACACGACAAGACAACTAGGAATCAAACGGGTGATTTATGGTATCCACTTTCTTCAATAATAAGTAGTATTAATCAAGTAACACCAGAGGTTGCTGAAGCCGAAATTCTTTGTCATAAACCATCTACTAAAGGCCTTATTTATCCAAGATTTAACAACAAAAATGTTCTTACAGTACAAGAAGCTTGGACCAAATTAACGGGTCTTACAAATATCTGTAGTTTCGATATGTTAGTAGATTATATCAAAAATCTTGGTATTGAAATACAGGCTGGATTAGATTGGGGTTATACTAATGAATTTGCTGTAGTTGTTGCTGCCGTTCTTTCTAAAAATGAAATATTAATTTTAGATACTTTTGCGGCTCCTAATTTAGAATTAGACGATTGTGTCAAAATTTGTACTGAACTGAGAGATAAATATAAAATATCTAAATTTTGGTGTGATCAAGCATATCCTGCTTATATCAAAACCTTTAATCGTAAGGGTCTAAAATGCCCTCCATTCACAAAAGACGTTGCAATAGGTATAGAGGCCGTTAGAGGTAAAATTATTGATTCTAGTAACAAAAGATATATGTACATACTTGATACGGAAAACAATAAAAGACTTATAAAAGGATTTTCAACTTACCATTGGAAAATTAATGGTCAAGGTGAATCCACTGATCAAATTGACCATACAGAAGAATCGGATATTATGGACGCTTTAAGATATTTGTTTCAAAACCTTTTTGGAATTGCTAAAAAAGTATTTTTCAGCATGACCAATGCTAAAAAGCCTATATTTTCAAATAATGAGGATATTATGGCCAATAAAGTGAAGGAACTGGCGACAGAAACGATAAAAAAAGACGAAAAAGAAACAAAAAAGAAGGTTTTTTGGCTTTAAAAGTGAAAATTGGCGAAAAATCTTGGAAAGAACTCTAATCTTTAAATAGTATAAATTAATCAATTTGGAGAAATAAATATGAATAATCTCAATTTACTTGTTGCTATAAACGCTTATTCCGATACAAATCCTAGTAATAACCCTACATTAAATAATACAAAGTGGAGTCGTAATTTAATAGGTATTGATGTAAACAATACTGAATCTCACAACATTACACTATCTGCCGGTCAAGGAACCTCACTTTTTTCTGGAGCAATTCCCCTTTCTTCAGACGCTACGACTACCTGGAATATAATTCTAAAAAGTGGTACGACAAATACCTATAAAATCAGTTATAATACGGGCACTTTACCTGTTTTTAGAACCGCTAGAACTTCTGGGGCTAGTGCGACTACCGAAGTTACCGTTACTAAGAATGCGAAATTATTGACTTTTACTTCTACTGGCGGTACTTTATTTGCTTTAATAGCTAATGGAGTTGTTGTAGGAGATCAAGTTAGGATAAGTACTCTTTTTAATACTATCAATCAAGGGCTTTTTACAATTTTGTCAAGAACGGCCACAAGTTTTACTATTGAAAACGAAACTGGATTAGCCGAAGGTCCAATAATTCTTGGTGCTGGATTTAGTACTCAGGTCAATATTTACTCAGCCAGCGGTGTTTACATAGGTGATAAAATTGATATTACGGATGGGTTTAGTTCGGTTACTTGGGGAACTTACGATATAACTGACGTTTCGCACGATTATATTGAATTTTATACAACAGAATCGTTGCCAACAGAATCCGCTGTTTCAAATAATCCAGCAGCTTTCTCAATTTATAGGAATTGTAAACAGTTTGTTTATATTGAATCTGACCAAAAGTTAGACATCAGAGTTAATGGCTCCAGTATTACAAATTATATTGAACCAATTCAAATTGGAACTACTCAATATCCCGGTATTTTTATGTCCACCTCATCTATTAAAAGTATTGTAGTTGATAACATATCTACAGAAAGTGCTGATGTTTTCTACATAACTGCCGAATAATAAAGGATTTTATATATGAGCGAAGAAATTAAAGAAACTAAAGTTGAAAAAGCCGAAGAGATTAAAAAAGAAAAAAAAGTAGCATTTGCTTCTGTTAGTCCGGCCCAGATTGTTCAAGACGATTTTAATGAGCAGATTATCAAAAATT
>JAQUND010000032.1 GCA_028717785.1 Candidatus Nanoarchaeia archaeon | reverse complement strand
TAATCCATAAGGTTTCCAACTTGTATCTGTAAATGATTCTGTAACTGCACATGCACCTTGTTGATATAATAATGGAACTCTATTTGCAAATCTTAATAATTTAACATTTTCATCTTTTGGTAAATCCCCACCATAAGCAATTGCTGCTTCAATAATAAATGGAAATCCTCTATAAACTTCAGGTGTTCTAGTTACTGTAACAAAATAATCTGCATTAAATTCTTTTCTTAAACTTTTTTCTAATAATTCTGATCCAATAGGACTTAAACATTCTGATGAAGGTGCACTTATTTTAGTATCTTTAATTGCTTTCAATAATAATTCAGCTTGATCTCTTGTAACTTCTTTTGGAGAAATATCTGGACTAACTTTTGCAGTTTTACAAATTTCTTCTGCAGTTGTACTTCCAACTCTTGAAAAATCACTAACAAAAAATCCTTGTAAACTTCTTGCTTTTGTTAAAGATAACATAGAAATTAAAGTTCCCATTTCTAATCCATATGGATGAGGTTTAATTTCTTGAGCTAATTTAGGTAAATCATTTGTTGCTCTTGTATATTTTACTTTTTCATTATCAGGATTTGTATAAATAATTTCAGCATGCGGATTAACAATTGCTACTTCTTTAATATATTCATCTACTCCTTGTTTTCCTTTAAGATACCTTCCTTCCATTTCAATTTCTATTTTTGTACCTGTTATCTTTTTCCATTCTATTTCTTTTTCTAATAATATTTTAGGTTCATTTTTACTAGTATCAATTTGAAGTTCATAATATTGTGCTGGTCTTTTATCAGAAATTCTTGAAGTAATTTTAATTGCTTTTCCAGTTGTTAATTGTGAATATAATACTACAGCTGAAATACCAATACCTTGTTGCCCTCTTGATTGTCTTAATCTATGAAATTTACTTCCATATAATAATTTTCCAAATACATTTGGAAGATTTGCTTTTAAAATTCCAGGACCATTATCTTCAATAATAACTTTAAATCTTTCTTCTGACAATTTTTTAATTTCAATTATTATTTCAGGTAAAATAGATGCTTCATCACATGCATCTAAAGAATTATCTACTGCTTCTTTTACAGCCATTAGTAATGCTCTTGTTGGATTATCAAAACCTAATAAGTGCCTGTTTTTTGTAAAAAACTCTGAAATAGAAATTTCTTTTTGCTTACTTCCTAATTCATGTGCTTTTGTTTTTTCTGACATGTAAAAAATTAAAAATTTTATGTCTTTATAAATATTTGTAAAAATTACTTACTTTCTTTTTTTTGTTTTTCAATCCATAAATAAACATTTGCATGCTTACTTCCCCTCAATAAATGCTCAATTCCCTTACGTGCAATTGTAACATCATTTATTTCTCCAATAATTGAAACAGTTTTACCAAAAACAGATATATAACAGTTTGTTAATCTTTCTAAATAAGATCTTGCATATCCATTTCTTCCAATAACTCTGCTTCTTAATCTTATTAATTTACTTTTAGAATTTTTAGAATATTCAGTAATATCAACACTTTCAAAACAATTTTCTTCATTTAATAAAATTAATGCAATATCTGGATTAAAACCACGTGCAATTGCTTGTATAACTCCTTTTGCTTCATAAACTTTTAAATTATCTTCTCCAGAAATTGTTACTAAACCTATTTCAGAATCAATAGTTAATTTAACATTTAATTTTGATTGAATTTTTTTTTTAATAAATCCTTTCGTACCTATTAAAACTGCTATTCTTTCTTTAGGTATTTTTATATCTTGTACAAATTCCATCTTAAAATTCTTGAAATTCTTGTGTTGTATCTGCTTCTTTTATGTAACCTTTTTCTTTTAACCATTTAACATGATTTGGATTATATTTGAATATAATATCTCCTTTTTCTTTACTGTCTTTCCAAGGTTCTATTAATACAATATCATTTTCTCTTACCCATAAATATCTTTTTAATCTTCCAGGTATCCTACAAATTCTAGTTACTCCATCAAAACATCTAACTCTTGTTCTAGAAGCTCCTAATCTTTGTTCAAGTAAACCTAAAACTTCTCCATTTCTAGGCAATCTTATTCTAAATTCAGTTGGTTGTACTGGTAATTTAAGCTTCTTTGACATAATGACTAATAAAGAATATAGTTTATAAAACTATTTACTCTTAGTCTTCTTAATAAAATCTTTTATATCTTTAAGATCTTTAGATTTCTTAGAAACTGGCCACATAGATTCTTTTTCTTCATTGTCTTCTTGTTTTTCATATTTTTGTTTTTTTTCGGGAAAAATATCCTTTAGTTTATATTTGTATATTAAATAACCAATTATTCCTAAACAAACAATTAATATAATTAATAAAAAATAAATAAATCCTGATCCTTGTTTTTGTACAACCTCACAAGCATCACCAATTCCATTATTATCGGAATCTTTTTGGTTAGGATTATATAAATTAATACAATTATCTTTAGTATCTTCTATTTTATCTAAATCTGTATCTATAATTGTTTCTTCTACAACTACTTCTTTTATAGGTTCAACTGGTTTTTGTTCAATGGGTTTTTCTTCTACGGGTACTTGATCAACAAATTTACCTGTTGTAATTCCAGCCCAACCAATTTCACCATTAAAATTATTAATTACTTTTTCTATTAATGTATCTCCCACAAATTTAAAAATTGAAATTGGATTTTTTTCTTGTTTTAATAATATTAATTCATTTTTTCCATCTTGATCAACATCAGCTATTTCTGAATCAAGTATTTTTCTATATGGAGATTGTGTTAAAATACTAACTTGATTAGAATAACTAACTGAATATATTTTTCCATCTTCAGAGCTTGAAACAATTATTTCATTTTTGCCATCATTATTTAAATCACCTACTGAAAGAGAACTAACTGAAACTTCTCCAATAGAATCCCCTAATTTTTTTGCTTCTTTCCAATCAGTTAATGCTCCATTATTATAATCTATGATATAAATTGGTTGAATATTTTTTCTTAATAAAACTAATTCATCTACTCTATCATTATCAATATCTCCACTATCAATTGAAATCCAATCATTATACAAAATATTATGTGATTGACCTACCATAGTAGTTGTAAATTCAGCCCCAGTATTATCAATTACATAAAATCTTCCATATTTATTATTCAATAAAAGTAATTCATCTTGATTATCATTATCAAAATTTATAGGAATTATTTTAACCCAATTTAAATCCTTAGAAAAAGAACCTATGCTTCTTGGATCATATTTTTCTTGAAATTCATTATCTAATAAAGCATAAATATAAACATCAATTCCAATATCCCTTAAAGAAATCAATTCATTATAACTATCTCCATCTATATCAGCTAAAACAACATCCTTCCAATCAAAAAATTTACTTTGTTGTAATATTTTTGAAACAAAATTACCATTTTCATAATTTAATTGCATAAATTTAGCTTCTTGATTATTAATTGTTAATATAGAAGGATCTTCTTTAATAACTGCATTAACAGAACTTACAAAAAGTAAGATTAAGAGTATTAAGGTCCACCTCATATTCTAGTATTAGTATTTGAATTTATAAAGATTCCTTTTTAACCCTAAATAATATAGTTACTCTGTATAATAACTTAGAAGTTAAATGAGAAGTACCATATAAAGCACGACTTATTTTCATTTCTCCATCAAATTTTTTCTTTAACTGTTTACTTAAAGCTAAAGCAAAACGATTAGAACTAATGTATAAATCAATACCATAATTTTTTGTTACTTTTTTAGCTAAAGATACTCCTTTTCTATGTTCAATTGCATCCATAATAAAATCATAAACTTCTTTATCATAAGGTCTTAACTGTATGATTGATTCAAAATATCCTCCAGTAAGATCCTTTACCATAATTCAAACACCTGCGCATGTGGTATTTTATTAATATATAATATATGCTCTTTTTCAATTAAATTTAATTTTAATCCTAATTCAATAATATTAGTTCCAACTAAATTCAAATTTTTAGCTTGTTTCATTATTTCTATAATTTCTTCTTCATTTAATAAAATACCTTTATAAAAATTTTCTGAAACTTTTAATTGTAAATCTTTTTCTTCAAAAGTTTTACCAATCAAATCAGAATCACATATTGCAACAATTAAATTTTCATCATGCGTTTTAACATAAAACTTAAAGTTTTTCTTTAACATTTTTCTTTACACCACATGCTGTACATTTTATGTATAATTTTCCATCTTCTTCAATAATAACTGTATCTGGTTTTTTACATTCAGAACAAAATACATAAATATCTGCATATTCTTTTAATTTTTCATTAATTAAATTAGGACTTACCTTTCTTCCAAAAATTAATCTATTTTCTTCTAATTTTGCTGGTGTTGCTAACTCTCTTAATAAAAATTTTAAAACATGTTGTACATCTCTATTAAAAAATTTACAAATTTGATAAAAATTAGTTATTATTGTTTTATTACCTTCTATTCTTCCAGTTACTTTTGGAATTTCTACTCTACTAATTTGTACAACTTCCTTAGGTACATTAGTTACTGCCTTATCCAATAGTTTAAGATAATCTTCCATAAAAAGACTATTTTAGAAGGATATTTAAAGATTACCTAAATTTTATTTCTCTTGGTTCTTGAACTATTTCTTTAACTTCTTGAGTTTTATCTAACAAAATTCCTTTATGAACCAATTCCCAATTAGGATTAACTTTCTTAACAATTTCAGGAACAATATAAATTTCATCTTCATATTTTCTTAATTTTCCAATTAATAAAATTAAATCTCCAATTTTTAAATTTGCAATTAAATCTAAATCATTCCATGCTTTTACTCTAATATCTGCTGATCCATCATCAATTGTAATATTTGCATAAGTTATATTTTCATTTTCAAAAGTTTGTATAACTGTTGCTATTAAGTAAACTCTAGAAATTTTTTTATTATTAATTAAAACAAAATTTGAATCAAATTCTGATTCTTTGTCTAAATAAGTTCCAGATTTTATATCTTTTATCCATACTCTATGAGCTACATCCCTAATAAAATTTGTCATATTAAAATCATAGAATATTAATTATAAAGCATTTGTATTATTGAAAATATAAATTAAATTTTACTTAAGAAACCCCTTCTAGGTTCAAACACATATCCATCTCTTCTTAATTTATCTAAAACTTCATCAACTTGATCTCTATTAATTCCTTTTTCTAAACATTCATTTAAAATTTCTTCAACAGGAATAGATTTAATTCCTTTTGCAATAAATTGATCTATAATATCTCTAACAATAACAATTCTAGATCTTTGTGATGCAGGAATTCCTGTACTAATTCTATCAATATCAAATGTTTGTGTTTCATAATCAAAACCAACAGCCATTAGACAGTGTTTTAAAATATTAATTGCTCTTTTTGCATCTAGTTTGGTTACTTGTGGAGATAATCTTACTCTTGCTGATCCTTCTGCTAATCTTACTAGTGCTTCTAACTGTCTAGCTGTTATTGGAATGGGTTTCATTCCTGGTTCTCCAGAAGTTTCCATATTTCTTAGATTAACATAAAATTCTTTTATTTCTTTTAGTGCTGCGTCACTTAATTTTGGTTGAATTCTTTGTTTAGCATAAGCAATATATTTTCTAAAAAAACTTAAAGGAATTTCATACTTTAATGATTCTGGAACTTTTTGAATTTGTAAAATGTGAGATGCAATTTTATCATCTTTTTCTCTTGTAGGTATATCTCTTATTGGAAAAATTAAATCAAATCTGTTAATTAATGTTGATGGCATTGCAATTTGTGCTGCAATTGGTTGATAAGGATCGAATCTTCCAAGTTTTGGGTTTGCTGCTGCTAAAATTGTAGTTTGTGATCTCAAAGTATTCCCTTGTATAGCTATTTTTCCATTTCTTCTAGTTATAAAAAATCCAGTTTTAGTTGAAAAACAAAATACTTTACCATTATAATCTACTTTTTTTATAAATTTTTTCATTATAGAAGGTTCCGTTCTATCGGATAAACATACTCTATACATGGCAACACGATTTCCCCTATATTTTTCTTTATAATGTAGATGCTGACTTGCGGATTTTCCAATTAAACAAGCTATAGCTTGAAAAATATTAATTAATTGTTTAGATGAAGAATTAAAAGAACGTCCATCAGAAGAACCATCCCCTAGCATTAAAGCATTATAAAGTATTTTTAATTGTCTTTTAGAAAAGAAATTTAAATCTAAAGGAAATTTCTTTTCTACACAATTTTTTCCACATTCTCTTTCAAGATATTCAAATAATTGAGTATTTGTTATTTGGAATCTAGTATATATTTTATCTTTAGTTTCAGATAAAGTAAATCCAACATATTTAGATAATAAAGATAAACATTTTTTTATTTTTTCAACATTTTCCTTTGACTTTTGAGGAATTCCTATTGCTGGCTTTTTTTGAATTCCTCCTTCTGTCAAATAATAACCTAAAAATTCTAACCAAATATCCATAGGTATTTTTTTTGGTTTATGTTGATGAGTATATTTTGGGTGTTTTCTATTTTGAATATGTTTTATTGCAGGCAAAATAAAATATTTAGTTTCTTTATTAATATATTCTCCCGAATTCATAAAATTTATAGAATTATAATCTATATTTTCAGCTTCCATAACAATATAAGACTTATGCCTAATTTCTTTTGTTAACATTTTATGATTTGGTGTAACTAAAATATTATTTCTTTTATTATAAAAATGATACATTTTATTATTATAATCATAAACAAATAATCCTTTATGAGGTAAAAATTGAATTGTTTTATTTTTTGGATTAAACTGAGCAATTTTATAATTTTTTACATCTTCATATTTTTTCCAACCATTTTCAGTTAAAACTTCTGTATCAGAAGAATAACATGCTTGGATATTTGCTTTAGAAATTGTAATAGTTTGTTGTTCCATACTTTCGTGCATTGCAGATGTATCTTCTGGACTAATTTTATCTAATTCATCTAAACAAGCTATTCCACCATTTGCTAAAACTAAAGCTCCTGCTTCTAAAGCCCATCCTTTTAAAAATTCATCTTTTACAACTGATGCAGTAAGACCTGCTGCACTTGCTCCTTTTCCAGAAATATATCTTGCTTTAGGTGCTGCAGATGAAATAAACTTTAACATTTCAGATTTACCTGAACCAGGATCACCAACTAATAAAATATGAACATCTCCTCTTGTCTTAGTTCCATCGGGTCTTTCTTTTCTAACTCCACCCAATAATTGTAAAACTAAAGCAGATTTAACATCTTCATGACCATAAATAGATGGAGCAATTGTTGAAACTAATTTTTCATATATTTTAGGATCTTCAGCCATTTCTAAAATTTGTTTTTCATCTTCTTCATTTATAATAACTTCTTCAAAAGTTTCTTGCATTGATTCTATAGAATTTGCATCAACCATTAATTCATATCTTGTTGATTGCGATCCTGTTTTTAATTGAATTGGAACTTCTTTAACAATACCAACAATTTTTACTTTACATCCAGGAGTTGTTTTCTTTTCCATTTTTGGTTCAACTAAATCTCCTTTTAAAAATACAGAAATTCTTTTTGGTTGATCTCCTCCCTCTAAACATTCTGGAGCTTCTTCAATAATTAATCTTTGAGCATCAACTAAATCTTTACTTACTAACTTAAATCTTCCACGTCTTCCACAAGAACATCTACTTGGTTCTCTAAATGTTTGTTCTATTTGTAATATAGAGATAATATTTCCACAAGCAGGACATTCAAATCTTGCATTTGTAACTTGTGGTCTTACATCAGAAGCTTGTCTTACAATACCCATAATAATAATTAATTTACTTAGATTAACACTTCTAAAATTTCTAATTTCTATTTCTTGTGATTTTGGTAAATTTATAAATCTGGCTTTAATTTTTTTCTTTTTAATTAAATCAAATTGTTCTAATGCAATTTCTGCTGATTTTATTGTTTCTTCTGGCTCTTCTATTAATTGTTCTGATAATTCAAAATCAAATTGAGCTAAATCTGCAAAATTAATAATTAAAGAATCTTTACCTTCTTGTATAATTCGATGTATTTCTCTCTTATAATTCGCATCAAAAAAATCTTTGAATACCTCTATTTGTTTCTGGACATCAATCTTCATTTTATACAACCAGAATATTATATAATGTTTAACAAAATTATAAAGCTTTCTAACTATTTAGTTTATTTGTGTTTTATCTTAAACAAAAGTAGCTACCCATTCACCTACAAAATGAGTTACAATTATTACTAAAACTGCAATTGTTAAATGTTCTCTAATAACATTAAATGGTTTTATTCTTTCTAATTTAGCAACATAATAACTAAATATTCCTATTAAAGATAAACCCCAGATAACATCTGCTATAACAGCAGCTAATAAAGATGAAAATAATAAAACTGGAACTGCAAATGTTAAAGCAAAAATAAATTTTGCTAAAAAAGTAGAAATTGTTGATTCCCAAATTTCTTTAACTGTATGCTTATTCTCTGCTTCTTCAGAAATATGAATTCCTAGAGCATCTGAAAATGCATCTGCAATTGCAATTGTAAAAATACCACCAATAACAACTAATTTTGAATGAGTTCCTGAATCTAACCCGATAATTAAACCTAAAGTTGTAATTATTCCCGAAATTAAACCAAAACTAAACCCCTTTCTTATAGACAACTTCATACTTCAATAATGATTAACTAATTTAAATAACTTATTATAAACAAATATTTAAAAATATGAACTAATTTAGATTATAATGGAAGAATTAATAATTAATACAAAAACTTATACAAATCTCCATAAAGTTGCAAAACAATATGATCAAGAAATGGTTGGAGTTTTAATTGGCCTTAGAGCAAAAAATTATCTTTATATTTTTCATGCAAGAATAACTGGAAGAGGTGAATCAACTAGTGTTGCATCAGAAGAAAAAGCAATAGATGCAATAAATTATGTTCTACAAAAATATCCAGAATTAGATGCTATAACTTTTCATACTCATCCATTAGCATTAGGTCCTTCATGGCAAGAACGATTATCTAAGGGGGATATAGAAAACCTTAAACATGAACCTAATCAAAGAACTGTTTTAGTTAGTGGAACAGGAGTTTATGAATTTAAATTAACTTCTTTAGGTTTATCTAGTCCAAAAAGAATCAAAATTCAAGATTTAGAGTTAGAAAGTTTAAAATTAATAGAAGAATGGGAAGCAAAAGTAATTTCTGAAATTAATAGCAAATTCTAAATAACTTTGCAAGAAAAAGTATATAAACTAATTAATTTAATTATAAAATATGTACAATTTTAAAGAAACAGAAGAAAAATTAATTGAATTTTGGGAGAAAAATAAAATATTTGAGAAATCAGTAGAATCAAGACCAAAAAATAAACAATATATTTTCTATGATGGACCACCATTTGCAACAGGTATTCCACATTACGGACATATTTTAGGTTTAACAAGTAAAGATTTATTCCCAAGATACTGGACTATGAAAGGTTTCAGAGTTGAAAGAAGATGGGGTTGGGATTGTCATGGATTACCAATTGAAAATATTGCTGAAAAAGAACTGAATATTAAAGAGAAAAAACAAATTGAAGAAATTGGTATTGCTAAATTTAATGAATTTTGTAGATCTAAAGTTCTAAGTTACGCTTCAGAATGGAAAAAAACTGTAAGAAGAATGGGTAAGTGGATTGAATTTGATAATTCTTACAAAACAATGGATAATAGTTATATGGAAAGTGTTTGGCATATTTTTAAAAAACTTTATGATGAAAAATATATTTATGAAGGAAAAAAAATATTATTATATTGCCCTAGATGTGAAACTCCATTAGCGGCTTCTGAAATTGCAATGGATAATAGTTATAAAGATGTTACAGAAAAATCTGCAACTGTTAAATTTAAAGTAAAAAATGAAAAAGATACTTATATTTTATCTTGGACAACAACTCCTTGGACTTTAATTGGTAATGTTGCTCTTGCTGTTAATGAAAAATTAAATTATGTTAAAATTAAAGTTAGTGATGAAACATTTATTTTAGCTAAAGATAGATTATCTGAAATTGAAGAAGATTATAAAATAATTAATGAATTCAGAGGTGAAAAATTATTAGGATTAGAATATGAACCTTTGTATCAAGTTCCAACAAAGAAAAAAGGTTATTACATAATTAATGGTGGAGATCAAGTTACTTCTGTTGATGGAACTGGAGTTGTACATATGGCTCTTTATGGAGAATTTGATTATGAAATGATTAAGAAATATGATCTACCTATAATACAACATTTAAGTAAACAAGGAAAAATAGAAATTGGACCTGCTGATTTTCTTGGATTATATTTTAAAGATGCAGATAGAAGTGTTTTAGAAGATTTAGAAAATAGAAATTTATTATATGCAGCTAAAAATTATCAACATAGTTATCCATTCTGTTACAGATGTGAAACTCCTTTATTTTATAATGCAGTTGATTCGTGGTTTGTTGATATTCAAAAAATAAAAAAAGAATTGTTAAATAAAAATAAAGAAATTAATTGGTATCCTGCTCACATTAAAGAAGGAAGATTCAAAAATATTTTAGAAACTGCTCCTGATTGGAGTATTTCAAGAAATAGATTCTGGGCAACTTCAATTCCAGTTTGGAAATGTAAATGTGGAAATATAAAAGTTATTGGAAGTACAGAAGAATTAAGAAAAAATGCAATTGGAAAATTACCTAAAGAAATTGATTTACATAAACATATTGTTGATAATATTCATTTAAAATGTAGTAAATGTAAAAATTCTATGGATAGAATTCCAGAAGTTATGGATTGTTGGTTTGAATCTGGATCAATGCCTTATGCAGCTAAACACTATCCTTTTGAAAATGAAGAATGGTTTAAGAAAAATTTCCCTTGTGATTTTATTTCAGAATATATTGGACAAGTTAGAGCTTGGTTTTATTATATGCATGTTTTAGGTGTAGTTTTATTCGATAAAGCTCCATTCAAAAATGTAGTTGTTACTGGAACTATGTTAGCTTCAGATGGGACTAAAATGTCTAAATCTAAAGGAAATTTCCCAGATCCTTGGATGATTTTTGATAAATATGGAGCAGATGCTTTAAGATTTTATTTAATGAATTCAAATTTAATGAAAGCTGAAGATATTAACTTTAATGAAAATACCTTAAGTGATATTAATAAAAAATTTATTATGATCTTATCTAATTCAAAAGTTTATTATGATTTATACAAAAATGATAAACCAATTAAATTCAAAACTAAAAATATTTTAGATGAATGGATTATAAGTAAATTAAATTTATTAATTAGAGATGTTACAAATGGATTAGATGATTATGATACAATAAAAGCTTGTAATAGTGTTACATTATTTGTTGATGATTTATCAAAATGGTATATAAGAAGAAGTAGAGATAGATTTAATGATGGAGATCAAGATTGTATTGGAACTCTTGGATATGTTTTATTAAATTTAGCAAAAGTAATTGCTCCAATAACACCATTTATTGCTGAAGATATTTATACTTCATTTACAACAAAATTAAAATCTGTACATTTAGAAGATTGGCCAGAATATAATGAAGAATTAATTTCTGAAAAATTAAATAAAGAAATGGAAGAAGTTAGAAATGTTATTAGTTTAGCTTTAGAAGAAAGAAATAAAATTCAAATTCCAATAAGACAAGTTTTAGCAAGTGTTGATATTAAAGGAGTTAGCCCAGGAAAACAATATCTTGAATTAATAATGGAAGAATTAAATGTTAAAAAAGTTAATTTAAGTAAAGGAGAAAAAATAGAAATTAAATTTGATACTAAACTAACTAAAGAATTAGAACAAGAAGGATATTCAAGAGAAGTTACAAGATTAATTCAAAATTTAAGAAAAGAAATGGGATTAAAAAAAGATGATATAATCAATGTTATTATAGAATGTGATTATGATCTGGGTAAATTTACAAAGAGTATTCAAGAAAAAGTTGGAGCTAAAACATTGAAGTTTGAAAAAGCCCCAAAAACCTTCAAAAAACAGCTAGAAAAGCAAATTAAAGACAAAAATTTCAAAATTTTTATTATCTAAATTAAATTTTATCTATCTAAAGGTATAATTTCAGCCGGATTAACTTTATAAGAAGATAATGTTGGTTTTCCATTGATTTCTCTTAAAAGATAATCTTTACCTTCTATTTTAATTAAAGTTTCTTGTTCGCCATTTCCATCTAAGTCTTTACAAAAAATTTCTAATTTACTTGGAGCAATATATCCTTTTTGAACTTGTTCAACTTTTGGTATTACTTTAGTTGAATAACCTAAATAAGGCAAAACGTTATCTGATAGACCTACCCCGAATGAAAATGCACCAATATATAGCATTATTGCACCGAATATATATCCCATTTTTTGTTCTAAGGTTTTAATTTCTATTCCTTCTTCTGATTTTTCATATTTTTCCATTTTATTTCTCCTAAGTATATTTTAATACTTATTAGTAGTTACAAATAATCCAAATATTTAAATATAACTACTCCCAATTGGTAGGATAAATGAATACTGAAATTTTTGAAGAATTAGGATTAACTAGAACAGAAATAAAAATTTATTTAACTTTATTAGAAATAGGTTCTTCTACAGCAGGAACTATTCTAGAAAAATCTAAACTACCTAATTCAACAGTTCATAGAGATCTTAATACATTAATTGAAAAAGGATTAATTAATTTTATATTAGAAGGAAAAAGAAAAGTATATCAAGCAACTAATCCAGAATATTTTTTTAATTTTATAGAAGAGAAAAAAAGAAAATTTGAAGAAATTTTACCGGAACTAAAAGAAAAACAAAAAAAGATAATTAAAGAAGAATTCGCTTCTGTATATAAAGGAGTTAGAGGAATTAAAGAAGTTTATAATATTATGATCAATACAAAAGGTAAAGAGTATAATACCTTTGGTGGGGGACCAATAACTTCTAAAATAATGGGATTTACTTGGTGGCTTAGTTTACATAAAAAAAGAGTTGCAAATAATCTTCCTTCAAGACAAGTATTTGATGAATCAGTACGAGAAGGAGGAAAAGATATAGCAAAAAATCCTTTAACTAAAATAAAGTATGTTGATAAAGAATTTGCACAATTTCAAGAAACAGTTATTGTTGGAGATCTTGTAGCCATAGCAGTATTTTCTGAAAATCCTTATGCCTTTCTAATTAAAGATAAAAATGTTGCTGAAAGTTATAGAAAATATTTTGAATTATTATGGAAAATGGCTAAAAACTAAAATTTATCCTTTATAAATAGCTTTATAAACTTTTTCATGTTTATAAACTAAAATGGCTAAGAAAAACGATCTTAAAATTCAAAACATAGTTGCTTCTACATCTTTAGAACATGATATTCCTTTAATAAAATTAGCAGAAACATTACCAAATACAGAATATAATCCTGAACAATTTCCGGGTTTAGTTATTAGAATAAAAGATCCAAAAACTTCTGCTTTAATTTTTAGTTCTGGTAAGGTTGTTTGTACTGGAGCAAAATCAGTTCCTAAATTAAAAGAATCAATATCTTGTATAATTAAAAGTATAGCAAAAATTGGTATTAGAATTAAAATCAAACCAAAAATAAAAATTCAAAACGTTGTTGCTTCTGGAAATATAAATATGGACTTAAATTTAAACAAATTAGCAATGAAATTAGAAAATACAGAGTATGAACCAGAACAATTCCCAGGATTAGTTTACAAATTAGCTGGAACAAGAGCAACATTCTTATTATTTAGTAATGGAAAAATAGTTTGTACTGGAACAACTAGTGAAGCTAAATTAAAAGAAGCAGTTGATAAACTAGTACAAGTACTAAAGAATACTAAATAGAAATTCTTGTATATAAATATATATAAATAATCAATCTTTTTTAATAAAATGGAATCCATGAATGAAAAAATCTGGACAGAGAAATTTAGACCTTCTAGTTTTAAAGATATTAAAGGACAAAAACCAATTCTTGATAAAGTAAAAGCAATGGTTGAGAAAAAAAACTTACCTCATCAATTATATGTTGGACCTGCAGGTGTTGGAAAAACATCATTAATTTTAGTTGTAGCTAAGGAATTATATGGAGATTCTTGGCAAGATAATGTTCTTGAATTAAATGCTTCTGATACAAGGGGAATTGATATTATAAGAAATGAAGTAAAGAATTTTGCAAGAACTAAATCATTAAGTAATATTCCAAAAATATGTATTCTTGATGAAGCTGATTCCCTAACAAAAGAAGCTCAACAAGCACTAAGAAGAACGATGGAAAAATTTTCAAGTTCTTGTAGATTTTGTTTACTAGCTAATTATGGATCAAAAATAATAGAACCTATACAAAGTAGATGTGTTGTATTTAGATTTAAACCTTTAACAAAAGAAGATATTGTTTCAATAATAGAAGATGTTGCTAAAAAAGAAAATATTAAAATTGGGTTAAAAGCAACTGAAGCAATAGTTGAAGTTTCTGCTGGAGATGTAAGAAGAGTTTACAATTTATTACAAAGTTGTTCTTCAATTGCTAAAGAAATAACTGAAGAATTAATTTATGAAATGG
>JAQUND010000031.1 GCA_028717785.1 Candidatus Nanoarchaeia archaeon | reverse complement strand
GTACTGCATTTTATAGTCTTCACCAAAATAATACGAAATAAAATTAGTCATAACACCTACCTTTAATAGGTTTAATTACCTAATTATATTTATATTAAATGAATTATATTATTTAATCAATAGTTGTAGCTTTATGTGTAAAAGTTCTTACTGGTTCGTCTCTAAATGAAGATTTTCCGTAATCTCTAGGCATATCATCTTTATAAACTATTTTATAGTTACCAATTTTATCAGCAATAATAGGTATTATATCTTTTATCATTTTATTTTTCATTAAAAATATACCAGCGCCACCAACACCAACCCATTCAACTTCACCACGTTTAGCTCTATTTAAATTAAGATATCTTCCTTTTGTTTCACCATCAGTACTCATAATCGCTACAGTTTTAACTAAATCTTCTGCTTCTTCTCTTGAAATTGCTTCTTTTAAAAACTGAATAACAGACATATTATTTTCTCCTTAATTATTAAGATCTATAATTATTTATAATAATTAAGACCACATTTTTCTAAACATTTACCTACATATGGATGAATATCTAATGGTATTGTTTTAACCCATTTATAATCAGCACTATATTGATCTAATTTAACAGTTAATGATTTGGGCATTAATAAAAAACAAACGTTGATACTATGTATAGGTATATTTTGTGGGCCTGTATCAAATACTGTTTCATCTGTATGAACAATTGGTCCAACAACACAATCTAAATTAGTTTCTTCTTTAGCTTTTCTATAAGCACAATCCTTTAATAATTCATTTTTATAAAGACGACCACCAGGAACCCACCAGTGATTTTTAGCTGGTTCTGTATTTCTTTTAACTAATAATATACCATTTTCTCTTAAAATACAAATATCAACACAACAAATAGGTATATTTTCTACAATTTGATTATATAAACTCTGTTCTATCATTTCTTTCTTAATTTTTCCTTAATTGGTAGTTCACTTGGCATACATTCTAATTTTCCATTTCCCCAAGCATTTTCAATCATTTCAATATGACCAGGTATTTCTAATACTCCTGAAGGTTCAATAGAAGAAGCCTGATCACTTCCATATATTGTTCTATCTAAAGTTATATGATACTCAATCATTCTAGCTCCTAACGTAGCAGCCATAAAAATAAACTTTAAACCTGAATAGTGATTAGAAAAACCAATTTTATATGATGTTCCTAAAAACTTAGCTTGTAATGTTGCTATTTTAGCCATATTCATATCTTTTACTGGTGTAGGATAACTCGAAGTACACGCTAATATATACTCTATATTATTATTCCCTAAAATCGATAAAGCTTCAAACAACTCAGTTTCTGTAGTCATACCAGTAGCTATAATTACTTTAGTTTGTGTTCCTTTAATAGCTTCATTAATTTTCTTTAATAAAGGTTCATTAGTTACCATTGCAGAAGCTACTTTAATATACTTAGGATTATATTGCATTAAAAAGTCAACAGAATCTATATCCCAAGGAGAAGCAAACCATCCTATACCCTTTTCCTTACAATATCTATCTATTTCATCATACTCTTTTTTACCAAACTCTAATCCCATCTTTTGTTCTCTATTAGTTGTTCCCCAAGGAGATTCTCTAGGTTTATCTAATTCAGCCTTAGTATATACAGCTTCAACTGTTCTTTTTTGAAATTTAACAAACTTACAATTGCTTAACACAGCTAAATCTATTAACTTTTTTGCTATCTCAAGAGAACCGTTCGCGTTAATTCCAATCTCTGAAACTAAAATAGTATTCATTTAATCCTCCATATTATTAAATTTACCACTTGGTTCAATTCTATATGAGTCTCCATCTTCATGATGTGTTGAACTTTCTAATATAACGCTATCTACCAATCCAGTAAATCTATGTTTATCGTATGGCTTAACTCTAATCCAATCACCTTCAATTAATATTTCTTTTATATCATTTAATTCAATTAATACTTTTCCAGAAATAACATAAAACAATTCATCCTTATTTTTATGATAATGCAAACTACATCTATAATCTTCTTTAAGTATTAATTCTTTACAACAAAAATCATCGTTAGCTAACCAATGCTCTTCACCCCAAAGCTTTTTAACATATTTCATTTATTATTTACCCTCTAGGAATTCCATAAAACTCACATTTAGAACAAAAAGGAATTTTATTTCGTTCACAATTTATATGTTTATGTACTAATTCCATTCTTTTTTTACCATACCATATTTCCTCAAATGTCTGATTATTTAAGTTTCCTATAACCAATTCTTTATAAGGATCGAATCTAACACATGTTGAAACTTCCCCAAATCTATTAATAGCTGGATGACTTAACATCTCTAAACAAAAACCGTGTTCTGGTATTACTGTTTTCTTTTTATAATTAAAACTACCCATAGGAGAATGAAAAGTTCTATAAGCTATCAAACATCCAGTATCTTTATATAGTTGTAATCTTTTTTCACCTACTTCACCAAGTACTCTAATAATAACATAGTGTTTATGGTTTACTATCTTTAAATAATCAATTAATATGTTATACTGTTCTTCCCATTCTGGATCATCTTGAAACGTAGATATAGTTATAGATTCTAAATTACCTTCTATTTGATCAAACTTCTCTAATAATAACTTACCATTAGTATCTAAACATCTTATTTTTCCTTTTAGTAATTTCAAAGCATCACCTAGACGAGGATACATTAAGGGCTCCCCGTTATTATGAGCTTGAACAATAATACCGTCTGGAATTTGCAAAGCTATTTTTTCTAATAATTCAAAATCCATATCACCATAATTCATACTAATCTCAGGAAAATCTCTATCAATTTTCCTTCTACCGCACATCCAACAATTCTTATTACATCTACTTGTTAGTTCAATATTAACTGTTGTTAAACCTATCATTATATTACTCCTTATTACATCTGTCTAAATCCTCTAAAGCTAACATCTTTGTTATCATACAAGTTTTTACATTGATCTATTACACTTTGTTCGTCATTATTTTTACTATAATAAAACTTAATCAATTCAATATTAGCTTCCTTTAAAGCTTCATAAAAATCATTATCAGATAAATTTGTGAAGTTAACTGACATTAAATCTGAGTTTAAATGTTTATTCTCATAAAAGTCTTCAACGTCTTTAAGCAATCCTTCATTAATAGCTTTATAATACAAAGGAGATCCAGGATAAGGAGTAACAGGTCTAATAGTTCTTAATTGACATCCATCTCCATATTTTTTAATAAACTCTACACCTTTCATTAATATTTCTTTAGTTTCTCCAATATTTCCAAAAATTATATTTAGACCTTGATTAATATCTAATTCCTTAGTAGCTTCTACACCTTTTATAATTTGATCAACAGTTAAACACTTATTCATATTTTTTAAAACATTATCGTCTAAAGATTCTATACCATAGTTAATAAATACACATCCGGCTCTTTTCATTAATTTTAATACTTCTTTTTTAGCATAATTTAATCTACCGCTACATTCCCATTGTATATTTAAATTATTCTTTAAAAATTCTTCGCATAATAATATTACTCTTTTCTCAGATGACATTAATAGTTCATCTAAGAAAGAAATAGTATCTATATTATAAGTTTTCTTTAAGTATTTAATTTCATCTATAATACTTTCATTTGATCTAATTCTTAATCCTTTATCAAGACGATAGCAAAAATTACATCTAAAATTACATCCACGACCCGAAACCATAGACATAACTCTAGCTGTTTTTTTAAATCCAAACTCTCTAACTAAAACATAATTCTCAATAGGAAATAAATCCCAATTAGGTCGTAAATCATCAATATTTTTTATTACATTATCACGTTTATCATTATTATTAAAATCCAACCCAACTAAACTATCTATATCACTAGGGTTTCGCCCTTCAACTAAAAATAGAAATGGAACTTCACCTTCACCAACTACAATATAATCCGCTTGTAACTTCTTTAAAAAAAAATTAGGTTCTGGTGAAGGACCATGGCCCCCTAATATAAACTTAAAATTTAATCTATTCTTTGATGCGTTAATAGCTTTAGAGATTAATTGAATTTTTTTATATTGATAATAACCAGCTATAAACCCTAATCCAACATAATCAAATTTATTATTATCTAAATAATTAGTTAAATGAGATTCTTCCCAATGAAATACATCTTGATTATAAATAGTTACTTGATGCTTATGTTGTTTTAAATACTCAGCTATATAAGCCGTACCTAATGGAAAATTGTGTATATACGATCCATTATCATACACTATTAGCAGAATCTTTTTTTTTAAATTATTCATAATATTTCAACCAATTCAATATAATTTTCATATCCTTTAAAAAAAGCAACCTTTGCTGATCCATCTGGCGAGATTGTTGGTGTTATAATAAAATTAAAATTATCTTTTAATTTATTATAAATATCATCTACATTTTCAACTTCTAATGCAATATGATGTTTATCGTTTAATTCATTTACTTTATCAGATTCAATTAATTCAATATTAAATCCATTTTCTGATTTAAGTTTCGATATTTTCAATTCTCCAAAATAATTCCATTTTTCAATATTATTATAATATTCAACAAATCCTAATTGTTTATAAAAATTAACTGATTTTATTAAATCTTTTACAAACATTCCACAATGTCTAACATTCATACTTACTTTCTCCCAGTTGCTAGTATCATATTTTCAACTGCCCAATGTAAGGTTTTATTTTTTAAATAATGCTCTGGTTTTAAAATTAATCCTATAGACTTACATAGTATTTTAAACATATAATATTTCCAAACTAACGGTAATTGATAAAACTTTTCGGATTGAACATTTTTAAATCCATATATTTCTAATAAATCCTTCATGGATTTTTGATTATAAGGATGTATATGAGTAGGATCATCATAAAAAATATTTTTTTGATTATCCCAATCAGGAACTAACATTATAATTAATCCATTTTTACTCATTAAATTTTTAATTGAATTCATAAATATTTCTTGATTTACTATATGTTCTAAAACAGATTTACAAAATATAATATCAAAAGTCGATTTTATCTTTATTGGCTTCTCTAAATCAAATTTGTAAAAATTTAAATCTTTATGATAATCTTCATTATAAATTCTATCAATAGAAGTAACTTTCAATTGTTTTGTTTGAAAAGCTTTTGAAAATTCTCCTCTACCGCACCCTATATCTAATAAATTATGACCTTCTTTTAAATGATATCTCTTAAATAAATAATCTATTAACTTATATGGATAAGATGTATAATCATGATTTTTATAAGTTATTTCAACATAATTCATATATTATTTCTCCAAACATCAGCAATTGCATTATCAAAAATCATAAGACCTTTAGTTAAATGATCTTGTGTAATAGTTAACGGAGGTCCTATCTTTACTGATTCCCTTCCTGTATGAACCGGCAATAATCCTTTCTTAACACAAATATCACAAACATTATCAGCAATTGTTTTATTTTTAAATACAAACCCTGCTACCATTCCACAATAATTAACTTCTAATAAAATCGATGAAAAATTATGTCTACATTTAATATTTTCAATATATGTTTCAAAACAATTAATATTTTGTCTAAATTTATTTGATTTGATTATTCTATCTAATTCATTTAATACTGCTAAACCAGATGCACAACAAATAGGATTTGCTGAATGTGTACTACTCATATCTCCTATATCCGGTATATTCAATATTTTAGATTTGCCAATAACAGCAGACAATGGCAGTCCACCGCCTAATCCTTTACCCAAACAAAATAAATCAGGATCAACATCATAATGTTGAAATGTAAATAATTTACCTGTTCTTCCTAATCCTGCTTGAATTTCATCAAAGCATACCAATACATCATTTTCTTTTGCCCAATTACATAAATCCTGAACATACTGTTTTGGTAATAATCTTGCAGACCATCCTTGATAACTTTCTATAATAATTCCACAAATTTTTTTTGTATTAACTCCAATATCTTTTAAATCAGATTCAAAATTATTTTGATCATTTGGAAATGGTAAATGCCAAAAATGTTTATGACGAGGATACGTATTTGTTCCCTTCATTAATTCAGCTGCCATAGTTCTACCATGCATTGCTCCTATAAATGATAAAACTATAGGTTTATTAACTCCACCATACCACCGCGCCATTTTTACAGCTGCTTCTGTTGCCTCAGTACCTGACGATAAAAGAAATGCTTTTTCTCCATATGGTTGACTCATATTAATTAATTTTTGTAATATTTTTGCTCTTCCTTCATGATAATAAGTATAAGTATGAGTTAATTGTTTTGTAGCCGCTTTTTTAATAGCATTAATAACTTTTGGATTAGAATGTCCTACATTTTGTACAAAGATAGTAGATGTAAAATCAATATACTTTTTTCCATCAGTATCGTATAAAATATCATTATTAGTTTTTTTCCAAACAATATCATAATAACTTCTCATAGATCTAGGTTCTAAATTACTAATAGTTTCAATAATTTCTTTAGTTTTCATTTAATTATATTCCTTTCATTTTAATATTAAGAAAATCTATATCTTCTACAGTATCAATTTCATAAATTCTTTCAGTAATATATCCATATATTTTATTTCCAAAAGATTTTTTAGTTTGCATAATAGACCTAACAGAGACAATATCAACATATCCATTTGGATGATAAGATTCTTCAAACATTTGTCTAGGTTGATTTGTTATATCGATGTCATCGCCAAACAATGGTTTAACGGAATTATCGCTATTTAATCTAAACATTTTTTCTGGTGCTTCTGGTAATACATGCATTGATCTCAATGCATCAAAATCATAACTTATTGTATTAAATATTTCAATTGCTTTATCAACTACTTCAATTTTACGAATTGGTGAAGTAGGACGCAAAATAATTAAATTATCAAATTCATCTAATTCTAATTGAAAAATAGTATGAAGCATATAATCTATATCTTTCGCTTTATCATTAGATGTTAATTTATTTCTTTTTATACTTATAACATTTCCATATATTTTAGCTATCTCAATATACTCATCACTATCAGTAGATAATATAATCTGATTAGTATGTCTAGACGCACTAGCAGTTTTAATAGAATATCCAAGTAAATGAATTCCATTTAATAATATTACATTTTTATTAGGAACTCCTTTTGAACCACTTCTAGCAGGAATAATAAAATAGTTCATTCAATCTTTCCTTTGTTAAATGGTAGATAACTTAAATTATTTAAGTTTATTAATTCAATCCCAATTACTTTAGCAGAATCTCGAATTATTTCCATATCTTCTACAATTCGATCATAATTTTCAGATAAACCATCCATAGGAACATTATATTTTATATTATTAGCATATCCTAATCGATAATCTAAATCAATTCCAATAAAATAAACAGGATTACATCCTAACAAAACTGCCAACGCTAATTCATGAACTGCTATTGAATCTCCAGTTTTATAATGTTTACTATACATTGTCATCTTTTGTAATTCTTCTTGAATAGTTAGTCTTGTTCTATCAATATTATTACAACATAATCCATTCCAACTATAACCTCCATAATTTTTTAAAGAACTTTGCATTAACTCATTACACGTTTTATATTGAAAATGCCTCTGATCATATGCTATAATATCTGTTTTTATATTCTGTTCAATCCAATTTTTGTTTGTAAAATCCACAGAATTCGCATAAACTATAACACTATCAGTTTTATTAATATAATTAATTTGATTATCTATTCTTAACACACTACTTGCAAAACACCAATATGTCGGATTAACTTTATGAAAATCATAAAATTCGTTACAATCAATTAAAATAATACCTTTTTGTTTCAATTGATCTAATATAGGTAAATATTCATTTAATGATGGACCGTGTGCTATAACTAACGCAGGTATATTTTTATGACGATTAATAATATTATTCAAATTTAATCGCATATTGTCTTTTTCAACCCTTCAATTAAAGAGTATTGTGGATTCCAATTAAATATTTTTTTAGCAATTTTATTATTAATACTATAGTTTAATATTTCATTATCCTTGATTTTTTTATACTTAACTAAACATTTTTTGCCCATAAGCATTTCAATAAACTGAATAACTTGTTTAATAGAATAACTTTTCCCATAACCAACATTATATATACCAGATATATCTTTAACAATACTTATAAAAATCAATTCACAAAAATCATCTATATACAAAAAATCTCTAGTTTGATCTCCACCATATATCTCAATAGTTTTATTTTCTTTTATATGGTTAATTATATTAGGTATAAGCATATTACCACTTTGATTCTTCCCATATAGTATTCCAATCCGTAATATTAAATAATCTAAATCATATATCTTAGTTATTTGTTCACATACATACTTAGATAAACTATAAACATTTCTCGGATCTATACTATTACTTTCAATAAACTTCTTATTGTTATTAGCATATAGTGAAACAGTTGAAGGAATAATTAATTTAGCTTTACACTTCTTAGCTAATTCAGCTATTAACAACATAGATTTGATATTATTATTTAATTGTCTTAAATATACTTCATAACTATCTTCTCTAGATATATCAAACGCTAAGTGTATTATAATATTAGGTTTAATTGAATATAACGATTTAACATATTTTTCATCAGATATATCTCCATCATCTCGACTAATTGTATAAATCTTATATCTAGTAACTGATAACCATTCTTTTAAATGACATCCAATAAATCCATTAGCTCCAGTAATTAATATTTTTGTTTTCATTAACGTTTAATAGAATGAAAAAATGAATGAGCATTAGGATTAAATACTTTTGGTGTATCGGAGTAGTTTTCTTCCTTAAAATAACTATTATTAAATGAACGCATAGTCATATTGTTATAATAGCAAACATTTGCAACTATATTTTCATTAGTTCCCAATATCCCTTTCTTAAAACTATCTTCCAACGCATCCAATAATTTTTTTGAAAATCTAGATACTACCATAAATGATTTAAATCTAACATTAATATATTGATACAAATTTGTATTATCAAATTGTTCTGCATTTTTCAAGTAATCATAATCCGCACTAGTTAAATACTTCTGGTCTATATTTTGATCGCACATAATATTATAAGCTAGTAAATCATGACTATCACTTTTATACTCTTCAAAAAACTCATTATAATCACCTGCCAATTTAACATCACCTTCAATTAACCAGTAATAATCATAATTTATCTTATTCTTAAAATCAATTAAAGAAACTTCCGGATTAAATCTAAACATTGAACCGGGTTTATTACAAATCTTAGCCCACGATAACATTTTAGATTTATTAAAATCATCTTCATTATAGTAATGAATTGGACATATATCAGTTATATTTAATATACTTCCTAATTTATAGTCCAAACTTAAATACACGTCATAACCAGATTCATTTTTAATCTTCTTAATTTCATCAAATACATTTTCATTATACCAACGCATAAACACACAAGTTTTCATAATAATTCACCTTTCAAATATAACATTTTCTTTTACATTACACAAATATTTTTAATCCCAAGGATGTAAAACAATATTAGTTTTAGTTAATCTATCTTTTAATGGTTGTGAATTCTCTTTAAGATATAATCTATCATGCCATTCAATATATAGTTCTTTAACAAAAGTAATAGCTCCAGTCTCAATTAAATCAGGAACTACTTTAAATTCTGCACCTTCAATATCTAATTTTAAAACAATATACTTATCTTTTAACCCAATAATAAAATCACTTAAACTAATACATTCAACTTTATTAGGATGTTCTCTATCTAATTCCAATCTATTTTCTTTAAGTAACGTATTACCTAAATCACCAAAATGAACATTAGTCATTGTATAAAAATCTAATATTTCATTTTTAATCCATAAAGCTTTCATAATAACTTCAATATTATAGTTTTTATTAGATTCTTTAATTTTATATAGTATATTTGCATAGCTTCTATTAGGTTCAAAAAAATAAATAGTACTACCTAACATATCATTTCGTTTATCTAATAAATCTTTAATAGTCTCACCAGAATGCGCCCCGCCATCAATAAATACTTTTTCCATAGAATTACTCCTTAAATAATATATCAAACATATAATCTTCAGGATACAAATATTTCATAGCTCTATTAAAATTATCCTGTATATAACCAGACTTTAAAGCAACATCATAATAATTTTGATCTATATAATTCTTTTTAATCATATCAAACTCTTCTAAAGTATTAAATATCAACATCCCACTAGTATTAAAATAATTACTAATACTAGGACATCCATAATAAACAGGTATACAACCGGTTAAAAATGCATCTATAAGCTTTTCACTAAAATAATAGTCTTTTTTAGTATTCTCAACTGTTATATGATACTTATAATCTCTTAATCCATCTGCCTTATCATCTAAAAACCCATAAGAACCTCTACCAAATAAACCATCTATACTATCTTTATACTTAGAAGCTATCTTATGACGCATTTGATGCCCGTCTGTAGTTCTTTTGTTTGAAGCGAACATTGATATTAACTTATTTTTATTATGAATTTTAATATCATTATCTTTTAACCAATGCCCAGTAGCATTAGGACTAAACACAAATTTACTTGAAATATCTAATAATTCTTTATCAAATGTTAAAACAGTATTGAATATTTGATGATTTTGCTCGATCCACTGGTAGATATGGGGTATAACAGAAGGTGGCTCTAAAATCAAAGCTATTTTATTAGAACTAGTATATTGAGCTGCTTCGTGTAAACAATAGTCTGTAAAAACCACAATATCATCTTTAACTATTGATTTTTGAGTATTCCAGACAATTTTCTTAGGAGATTTACCAGTATTCCCAGTACCACAACTAGGCCCGCAATTAATAAAACTTCGATCAATCAATCTCAATTCAAGCATATTTATTTAATCCTTTTCCAACATTCAAAAACCAAATCTGCATTCCATAAACATGTATGTGTCATTTCTAAATGTTTTCTAATATTATCTATTTTTTCTTTAGTATTTTCCACATTATGATGAAATTGTATTAAGTAATAATTTACTTTGTCAATCAAATTATCTTTTATTATCTTATCTAATATTAAATATTCGGAACCTTCCACATTAATTTCCATCAAATCTATATCTTTTAAATCATTTATAATATTACTAATATTTTTAAATATTACATTTTCAACATGTACAGTATTATATATTGAAGTTCCATCTTCTCTTAATCCTATATTCATTTCTTTATCTTCATCTAATAAACCATAATTAAATATATGAACTTTAATATCTTTTTTAAATTTTTTAGTTAATATTTTATAAAATGAATTTACTGGTTCATATATATACATTTCACATTTATACTTATTATACAAGTCATATGCCCATTCTCCATGATATCCACCTATATTAACTACAATACTTTTATCTATTAATGGAAAATCTAATCTTTTCTTATTAAGTTCGTCAGATTTCATTATAATATCTCATATCCCATTAATTGATTTAAATTAAAATATTTATAATACTCTTTACCTTTTAAGTCACATCTACAAAAATGTTCTGGTAATATTTCATAATTATTAATATAATCATATTTTTTACGGGTAAACGAAACCTTATTAGTAAAATTTAAATTATAAAATCTTTTTAATAGATCTTCAAAATTATCATAGTTTACATAATTATATGTATAGATACTTCCTAATTTAAACAATATTTGTTTTTCATTTAATGGCAATCGTTCATTTCTTCTATTCCAACTATTATAAACATCCTCTTCATTAGCATATATATGAGGATGAGGAAAACATATCTCAACATCTTTTAATTTACCAACAATATAAACTTTCAAAGGATCATTAGCATATTCAGATTCTTCAAATTTAATAAACTTTAAATCCTCTTTCATATAATCAAAAAAATTTTCTAATAATCTAATATAATGAGGAGTATGAATAAACATATTAATAAACGGCGATGTATACTGTAAATTAAAATGTATATTATATAATACAGTTCCAAAACAATTATCTGATACTATAGCAAAATTACTCATAAAAAATTAATACACATATTATCTTTAAGTATTACTTTTTCAATAGCTTCATTATAATTAGCAAACGTGCAACACGGGCAGTGATCTACGTTAATACTATTCATTATATTTTTATGTTTATTTGAATTCCATACTCTTGATATTTCAGTCACATCTGGATAATGTGAACACAATATCATATTTTCATTACCACGCTGATCAAAACACGTTGCTACATTACCATCTGCCCCAAAAGTAGGTTCAATTGGTATTATTCTACATTTAGTAAAATTTTTCTTAATAGATAAATCTGGATTAAATTTATGACGAACACCATATACATGAAAACTATTAGTATTTAAGGTTTGTACTTCATCAAATTGTTTATTAATATACTCTATATTATCTTTAAAGTTAATAGTCTTCTCGTCTATCTTATCAAAGTTTACATACCTAATAGGTCTTAAATGAAAATCTTTTACACCAATTGATCTAGCTAAACAAGCAGCTTCATAAATTTCATGCATATTAACCGGGTGTAAAAGAAACTTAAAACATACGTCACATCCAGTATTCAATTCATTAGATCTCTTTACTATTTTACTTATATTGTTTATAACTAAATCAAATACTTTAGAATTATTAGGCAATCCTTTCATTTTATTATATATTTCATTAGTTACTGCATCAACAGAAAATCCAATCCATCTACAATTTTTAACAATAATATCTATTTTTTCATCAGTTAAATAAGTACCATTAGTAATAACAGCTGATTGTATTTGATTATATTTAAGCTGCTCTATTAAAGCCATAGTACCAGGATTCATTAAAGGTTCACCACCCCCTGTAATATACGCAGCTTTAATATGACCTTCTGGTTTATCGGATCCCCATTCTCCTAAAAAGTCTGCTAGCTTAATCATATGTTCTTCTGACATAGTATCATTACCACCACTAACAGCTTTAAACGAATTACAAAAAATACAATCGAAGTTACATTTATTAGTAGGATCAATACTTACACATACAGGAGTTAAATATTCTCCTTTAGCACAAGCTTCTAAATGATCTTTATGATATAAAGCTTTCATTGAATTAAACGGATTAAACTGATTCTGCCATTCTTTCATTAGCAACCTCCAAAATATATTCTTTAGATGTTTTCAAATTATAATATTCTTCTAAGTGATTTGTTGAATTACAATAATATTGTAACTCTAATTTATCATCTGTATCTTTATAATTAATTCTTTTATGTAAAATAAATCCTATATCACTAACACTTATATTTGATTTACCACTTATATCTATACATTCATTTAATATATTTAATTGTAATAATCTCTGTATAATATTAGCTATTTCTGTATTTGTAATGAATTGTAGTTTAGAATTTGATGATATAAATACATCCTTATTATTTAAAATGTCATAAAGTATACCTTTTTTCATTTCTTTACCAATAATTACACTACATCTTAATATTAAATAGCTTTTATTATCAGGTATATTTTTAACTATCATTTCTGATAATCTTTTATTTAATCCATAAGGTAATCTACTTAATTCAGCATCTACTGATGATATATAAATATATTTTTTAAACTTAAAATTTATTATTGATTCATATACAGATTTGGTACTTAATTCAAAATCTTCTATTGGATTTTGATTTGCCCAATATTTTTTACTATTTCCATTAGCATTAATAAGAACGTCAAATGTCATATCATAAAAATATGATTGATTATCTTTTGTAATATCATATACTTCATAATCTTTTGATAAAACATTTGATAGTTCTTTACCAACAAATCCATTAGCTCCAATAATACCAATATTCATACTATCCTTTTTAAACTAATTGGAAGATCTTGATGAGGAGATATATTATCAATCCCAATATATGTATCTGTATCTAATATATATCCTTCTAAATACATTTCATTTAAATAATTAATTGTTATACCCATATTGATATTTCTACATATTTCTTGAACTGCATTTAACGGAATATTAAAAATAGCTGATTTATTTGAACAAGCCATAAAAGGTTTCATACTTCTAGGAGCTAACTGAGATATAATAACTTCAATATGACTTACACTGACTATATCTCGCCTCATTAATAAATTATACATATCATCATACACAAAAATATGACAATCTACTGAATTAGGATAATTCCAATCTCCTTTAAGTTCTTCATTAGTCCATTGCCAAACATAAGGATTTTCATGTAAGAATTGTTTTGGTGGATGTGTATCAATATTTCCAGCAGTATAACACTTACTTATTCTAGGATGCATTCGTAAAGAAAAACAACAAATACCTTTATCTTTATTTAAATCAAAAAACTGAAAGTCATGATCTTCAGTATTAAAAGATTCTTTCCAAATATCATCGTCACACATCATTGCTAAGTAATCTGTTTTATATGTATTTAAAATAAAATCCATATTAATTCTAAAATTATTTTCTTCTACATATATTAAATCATTATGACGCTGTTTAACTAATTCATATCCTTGTTTAAATTTATCATTAGTACTTCTATACAACACAACTATATTATGATTTTGCCAGTTTATAAAAAACTTTTTCATACTACTAATAGCTGCATCTAATTGGCAAGGTCTATTATAACTTAATATGATAAACGTAATTTTTTTCATATCATTATTTCCTTTATCGTATCATCATTAACAGCCAATAATTTTTTAGGTATTATAATTTCTCCTGATTTAATAATATTATATTTTTTTTCTATATCAACTTCTTTTATATAAGTATACAATATACTATTATTAATTTGTTCTATTGTTGACACTGTTGAGTTTTTATGAAAAAAATGATATGTATTTAATTCTTCTATATCTACTGCTATATAATTACATATCTTTGTAATACGATAATTAAAGTCTGCATCTTCTGGTCC
>JAQUND010000030.1 GCA_028717785.1 Candidatus Nanoarchaeia archaeon | reverse complement strand
TACTCTTGAATAGACACAAACCGAAAGATTTAAATACTAGTTTAAACCCAATAAAATATCACCTCTTTTTCCCGAGCAAGACTTCAGCAATGAGGTCTTGTAAGGGTTTATATTCACTTCAAGTTAACAGAATTCTATTCAATAAAATTTTATAAAAATAAAAAATAATTATTTAGCTTTTGCTTTTATTTCAACATAACCACAAGTACCACAAACAAATCTATCCTTATGTTCTCCTAAGAAAACACTACATTTAGGACACATTTTACTTCTTTCTACTCTATCTCCATTTACTTTATACTTTGTCCATTTCTGGCTGGGAGCTCTATTTTTTTTCTTCTTTTTTGGCATCTTTCTTTACCTTCTTCTTTTCTAAATAATCATGATCTTCTTTTTTTATATAAACACTAACATCAACATCAGATTTACCTTCTCCAAATTTAGTATTTACTTTTTTAATTTCAATTAATTCTTCTGGTGCTTTTAATAAACTTGATATACTTTTTCTTAATTGTTCTTTACTTGGAGTAGAAGTTGTAGGATGTTCTACTTGTACAATTACATCTTTTCTATTCAATAATGGCATTTCAGTTTCTTTTATGATTTTCATGATATTTTTATTGCATACTCGCTTTTTTCAGTTATTCCTACTTTTTTTGCTATTTCTGATTTCTCAGCATTAAGTATAATAATTCTTCCTTTCCAGTTTGTTGTGAAATTATTTCCATGACAAATAGGACATTCATTTCCTTTTACTAGTATTTTACATTTTCTACATGCTTTTTTCATTTCTCTTTCTTAGCCTTCTTAAGATCTTCATCTATATAATGAATTGGTCCTAACATTGGTTGTCTCATTGTTAGTCCTATTTTTGGATTTGCTATGTCTTTATAAGATATTGCAACTATTCTGGCTCTACATCTATCATTTACTTTTAAATTTCTTTTGGATTCTTTTCCTTGTAATTCTCCAGATTTAGAGAATGAAACGAAATCATCCATTGTTTGTGAAATATGTATCATACCGTCGATTGGACCTATGTCAATGAATGCACCAAAATCAGCTACCTCTAATATCTTACCTAAAACTAACTCTTGCATTTCGGGTTTAAATATGATCATTTTAAATTTAGTTTCATAATAAGCTGCTCCATCTCCTGGAATAATAACACCTTCTCCAATTTCAATTACTTCTGAAACATCAACAACTATACCTAATTCTTGAGAAATATTTTGATCTAATAAATCATTCAAATTCTTAATAATAGCTTCATTTATATCGCCTTCTAGTAATCTAGGAGGAATTCTAATATGACCTTTAGCAATAACTTCGTAAAACATTTATAAATGACATTATTTAGTATTTTTAAAGCTTTTTATTTACTAAAATTTCATAGAATCTAAATCTTCTTTTGCGGTTTTAATTAATTGTTCTAAATTGTTTATTTCTTTTCTTTTATTATTTAGTGTTTCTTGAGCAGTTAGTATTCTGCTTACAACAGCTGACATAGCTACTTCATGACCATATAAACAAAAATCCAGAGTAGAATTAAAATGATTAATTGCCACTTCATAACTGATTGTAACATCACCTAAATGATAAACTCTTAAATCTATTTCAGGATTTGCACCATGTATATTTTGTGGTTTTTTACGTAAGGATGCAACTTCTTCTATATCTTCAAATCTTTCGAATAGTTCAGGAAAATTTTTATAAGGACAATCTTCTATTGGCCCCGTATATAATCTACGTTTCATATTAAAAATTAAATGTAAAAATTTTTAAAGCTTTTTATTTAATCTTAGTTCGGGTTTAAGAAATCTTTCTAGTCTTTTAAGTGCTTTTTTAATAGGTTTATAATTAATCTTTTTTTGATTTAATGTAATTCCATTCTTAAGTAAATTCAACATAGGTAATAATTCTTCTGGATCTCTTTCAAATATACCTTCCCTTTTTAATTCAAATTTTTCTATTAATTGATTAATATCATTTTGTATAAGTCTAAGAGGAAGATTTCCTGAATAATATTTATCAAGATTATTTTCATATAAACTATAAACAATTTCTAAATCATTAATATCAATTTCTCCATTTACTTTTATTCCTTCTCCACAACCAGAATTACTTAATTTATATCCTTTATTTATATTTAAAGCTAAAATTAAAGGAAATTTAGTTAGACCAAAATATTCTATACCTGTTTGCATTTTAAGTTCACGTTCTAAATAAACTCCTGTTGGTAAAATATCATTAAAAAAACTTACTTTATTAGTTTTATCTTCATCATCAATACAACCATAATAAGTTGGTTTTTTTCCTTGAAATAAACTTTGTAAAATTCTTTGTTCTAAAAATCCTTGTACTGTTTCTCTGTAAATGTATGTCATCGTATTAAAATAATTCTAAATGGCTTTTTTGTCTAATTGTTATTACTAAAACACCTTTATTTTTTAATCTTCTTTTTAATCCTTGATCTTGAGTTGCAACTGCAATATCTTTGTTGGCTGCATTTACAAGTAAATCATCAACTGCATCATTACCTTCAGTTTTAATTATTTCAACATTATTTACTTGAAATAAAGCGGTAATTAATTTTAGTGTAGCTTTATTTTTTATTTCATCTAGTGTTTTATCTAAAGCACATAATTGGTAACTAGAATCTAAAATTCTATGAAATTCTTCAAAAAAATTGATTTTAAATTTAACACAATCTATCAAAAAATCTGTGTCCATTATTATTTTTTTCATTTTAATACTACTCATGCGTAATATATAAATCTTATTTATTTTAATAGAAAACAGTGAAATGGAGCTTAAAATGAACTCTATTTGGCAAAATAAGGCAAAAACCTTTATAAATAATATTCTAATTAATCAAATTAGTAACAAAACTTGTTTTAATCAAGTATTTACATTGAAAATGGAAAATAACCCAGCAAAAGCAGAATATAGTGCCTCTAGTATTCAAGTTTTAAAAGGACTTGAAGGGGTTCGTAAAAGACCTGCGATGTATATTGGTGACGTAGGAATTCGTGGATTACATCATATGGTTTATGAAGTTGTAGATAATTCAATAGATGAAGTTCTAGCTGGATTTTGTAAAAAAATTATTGTAACAATAAATAAAGATGGTTCTGTAAGTGTAATAGATAACGGAAGAGGAATTCCAGTTGATATGCATCCAGAAGAAAAAAAACCTGCAGTAGAATTAGTTTTAACTGTATTACACGCAGGAGGAAAATTTGATTCTAAAACATATAAAGTTTCAGGGGGATTACATGGAGTTGGAGTTTCAGCTGTTAATGCTTTATCTAAATTTTTAGAAGTTAAAGTAAAAAGAGATGGTAAAATTCATTTTATGAGATTTGAAAAAGGAAAACCTGTAACAGAATTACAAGTTATTGGAGAAACAACTGAAACAGGAACTGAAGTAACTTTTATGCCTGATGAAACAATTTTTGAAACAACTTTATTTGAATTTGATATTTTAGTTAAAAGATTAGAAGAACTTGCTTACTTAAATAAAAGTTTAATTATAGAAGTAAAAGATGATAGAAATGATATACAAAAAACATTCCAATATGAAGGTGGAATAAAAAGTTTTGTTGAATCTTTAAATAAAAATAAAGAAAAAGTAGATGGTGTAATTTATTTTGAAAAATCTAAAGATAGACTAAGTGTAGAAATTGCAATGCAATATAATATGGATTATAATGAAATAGTTTATTCTTTTGTTAATAATATTAATACAATTGAACATGGAACACATTATTCTGGTTTTTGTACAGCTTTAACAAGAGTAATTAATAATTATATTAAAAAACATAAACTAACAGAAACAAGTTTAACTGGATCTGATACAAGAGAAGGATTAACTGCAATTATTTCTGTTAAAATTCCAGAACCACAATTTGAAGGTCAAACTAAAACTAAACTTGGTAATAATGAAGTAAAAGGTTTTGTAGATAATATTGTTTCTGATTACTTAAATTCATTTTTTGAAGAAAATCCACAAATTGCAAAAGCAATAATTAACAAATGTATTAATGCAGCTAAAGCAAGAGAAGCAGCAAGAAAAGCAGTTGAATTAACAAGAAGAAAATCTGTTTTAGGTTCTCATTCTTTACCTGGTAAATTAGCTGATTGTCAAGAACGTGATCCCTTAAAATGTGAATTATTTTTAGTTGAAGGAGATTCTGCAGGCGGTTCAGCTAAAATGGCACGTGATAGAAATATTCAAGCTATTCTTCCATTAAAAGGAAAAATAATGAATGTAGAAAAATCAAGATTAGATAAAATTTTTAAAAATCAAGAAATTCAAAATATGATTACAGCTATTGGAGCTGGAATAAGTGATGAATTTGATATTAAAAAAGCAAGATATCATAAATTAATTATTATGTGTGATAGTGATGTTGATGGACAACATATTACAACTTTATTATTAACTTTCTTTTACAGATATTTAAAACAACTAATTGAAGCAGGTTATTTGTATATTGCTCAAGCTCCATTGTATAGAGTAAGTAAAGGAAAATCTAAATATTATGTTTTTAATGATGAAAAATTAAATGAATTATTTAACAAAATTGGAAAAGAAGTAGAAATTCAAAGATTTAAAGGACTTGGAGAAATGAATCCAGAACAATTATGGGAAACAACCATGAGTCCTGATTCAAGAATTTTAAAACAAGTTACAATAGAAGATGCAGTTGAAGCAGATAATATATTTTCAATTTTAATGGGAGAAGAAGTAGAACCAAGAAGAGAATTTATTCAATCTCATGCTAAATATGTAAAGAATTTGGATGTTTAAAATGCCAGAAGAAATAAGACCAAGATTAATTGAAGAAGAAATGAAAGAATCTTATCTAGATTATTCTATGTCAGTTATTATTGGTAGAGCTTTGCCAGATGTAAGAGACGGATTAAAACCTGTACATAGAAGAATTTTACATGTTATGAACGAATTAGGATTACTACCAAATAAAGCTTTTAAAAAATCTGCAAATATTGTTGGAACTTGTTTAGCAAAATATCATCCACATGGTGATATGTCTGTTTATGATGCAATTGTAAGAATGGCCCAAAATTTTTCTTTAAGATATCCTTTAGTTAATGGTCAAGGAAACTGGGGTAGTATTGATGGAGATTCTGCTGCTGCATATAGGTATACAGAAGCAAAACTAGCAAAAATTGCTGAAGAATTACTAGTTGATATTGAAAAAGATACAGTAGATTTTGTTGATAATTTTGATGGATCTACAAAAGAACCTTTAGTTTTACCTGCTAAGCTTCCAAATTTATTAGTGAATGGATCTTCAGGAATTGCAGTTGGTATGGCTACTAATATCCCACCACATAATATAAATGAAGTTTGTGATGCAACTGTTGCTTTAATTGATAATCCTAATCTAGAAATAAATGAATTAATTAAATTTGTAAAAGGCCCTGATTTTCCAACTGGTTCTTTAATTCTTGGAACTAATGGAATAAAAGAAGCATACAAAAATGGACGTGGAAAATTAATAATTAGAGCTAAAACAGAAGTTGAAGATAAAAATATTATAGTAACAGAAATTCCTTATCAAGTTAATAAATCGGTATTAGTAGAAAATATTGCTAATCTTGTTAATGAAAAAGTAATACAAGGAATAACAGATATAAGAGATGAATCTAATAAAAAAGGAATAAGAATAGTTATAGAAACAAAAGGATCTAATCCTGAAATTATTTTAAATCAATTATATAAACACAGTGAATTACAAACTAGTTTTGGTATTATTTTATTAGCTTTAGTTGATAATCAACCTAAAGTTCTAAATTTAAAACAAATTATTGAAGAATATATTAAACATAGAAAAGATGTAATAACAAGACGAACTAAATTTGATTTGGATAAAGCAGAAAAAAGAGCTCATATTTTAGAAGGATTAAAAATAGCTTTAGAAAATACTGATTCAATAATTCCATTATTAAAAAGATCTAAATCTGCTGAAGATGCAAAACATTCTTTAGTTGCTAATTATCAATTAAGTATAGAACAAGCAATTGCAATTTTAGATATGAAATTACAAAAATTAACTTCTTTAGAAACTGAAAAATTAATTGAAGAACATAAAGGTTTAATGGATATTATTAAAGAATTACATTCAATTCTTGATTCAGAACAAAGAATTTTACAAATTATTAAAGATGATTTAATTTATTTAAAAAATGAATATGGGGGAGAAAGAAAAACAATAATCTTAGAACACGGAGAAGAAGAAATAGAAACTGAAGATTTAATCAAAGAACAAGATTTAGTTGTTACTCTAACACATTCTGGTTATATTAAATCAACTCCATTAGAAGTATACAAACAACAAAAACGTGGTGGTAAAGGTGTTATTGCAGCAGGAACTAAGGAAGAAGACTTCATTGAAGAATTAGTTATTGCTAATTCCCATGATTATATATTATTATTTACAAATAAAGGAAAAGTACACTGGATTAAAACTTATGAAGTACCTGAATCAACAAGATATGCAAAAGGATCTGCAGTTGTTAATTTATTAAATTTGGATAAAGAAGAAAAAATTAGTTCTTTAATACCAGTAAGTAAATTTAGAGAAGATAATTATTTATTTATGGCAACTAAAAATGGATTAATTAAGAAAACAGCTTTATCAGAATATTCTAATCCTAGAAAAGGAGGAATTATTGCTATTAATTTAAAAGAAAATGATGAATTAGTTTCAGTAAAAATTACAGATGGAACTAAAAAATTAATTTTAGAAGCAGATAATGGTAAAACAGTTAGATTTGAGGAAACTGATGTAAAAGCCGTTGGTAGAAATTCACAAGGTGTTCGTGGAATTTTATTAAAAAATGCAAATGTAATAGGTTTAGAAATTTGTGATTCAACTTATTTACTAACAATAACAGAAAATGGATTTGGTAAAAAAACAAATGTAGAAGAATATAGATTAATTTCTAGAGGTGGATCAGGGGTTATGGATATTAAAACAAGTGATAGAAATGGTAAAGTAGCTGGAATAAAAATAGTAAATGAAAATGATGATATTATGATTATTACTAAAAGTGGTTCTTTAATTAGAACTAGTGTTTCTAATATTTCTGAAGTTGGAAGAAATACTCAAGGTGTTAGAATAATGAAATTAGAAAATAATGATATAGTAATCGGAATTGCTAAAATAGCAAATGAAGAAAATATTAAAAAAGATTTTACTTTAGGTGCTTTTAATTAAAATAATTCTTTAAAAAAACTAATTATAATAGTTATAATATGTCCAATCCATATAAATATAGAATTTACATTTTTTATTTTTAAATTTTCACTAACTTTTTGAGTTTCTTCATTAAATTCTTTTACATTTGTAGGCTTAACATTAATATCAACATTTATAATTTTTTGATATTCATCTGATACTATTTTTATTATTCCTTTATAATTTCCTGGCTCTTTAGTTTTGATATTAAAAGAGATTATTTTAGTTTCTTTAGGTTTTAATAAAAAGTAATTTTCAGATATACTAATTATATTAATTAAATTATTATCAGGTATAATTTTTATTATTAAATTATTATCAGATGGATTTGTTATTTCCAAATCTTGGGTTTTTAATTCATCAATCCCTCCTATGCTAAACTTATCAATATTTGTAGTAAAACCTTGTAAATTTTCTAATTTTAAACCCTCAATTATAGTTGCACCTTCTTTTTTACTACTAGATCCACCTCCAGAACTACCAGAAGATGTTGATGTTTCTTCTGATATTAGTATTTTTATTAAAACAGTAGAATTTCTATTTGTTCCATTTGTATAAATATCCTTAGGAATTATATTTATTGTATAATTTGCATCAGTATTAGGAACATTCCAATTATAACTTAGACTAGTTGTAGACCCGATTGTTGTTCTAACTCCATTTAAAATATATTCTAAAATATAATTTATAGTATTTAATGAATCTTGAGCAGTCCAACTTATAATTATAGGATTGCTAGAACTCTGGCTAGATGGGCTTGTTATATTAATTAAACCACATTCACCACTTGCCATATCTGAATATGGAATACCTTGTTGATAATAATTACCAATATTATTATAACAACCAATTCCACCATTTACCCCCATTTCATAAAAGTTATTATACCATAAAGTATCATTTTCAGAAATATTTACCGAATATAAAACATCAGAAGTTTCATTATAAAATGTGTTTTGAGTAATTTTATTATCAAAACCAATACTATTAATTGAAAAATAATCTTGTACAAATCTAGAATCATTAATATAACGAGTTCCATTATTAAAATTTAAATAAGAAGTTGTTCCAGAATTTAATGTTAAGGTTGCATTTATTATTGAAGTATTCCAAATATAATTATTTCCATAACCTTTGGCTTCAAAAGCATAAGTATTGTTATAATCACAAGTTCCTCCAATCATTCCTGGAAGCTGATCACAAGTTAAGCCTAAGTCACTTGCGACTAAAATAGTTACTTTTGATCCTACTCCGCAAGTTAGTAAACCAGCTGAATCTGTATATAACCATAAGCCATAATTTACTATTCCATCTGGATCATTTACAATTTCATTATTAGTATTTATTCTTTGTAATCCCATTGCACTATTTACAACTAAAAGACAACTATTATAATTAATATCATTATATGTAAATGTAGAATTAGAAATTATGTAAGTTTCATTATAAGTCCAACCTTCACTTTCATTATAGGATTTATTTCCACATTTATAAAATGAATTATCGATTATATTACTTCCATTTCCTTTTAAAAATAAACAAGTATTACCATTAGTATTATTTATAGAATTGTTATAAAGATACCAATTATCATAAGCATTAATATTAATATTACTGGAATTAAATTTAGTATTAGTTATAGTTACATTATTTATTACAGTTTCTTGAATATATCCTATATTAGAATTATTTAAAAAAGCATTTTCAGTTAATATTATTTTATATGCAGTTATATTACTTCCATAAAAAATATTATTTAATGATTTTGATTCATCTGTTACCTTAATATTAATAAATGTATTATTTTCTCCATCTATAGTAATATAAGTACCATTAAAATTTCTAATATAACTATTATAAAAAGAACCACTTATAGAACCAGAACAATTAATAAAAGTATTATTAATATTATCCGTTCCTAGAATATTTCCAGTTATATTTTCAAAATAAGAATAATTTGTAAATTGACTTTTAACATTTCCTTTTATATTGTATAAACTCCAATTACTATTTCCTCTACGATGATCTACATTTTCTGCTTCTATCCATCCATTTATTATTGCATAATCTAAATCAGTCATATCCAAATTTTTTATAGTAACATTTATATTATTATAAAAATAAGCAAATATTCCATACTGAGATAGTGTATTCCTATTATATTTAACAAATTTAGTTCCTGAAAAATCAAGTGTTATATTGGATTGATTTATTTTTAATATTCCAACAGTTTCTAAACTAAGAACTAATCCATTTATACCTGTAATATTATAAATTGATTTACTTAAAGTTTCAACATAATTTGGTTGGTTTAAAATACAACTTTTTTCTTCTGTACCATTTATAGCAAGTAAACAAGCTTGGACACTTGCATATTGTGTCCCATCATTTGAATAAATATTAGGTAGAGAATAAACTAAGTTTACAAATAATAATAGAGTAATAAAACTAATTATCACAAATACCTCTTTTTTATTTAATTTCATTAGATATATGATAAAAAAGTTATTTATATATCTTTCTTTTGAGAATTAATATTTTTTCTTAAAAAATATAAAATAAATTATATTTCCTATAATTACTAGGCTTAATAATACTAACAACCACCAAAATAATGAAACTTTTTTAGTTGTTATTTCTGTTTTTTGTTCTGGGCTAGCATTAGCTAATTTTTCTACACTAATATCAGCTTTATTTAAAATAATTGAATTTAAAGTTAGTCTAATATCATTAATTCCATCTCCAGTTAAATCAATTTCTTTTGATTCTTTAATAAAGATTGTAGAACTTATTCTATTATCTATTGTAAATGTTACAGAATCACTATTTACTGAATCAATAACAATTGTATGATCTAATTGATCATATATTATAATATTTGATTGTCCTTTTGTTAAAGTTGTAGTTTGTTCTTGTTGTGTTACATCTATTATTGGATTTTTAGTTGTACTTGATCCTCCACTTGAACCGCCTGAAGAACCACTATTTGCTCTTATTGTTAATATTACAGATTTAGAATCTTTATCTTTAATAAGATCTGTTCCAGTACAAGTTAATATTTTATCTCCCAAGGAATCGGTTTTATAATTATAATTACAAGCAACACTAGTTTGACCATTTGCAGATTCGTAGCATACAGTTGTTCCATCTAATGTTAATTCTACATTATCCATTGTATCATTATCAGAGACTACACAGGAGATAGGTATACTATCCCCAAAATATAAATTTGTATCGGAATTAGGAGTTAAATCAATTGAAGGTAAATTTGTTTCTCCATAATAATCAATAATAGTAGAACTATCTTCCATAATAATAGGTAAACTAAAAATAGTTGAACCGCCTTGATAAAATTTAATATTTGTAAGTGTAGTTCCATTTGGATAAGTTACATTCATTTTCCAATTAGAAGCATAAATTTCAGGTATACTAAAATTAAAATTACCTGTCATATTAAAAAATACATTAGTATTATTAATTATATATCTTTTATAGTTTGAATTGTCTATACTTTTTACAAAAGTAAAAGGTAATTGTGCTGTAATATATTCTGTTCCAGGTCCAGAAGGACCAAGTATAGATAATTTTCCTGTTTCCATACTGTGTTCTACCCACCATTTATCTCCTTGTGATTGATTAAATCTAAATCCATGTGTAATATTAAAATCTGAATTAGTATTATTATAATCTCCCCAAATATTTACATTTCCAGTCCATTGTAATTTAAACATCATATAAGCTGAACCATTTGCATCACTAGAATTAAATCCCCATTTAGTATTATTTGCATATATAGTTATATTATTGATAACAAACGATGGATCTGTTGGTTGTATTGATAGGTTTGTAATTGTATATGTACCATTTTCAACTGGAATTATTATTAATGCAGCTCTTTCTTTTCCAGTTCCGGTATATTTGATCCTATTTTGAGCAACTTTTATTCCAGAAGGAGTTGTTACTTGTAAATATGAATGCGTTGCATCATCAATTATTCCTGTTATATTAATAGCTAATCTTTTTCTATAACTCCAGAATGTTGCATCTGAATTTATATTAAAAGTTGTAAAATTATTTATTGTTAAATTAGTTCCATTATACATATCATATAATTCTCCAAGTTCATCCCAATCTAAAATAGAAATATTTCTGCCTTTTGCTTGAGTTAATTCAGTAGAAAAACCACCAGGATGCATGCAATCACCACCTTGATCTGAAGGACAAAAATGACCAGATCTAGCTCTGCTTCCAGTAGAAAAATCTAAAATTGCAATACCCATTAAATCTTTCATTTCTATAATATTAGTATAAGATAAATTCCTTTCTACATAATTAGAATTTGCTTCTCCTCTCATAGCCATAATATAAGGAAGATTACTTAATGCAATGGATCCATATGGATGTACTTCAGAATAACCTGCAAATTTCCAACAGGTCATATTTCTTCCAATGACATTTGTAAGCATATTATATGAATTTAAGATAGTATCATTTGCAGATTTAGAATCAGTTATACCTGGAACAAATTCAAAACTATGATTATAACCATGACCACAAAGATTAATCACTTTATCAAATTCATAATCTGCTATATTCCATCTATAATTATCTATAGGATTTGTTATATTTGCTCTATTAACTTGTGCTGTTTCTGGTTTTGGTATAGTTGTAAGAACTATTTTTAATGAAGAATTATAATATGTACTTAAAAAAAACTTCATTCCATCATATTGTCTTCTGGAATTTTCCAATCCATCAGTTCCATACAAATAATCATCGAATCCTAAAGAATAAAAATCTCCTGTTCCTAAATAACTTATTTTATCTATTGTATACAATTGTATTTGTAAGGTACTGGAATTACTTTGATTACAATAATATCCATCACAAACATAAACTCCAAGACTGTAATTATAACCTAATTTATAATTATTAATAGTTAAATTTTGGGATGTATAATAAGTAGTTTCATTTCTTGCGTTGGTAATATTACTCATATTCCCCCCATTAGTATTATTAGAAATAATTATATTATTTCCTTCATACCAAGTAAATGAAATATTTAGTAGTTGATTTACTTCTTTATCAGCAATATTAACAGAGCCATTAAATTGATACCCTTTATTTATTGAAACCTTTAAAATATTATTAAAATAGGTTATATTATTAAAATAAGGAAAACTATCATTAATAAATAACATACTTGAATTACTCTGGTTGCATGCAGTTCCATCACAAACATAAACTCCACAACTATAATTATAACCTAATCTATAATTATTTCCAGTTAAATTCGTATTAGCATAAATTGTTCCTGAAATAGTATCAGTAAAATTGCTCATATTACTACCAGCAGTATTATTAGAAATAATTATATTATTTCCTTCATACCAAAAATAACTAATGTTTAAATAATCATTATCATCATCTTGAATATAAGAACTACAATTAAAAGTATAATTATATCCTTTACCTATAGAAGTTAAATTTTCTTCTAAACTAATATTTTTTATTATAGGGACTGAATTTTTAATTAATAAAGAACTTGAATTAACAGCTATTCCTTTTTGTGAAGAATTAACAGGAATTACAGTAAAATTCCAAACTTGTCCTTTTGAAGTTTCTTCACTAGAAATAATATTTGTTTTATTTTCATATAAAAACTTAATTTGTTCTGAACTTAAACTTTTATTAAAAACATATACTTCATCTATACTTCCATTAAACCAAAATGTATTTCCTAATACTTGCCCACCAATATAAAAATTATTTGATACTCCCATAATATCAGAATCTATACAATCTTGTTGTTCTCCATTTAAATAAAAACATAATGCAGTTGAATTAGAAGTACACATAAAATGATACCATTTATTTGTTTGTATTGTTACACCATTTGTTGATTTTATTGTTACACCATTAATTGCTGAACAGAGTATACCTCCTTGTGTAATAGAACTTGTAAATAAAGCGAAACCATTATTATTGGCATCTAATTGACTCATAACTACACAATAAGGTACAATTCCAGGACAACTAAACGTATCAAATTTTACCCACCCCCCATAAGAATAATTATTTCTAACTAATGCATCTAGTGTTGGAACACTAATATAACTTCCAGTTGTAAAATTATATGCTCCATATCCATCATAACCTGCACTTAAATTATAAATTGCTCCAGATACATTTCCATTATTATGAAAAGTAGTATAATCTTCAGTTAAGGAAGCATTTGAATTATTTTCAAAGGGTAAATATAATATTGGAAAAGAAACACCATTTACATTCCAAATTGTAACATTTTTAAAACCTGGTTCATTTATTATCCAATAAGCAGTTAAATTTTCATTAGTTAAATTAGTTTTTAATGTAGTATTAATAACTAAATTTGAAACAGCAGGAGTATTAGAGTATACCTTAATTGTAATTAAAATAATAAACACAATTAATAATAAAATATATTCTTTTTTATTAAAATTCATACGATTATAATAAAAATTTTATTTATATACTTTTCTTTTGAATATCTTTAATAAAATAATGAATAAAAATATTATTGGAATGAAATATAGTAAACTAATATCTTTTTTAACACTATTATCTTGAATATTTTGTATAGATTCTTGTTTTAATTCTAAAAACCTTGTATTTTCTTCTTTTATAACTTCTTTTTCAACAATTTTTGGTTCTTCTGTTGTTTTAGTTTCTTGTTTTATTACAGTTTTACTAGAACCTCCACCACCAGAACCACTTGAAGAACTTGAACTAGGAATAGATATAACTGGAACAATAATGGGTTCAGAAATATTAATCATAAAAGTTTCTTCTATATCTGTATTTAAACTAATTTCTTTTTCTTCACTTAAATCACCTTTAGTAATAATTAATTTATGGGGTGTTTTATTTAAATTATTAGAATTTAAAACTAAAAATTCAGTTAGATTTATCTGTAAATTACCATTAAATGTAATATTAGTTAAATAACTATTATTAAATTCGTAAATAATTAAATTTATATTAGAAAGTGATTCATTTTCATAATTTTTAACAATTACATTTAAACTGTGATTTAAATAAAAATTATTACTAATACTTCCATTTTTACTTAAATTTATATTGTTATAAGAACAATTGATAAAATAATTAGTATTAATAACAAATTTATTATATTCATATAAATTATTATTAAAAGTCATATTATAACTTTCATTTTCTAAATTTAAAATACAGGAAGTATTTTCTAATGCACTAAATGTTTTAGTAAAATTTGCATAAAAAGTGGTATTAGTTAAATATTCTTTAAAATTTTCATCTGTCCATATATTTAAAGATTCATTAAAATAATTAATAGCTTTAACTAAATCGATTCTATAATATTTTTTATTATTGTAATCTATTTCTTTTCCAGTTGATTTTAAAATATTTCTTATTTCAGTTGGATTTAAATTAATATTATTATTTTTTGCATAATTAATTAATAAAACAGCAGCTCCAGCAATATGTGGACTTGAAAAAGAAGTTCCAGAAAAAGAATTAGTATATCCAGAAGGACTACATAATTGTCCAGAATTAACACAAGTTGTACTGTTAATATTAGTTCCCGGAGCATAAACATCAACTAAATCTCCATTGTTGAATAAGAAGCAATTCTATCTTGTTTATCTGTTGCTCCAACAGCAGTAATATTTTCTAGACAGGCTGGAGCAGATATTCCATCATTAGAATGAGAATTACCTGAAGAAGCATCCACAAATATATTATTTGAATAAGCATTGTTAATAGAATTAGTTATATCAATATTATCTAAATTACAAGAATTAGGATCATTGTAAACATATCCTGTTCCAAGACTTAAAGTAATAACAGAAATATTGTATTTATCTTTATTATTAATACAATAATTTATTCCTTTTATTAAATCTGAATACAAACAACCTCCATATAAATTACAAATTTTTACAATAACTAATTTTGTTTCAGGAGCAACATCACTAACAATTCCAGCAACAATTGTACCATGTCCCAGGTCATCATTTGCGTCTGGATATTCTTCAGTATTGTTAAAACAATAACCTTTATTATTATCAGAATAATCATCATCACTATAACAGTATTCATTTATTATTTTATTTGTAAATACAGGGTGTTCTGAATATATTCCAGAATCTAAAATGCAAACTGTTTCATTTATTCCAGTTAAATTATTTAAATGTAAATTAGTTGCTCCAATCAAAGGAATAGTATCTTGTAAAGTTAAATTATATTTACTATCTTCAGAAATAGATAACACTTCAGGATTTTTTAATAATTCTTCTATTTCATTTTTAGTCAATTCTTTTACTAACTGTTTATTTTTAAAAGTAATAATAACTCTTTTTTTATCATAATCATTTATCTTTAATTTATCAAATTTATTTTCTAATTGTATTTTATCGATTAAACCATTATTGTTTTCATCATAAAATTTTGCATTATTTATTTGTATATCTTGAACAAAAGTATCTGGAATACTAATATTTTTTCCAGAATCATAAACAAAAAATCCGTTTAATCTTTGAAATGTAAATAAACTTAGTAATAAAATAAAAGCAATAATAACTCTTTTTTTCATATTCAATTAAATTTTACCATATATTTAAATCTTTTTAACTATTTTTAATATTTAACTTTACATATTTACCTATTGTTACTAAAAAGAAAATTAAAGTCATCATTATTAAAATAAGTATTAATTCTTTAAATGAAAATAAATGAAATTTAGTTACTAATCCTTTTATTTCTGGATTTTCAAAACTGATTATCAATTTAGGTTTTAATTTAGATAAACCAACATTTTCCATTATTAATTTTAAAGTGGATTTTACTCCTGAATTAGTAATTATATTTGTAGTTATTATATTACCATCTCTAGTAGAATCAATTATTTTAGGTAAATCGGGTATTATTGGATAAGGAGGAACAATTATAGGTTCTTCTGGAGTAATTGGTGGAAGTTCAGGCATTATTGGTCTATTACCACCACCTCCACCACCAGGGGGATTAGATGGACTATAAATAAAATTAAATGTAAGATTCATAATAGTTCCATTGGCATAACCATCATTAGGTATGATATTTAATAGATATGAACCACTAGATGTTACAGAAAATAGGTAATTAGTTAAAATTATATTAGTTATAGTAGTTCTAACATTATTTAATACATATTCTAATGTATAATTGATATTTTTATAAGAAGATTGAGGTGTCCAATTTAATAATAAACTATTCATAACCGTTGTAGAATTATCATTAGTAAAATTAACTAATCCACATTCTCCGTTAACCATATCTGAATATGGAATACCTTGTTGATAATAATTACCAATATTATTATAACAACCGCTTGTATTTCCTTTTGTACCATTAATACCAGAACCATAAAAATTATTATACCACAATGTCAAATTATAACTAAGACTATCTATACCAATTGCTTTTATAGTTAAATTAGTATTATAAAATGTATTTCCTGTAATATTTAAATAAGAAGAATTTATTATTTGAATTGGAAAATAATCTTGATAAC
>JAQUND010000029.1 GCA_028717785.1 Candidatus Nanoarchaeia archaeon | reverse complement strand
CCTCATTTAAAGAACCAAATACAATTGGAAAAGCCATTTCTAGCTTTTTAGACCAAAAAATTAAAGAAAAGTATGAAATTATTGTTGTAGCTCCAGATAAAGAAACTCTTAATGCAGCTAAAAAATATAAAGTAAAACTAATTCAAGATCAAGCTAAAGGAAAACCAAGTGCTTTAAATTTGGCTTTTAAAAAAGCTAAAGGTGATATTCTAATATTAACAGATGGGGAAGTTTATACTTCAATAAACTCTGTAAATGAACTAGTTGATAAATTTGATAAAGATACAGGTGTTGTTTCTGGCCATCCAGTTTCTTTAAATCCTAGAACTAATTTCTTAGGTTATACTTCTCATTTACTAACTTTTATGGCAGATAAATTAAGAAGAGACTTAAGTAAGAAAGGAAAATTTATTGTATGTAGTGGTTATTTATTTGCAATTAGGAAAGGAATTGTTAAAGAAATACCTCCTGAAATGCTTTCTGAAGATGCTTATATGTCCAGATATATTGCTAATAAGGGTTATAAGACAAATTATGCAGAAAATGCTCTTGTTTATGTTAAATATCCTACTAATGTAAAAGATTGGATTAAACAAAAAAGAAGATCTACTGGTGGTTATGAACAGTTGAAGAAGTATTTTTCAGAAAAATCTATGAGATACTTTAGTCAGGAAGTTTCTGGAGTATTTAGTATATTTAGTTATTGTAAAAGTGTTAAAGAAGTTTATTATAATTTTAAATTGATTATATTAAGATTATATTTATGGTTGTTAATCTTTAAAGATAGTTATATTGTTAAGAAAAAGTTTGAAGATATTTGGGTTAGAATTGAATCAACTAAGTAGCGCTATATAGAATTGTATATATTAATTAATAATTGTATCATATCTTTTATTTTATATGTATTTAATTCGGATTTATCAGATAAATAATCATGTAAATTATGTGCACTATTATTTGTTTCATTTCTAAATTTATCTGCAATTTCATTAAATTTTTCTATATAATCTTTAGCATAAGGTTTGAAATCTTTTCTATTAACATATAAATTATGTATAAGGGGGCTCAAATTTAAATGATATCCATATTGAGTACTCCACCAAAGAGATTGATTATTAGGAAACTTTTTGATAAGGATATCTAATATTAAATTTTCTATAAATTTTCTTGTCAAAAAAAATGCAGCATTTGAATGATTATGCTCACAACATATATTTATTTCTTCTTCAAGATCATCATAAAATATTTGTGGATACTTACCTCTTACTTCAATTAAAGATTTTTCTTTAACTTCTACAGGAATAGTTGACGGAATTTGAAAATTTGACTTTCTACTTTTTTCTGATTTAATAATTTTAATGGTCTTTCTTGCTTTCTTTTTATCTGGTTCTGCTTCACTTCTTAATTCAACCCAAAGTTGAGTTATAACCCATTGAATAAAATTAACCATATCTCTTGCTGCATCATTAAAATCTATACCTTCTCTTGTGGTTACATCTTTTATTAAAGGATTTTTTAATCTACTAATATGAACCATACCAAAAACTTGAAAATTTCTAGGTATAATACTTGGATTATTTAAGGATAAAGGATCTATACCAATCCAATCATTACCATCTTCTCCAAAAGGTTTTACCCTAAAATTATCACGATATAATTTAATACCTGAATATTCTTTTAAAAAAGTATCTACTTTATTCATTTCTAAACTAGGAAGATGTTTACCAAATCTTGATTCATAATCTCTTTCACGTTTATAATAAAAAAATAATTCAAATACTAAATCCCCACAAGTCAATTTTTTATCAATAGTCATCCAATTACTTTTTTTCTTTTTATTAAAATTAGTAAATTCATAAAAAACCTTATTCCCGCCTGTTAATCTAACTTTTAATTTGTATGCTGCATTATCAAATATACTTTTTCTTGGTTTAATAAGATCATTTAATTTACGCGAAAATGGAGTAATTATATTAAAATTTTTAAATGATTTATTTGGAGGATGAATGAGATATATATCTTTAAGCAATTTTTTAATTTCAAAATTGTCATTCCAATTATGTCTTAATTTATTTATCTCTATAATTGTTCCATGTTCTTTTTTCTTATTAAGTATTTTTTCTCCTTCATTTATTACATCATTAACAAGAATATCTTCATTATCATATTTTTTCCAATCAAACAAAATCTTATATCCAAATAATTCTTTTTTTGGAAAAGTAATTAAATTTGTTTTTTCCCCTAAACATTCTGAAGAAAGCCGTCCAATTCCTTTTTCTCCAACTAAAACTCTATCTTCTTCTTTAAATTTTTTTGATTTATTTGGAGTAGCAATTAACATCCATTTATTTTGGATATCGTTATAATTCATACCTTGCCCATTATCAGAAATTTTTAATTTTATATCAGATGTGTCTATATTTTCAAAATCAACAGTTACTTTTGTTGATCCAGCATCAAAAGAATTTTTTATTAATTCTAAAATAGCTATATTTTTATTTGAAATTGATTCTCTACCAAACTTTTTTATTATGTTTCCACTTACTTGAAATCTAAAATTAATTTTTTCCATTTTGAATAATAAGTATCTCTTTTATTTTTTTAGCGATTATACTTGACAATAGTGGGGGAACTGCATTTCCTATTTGAGTGTATATCTCTCTTTCACTTCCAAAAAATTTATAATTTTTAGGAAATGTTTGTATTAAAGCACATTCTTGAGGGGTTAACATCCTTATTTTGTTATTTTTATACTTTATAAGTGCTTCTGCACCGTCTTTCCAATACCTTGCAGAAATAGTATAAGAGGGTTTATTTGGATTCAAAAATTGCCAACCAAAGCCAATATTTTTTAATTTATTTAAATATTGCCTTCTTTTAAATCCTTTAATTAGTTTTTGAGAATAAAAATATTTTTGATTCAACTCTTTTCTATTAATTAATATATTTTTTATACCTACCCATTTTTTAAGTTTTATTTTATTATAAAGACCTTCATTTTCTGTATGTGTATTTCTAGGAAAATTAAAATTGTATTCTTTTTGTGTACCTATTATAAAAATTCTATGTCTTTTTTGTGGAACTCCATAATCTGCAGCATTAACTTTATAATAATTTGTTTTAAATCCTATTTTTCTAAATTCTTTTAGTATTATTTCTATAACCTTTATACCTTTTGAATCTTTCATAGATAACAAACCCCTTACATTTTCCATTACAAATATTTTTGGTTTTAATTCTTTAACTAACCTTAAATATTCTTTAAATAAAGAATTTCTTGGATCAGAAGGTATTCTTTTTCCAGCCATACTAAATCCTTGACAAGGCGGACCTCCAACAATAACATCTATTTTTGAATGACCCATTATTTTTTTAATTTCTAAAGATGAAACTTCTCTTATATCCTTACACAATATTTCAGAATTTTTATGATTTATTTTAAACGTATTAATTGCATTTTTATTTGATTCAACACCTAAAACAATATTAAACCCTGCTTTTTTAAATCCAAAACTCATTCCACCCGCACCACAAAATAAATCTAATACATTTAATTTATCCATTTTATATCATTAAATTTGAATTTTATTAAACCTCTTTTAACATTTACTTTTTCTTTTTTCTAATTCTATTTTGTGATAATATAAATTTAATAATAAATAATGTAATAAATAATATCAATATACTTATTGAAACCATTGCCCATTTATCCATATTAATCTAATCCCTTTTAGATATTTAAGTTTTACCTATTTTGTGAACTTTTTCTAAAAGTTCGAGCTGTAGCGCACAAACTACTTCTTAGTATAATTTAACCTAACAATAGATCTAAACATCTTAACTATATGCAAAAATCCTTCAATATTACCACATTTTTTAAAAAAGTAATAAATGTGAACAGGATTTAAATAATAAATAAATCTAGATTTATAAAATTCTTTATAAGCTAATAACCTAAAATTAATCAATTCAGAAGCACTAAAATTCTTACTATTATATTTAGTTGCTTGTACAGAACTAGATTCTTGTATTCCATTATTCAATAATCCCTCTTTTTCATAAATATCATAAAGAGGAGTTCCAGCATAAGGTTGGGCAATATAAAATATAGCAAAATCTAATCCAGATTTAGAAGCAAATTTAATCGTTTTAAGTATATCTTCCTTAGTTTCATAAGGAAATCCAATTATAAAAGGAGACACAGTCCAAAGACCAACTTTATCAGCTAACTTAAGTATTTTCTTAACAAATTCAAAACTAATTGGTTTTTGAATAAATCTAATAGTATCCATTGAACCAGATTCAATACTAGGAGCTAATCTATAATAACCAGACTTTTTCATTTTTCTTAATAATTCTTCATCTAAAGTCCAAATAGCAATTCCATTAGGAGTATCCCATTTAATATTTAATTTTCTTGAAAGAATTTCATCACAAATTTCAATCATTCTTTTTTTATCCCAAGAAACATTATCATCTTGGAATCTTATTTGTTTTATTCCATAATTTTTAATTAAAAATTCAATCTCATCTACAACATTTTTAGCACTTCTTCCACGCCAAGTTCTTCCCCAAATAGTATAAACCGAACAAAATACACACTTACAAGTACATCCTCTTGAAGAAACAATATCTGTTGCTGGTTTTCTCATTGTTCCAATTGAATTTAAAGGATGATTAAAATACTGTTTCATATTAAGTAAATGTCTAGCTGGAAAAGGAATTTCATCTAAATTTTTTAATAATTCTCGATCTTTATTTTTTTTCAATTGTCTATTTTTAATTAAAACAGTTCCATCAATATTAGTTAAATCTTTATGATTATAATATCTATCAACAATTTCAAAAAACGTTAATTCTCCTTCACCTTTAACAACTAAATCAACATACCCAGATTTTAAAACAGATTCAGGAGCAGCAGAAACATGAGCTCCCCCAAAAACAACAATAATTTTTTTATCAATTTTTTTAACTATCTTAGCAACTTCTAAAGCAATTTTATAATAAATACTAAAGGAACAAGTTATACCAACAATTTGTGGTTTATACTCTTTAATATACTGTTCAATAGACTCAAAAGACATCCCAGAATGCCATATATTCTGTTTTACTTTAGTTATTTTTTCCTCAGCTAAAGCATCTAGTATTTTAACATCATTATAACCTTTTTTTTCTAAATAAGCAGCTAAATAAGCTAATCCTAGAGGAACCTTTAGATTATCTAAACCTGCATTAATATGCCCTTCTAAAGGAGGATTTATCAGTAATACTCTTGGTTTTTCCATACTAATTGACTAAAAGAAGATTTTAAATAATTAATGATTGAATAAATTATATGAGTTTTGAGCAAAAAACTAAAGAATTTTTAAAAGATAATGAAAATAAACTATTAGTATTATTAATCTCTTTTGCAGTTATTATAAGATTATATTATTTTTTTAAAGTTGGTTCTCAACCTATCTGGTGGGATGAGGGAGATTATCTAGCTGTTGCTAAAGGTTTTGTATTACACTGGCAAGGTCAAGAATGGTGGTCTCATTTTTCAGGGATTAGACCAATGTTTATGCCAATAATTTGGGCATTTTTCTTTTTAATTAACTCAGGAGAATTAGTAATGAGATTTTTTACTTTACTAGTTCCTTCAGTAATTTCAGTTTACTTAATTTATGCTATTGGTATAGATTTGTACAATAAAAAAGTTGGTTTAATTTCTGGTTTAATACTAAGTGTTTATTGGGTTCATTTATTTTATACTTTTAGATTATTAACAGATGTTCCTGCTTTATTTTTTGGATTACTTTCAATTTATTTCTTCTGGTGTAAATATATAACTAAAAATGAAAATAAAGGATTATATTATGCTATTTTATTTGGTGTATTAGGATTTACAGTAAGATTTCCTTTAGCTTTAATACCAATTTCATATCCAATTTATTTATTTGCAGTTAAGAAATTTGAATTATTAAAAGATAAAACTTTTTGGTATTCTATGTTTTTCGGATTAGGACTTTTAATAGTTTATTTTTTAATATCAAGTTTATTTGGTTCTTATATAACAGGAGCTTTCAAATTTTATTTTGGAGAGAGTGCAATATCAACAAACAATTTACTAACAAATAATCTTAATCAAGTTGGAACAATGACCTTTTCCTTTTTAGGCTCTGATGTTTTATTAAAAAATATCTGGTTCTTAACATTCATAGTTGGATTTTTTGTATTTTTACAATTAATACTTGGTTTTGATATTTTCTTAAAACAAAAAGATAAAAAAATGAATGCTAATTTCTTTGTTTTAATATGGATAACTTTACAAGTATTATTTTATGCAGTAATAATTAGAGCTGCTAATGATCGTTGGTTACTAATGTTAATGCCACCAATATTCTTTATGAGTGCAAATGGAATATTAACAATATATAATTATATAAAAAAATATAGTAAGGAAGTTGCTATATTTATATTAATTGCTCTTTTATTTGGAGGATTATATCAAAATCTAACTCATGCTAATGATTTAATTGAAATGAAAAAAACAACTTATAATGAAGAAAAATTAGCAGGTTTATTTATTAAAGATGACTTCAAAGGAACAGGATCACCAAAAATAATAACTGCCTCAGTTGTACAAATTGGTTATTATTCTGAAGGTTATACTTACAGTTTCTATTCAAATGAAACTATTAGTGAATGTTATGATCCTTATGGAAATTTAATTAAAAATGAAACTTGTGAAAAGAAAACAGAAGATCTATTTAATAAAAAAGTAAAAGAAATTAATCCAGATTATTTAATTATACACGTATTTGAACCAGTATTTACACCACAATGGGCTTATACTTACCCAGATAGACATAGAGACGAATTACAACCAATACAAGGTTATTTTGCAGATGCAGCAAAAACACAACCATTACTAATAATCTACAAATATAAAAAATGAAACAATTTGAAGAATATTCTAAAGAACATGTACATCTATATGAAATAGGAGAAATATTTCCTTTATTAAAAAATTCTATTCTAAATTTAAGAAAAACTAAGAAAAAAATAAATATTATTGATCTTGGATGTGGTGATGGTAATTTACTAAATCAATTATTTAATGAAAATATAATTAAAAAAGAAGATAATATTTACGCCCTAGATCCATCTCAAACAAGATTAAACAGAATAAAAAATCCACTTTTTAGAAAAGTTCTTGCATTTGGAGATAATACAAAATTAAAAAATAATTATTTTGATTATGTTATTTGTACTCAGGTTATTGAACATGTAGAAAATGATAATTCTTTACTAAAAGAAATTAAAAGAATTACTAAAAAAGATGGTTATTCATTTATTTCAAGTGTTGTAAAAAAACCATATGGATTCTATATTTACAAAAATAAATATGGAAAAAGGGTAAGTGATCCAACTCACGAAAGAGAATATAAATCTAAACAAGAATATGAAAGTTTATTAGAAAAATATTTTAAAATAGAAAAAACTAATATGCATGTATTCAAATTCCCAGTAACGGATTTAATTATTAAATTACTAATAAGAATAAAATTAATAGATCCTGAAAAAGTTATTGATATTTATTTAAAATCAAAATTACTAAGATTCTTAAAGAAAATAAGAGTTCCTTTAATTGGTTTTTATTATATTGAATCTTTAGTTAAAAAAACTTCTTAATATTGTAATAAATATATAAAAATAATGTTCCATAAACTGCAATTGGATGGAATAACCATACTAAACTTGGCTTTCTAATAAATCCCTTAATAGTATCATATAATATAGGTAATATTAAACCAATTCTTAAAAATGCAAATATAAATTGTTTTTTAGTTAATCCATAATCAAAATCAAATTTAACTTCATTTCCAGTTCTTCTTTTTATTCTTCTTGTTTTTTTCTTAAAAAAATCTTTAATTCCTTGTTGTATGTGTGTCATTGAAATTTTAACTTTAGCAAGAGAATAACCTTTCTTAGATAAAAGATAAACAACATCTGTATGAACGAAAGGATCGTATTTTACTTCTTTTAATTTATTTTTAACAATCATAAATCCATTACAACCCATTGCAGGTATTTGTTTATCAAATTTAATTTTTAAATAATTACCTTTATCTTCCTCTTTATGTTTCATTCTAGTCCAAGTATTTTCAAAATAATTCCATCTATCAAATATTCCAAGATAAACAGCTAAAGCATCATCTCCACCAATTAAAGCATTATATTTAGTAACAAAAGTATCCTTTTTTCTATATTCATAATATAAACTTTCAGAACCAACAATATCTTTTTCTTTAAACGGTTCAAGAACTTTGGAAAACCAATCTTTTCTTTGTAATATATTATCTGCATCAATTAAACAAATTATATCTCCTTTAGCAGCTTTAATACCAATAACTCTTCCTTTTTCTTCTATTCTATAAGGATTTTTTAAAATTTTAGTTTTAAACTTTTTTGCAATTTCTAAAGTATTATCACTAGAACCCCCATCAATAATTATAACTTCAAATTTTTTATAATTTTGTTTAAAAATAGAATCTAAACAATTATACAAAACTTTACCATTATTATAAGTAGGTAAGATAACACTAATAAAATTTTTCATCTATTTTTATCTATCTTCTCCTTTAAAATTAATCCACGAATAAAACCAAGTCCATATACAACTTGAGTTAAAAATGTTACAGGAATTATTGCTAATCCATAAATTAAACTCTTAGTTCTTATTGCATTATAAATTAAACTTAAAAAATATATTCCTAACACTAATAAATATATTTTCTTTATAATTAAAAACTTAAATGATAATAACCCACCAATTACTAAACCTAAAACAAATAATGAAGGAATAAAATAAGTTAATCTAAATGAAGTTTTTGGAAATTCCCTAACAAAATACCCTCTATGAGATCCATAATCAAAAATTTGTTTAAAATGAGGTTTCCATAATTTTTTCTTATGATGATAAACAAGTATTTTAGGATCATAAACTAATTTTTTATTTAAAACTTTAGTAATATCATAACATAATTTAGTATCTTCTCCAGCCCAGTAATTTTTATCTGATTTTTGAATTTGATCAAAAACACTTTTTCTTACAAATAAATTATAAGTTGGAAAATCATCACATTCTTGTACTTTAGTTGGTCTATATCTATACTGATTTTTACCTGAAGCAAATTCAAGTATCATTCCAGATAATTTTTGTGAAAAAGAATCACTTTCAGGAGTAATACCTGGACCACAAACTCCACCAATATCTTTATTTTTAAAATATTTTACTGCATTTTTTAACCAATCTTTATCAGGATAAGCATCATCATCAGTTAATACAATTACATCACCTTTAGCAGCTTTAGCTCCAATATTTCTTTTTTCAGAAAGAACTATTTTTCCTGTTGTTATTATTCTTGTTTTTGGAAATTTATATTTTTCTTTAATATCTGAAACTATAATGATTTCAAAATTAGTATAACTTTGATCTAGAAAATAATGCATAGAATCCTTTAGAAAATCATCAATTTTTCTTGCTGGTATTACTATTGAAAACTTCATAATAAACCTATGTAAATTTAGAATATAAAAGTTTTGAAAGATGTTTTATGATATATTTAGGATGTAATAAAAATGCTCTTAAAGAATCAAAAGGTCTTGATTTAATTAATTCAAATATTCCCATTTTATCTATTGATGCTGAAAATTCACTTCTTATTTTAGCCAAATATTCAGGTGTAAATTCAGAAGTTTTAATCATTGCTTCTTCATTGATTAATCCTTGTTCAAAACTAGCTTTATTAGTCTTTGTTAAATAACCTTTTTCTTTACTTATTTTATACAAATCAGTATTATAATAAGGTTGAGCTGTAAATAACATAGGAAATACATTATATTCTTTTTTCATTTTATTTGCAAAATTTACAGTATCATTAATTTGTTCTTTTGTCTCTCCAGGAGAACCTATAACAAAAAACATTCCACATCTTAGTCCAATTTCTTTACAAATTTTAGCATTTCTTTCAACAATTCTTAAATCTAATTTTTTCTTAATAATATTATTAACAACAAATTGGTTTCCACTTTCAGGAGCAAAAATAATTTCTTCACAACCAGCTTCTTTCATTTTCTTTAATAGGTTTTCATCTAAAGTATCAGCTCTAACTCCATTAGGAGTAGACCAACTTATTTTTTTATTAAGTCCTTTCTTAATAATTAAATCTAATATTTTATTTGTTCTCTCTTTGTTAAATGTAAAATTATCATCTTCAAATCCAATATCACCAACATTATATTTCTCTATAATTTCTTCTATTTCTTTTATTACATTTTCAGGACTTCTTGCTCTAAATTGTTTACCCATAGAAATACTAATAGTACAGAAAATACAATTGAATGGACAACCCCTTGAAGATATTATAGTATCTCTTCTTGTTTCAACTCTTCTAGAACCTTGAAGATATTTTCCTGCTTCAGCATATTTTTCATAATTAATTAAATGTCTAGCTGGAAAAGGTAATTTATCTAGATCTTGAATTAAAGGTCTTAATTCATTTTTTATTATTTTTCCATTTTCTTTATACCAAATTCCTTTTACTTTAGTTAAATTAAGATTTTTCTTTTCAAATTCTTGCATTAATTCTAAAAATGTATATTCACCCTCACCAATACAAATTACATCTACATTTGAATTATTAATTACCTCTTCAGGCATTGCACAAACATGAGGTCCTCCAAAAATAACTTTAATTAAAGGATTTACTTCTTTTATTGCTTTAACTATTGAAAATGCATTAACTGAATCTACTGTTAAAGTTGTTATACCAACAACATCAGGATTTTCTTTTTTAATTTCTTTCTTAACTTTATCAAAACTCATACCCATATATTCCATTCCATCAGTTCTTTTATGGATTTTTTTCCAATCTTCTATACTTGTATCAAGAATTTTAACAGTGTAATTATTTTGTTCTAATAAAGCAGCAATATATTCCAGTCCTATCGGAGGAAAAAACCTACCTATACCCTTAAAATTTTTAGATATAGTTATTTGTGGTTTAATTAGTAAAATTTTCATATTCTTTAAAATCATTAACAAAATTTAAAAAAGTTGTGAATTCACTTTTTATCATAATATCTAAGTATATGGGTCCTATAAGCAACCCCTAAAGTATCAACAAAAATACCCCAAATAGCCTTAAAATTAACAGTTGAATTGAACTTATAGTCTAATACAATTGGAGCTTCAACAACCTTATACCCATTTCTTTTAGCATTAACTAATAATTCAAGATCAAAAGCATATTTTTTAACAGTAACTTTATCCATTAACTTTTTTGCACACTCTGTTTTTAGTAATTTTAAACCAGATTGGGTATCACTAACATTTAATCTAAATAATAAATAAATCATTGTTTGATAAGCTCTACTTAAAATCTTTCTTAAAATTGGATAATGAACTTGTGATTGTGGATGTCTTTTGCTCCCAATTATAATATCCGCATTATGAAATTCCATATATTTAAAAAAATTCTTTAGTGAATTAGGATTAATATCTAGGTCTGCATCCATAAAAGAAATGTATTTTCCCTTTGCAAAATTAACTCCATATTTTAAAGCATAACCTTTACCCATATTTTTTTCATAACTTTTTACTTTTATTCTTTTATCTTTAATTCTAGACACTTCTTTTAAAGTATTATCTTTAGAACCATCATTAACTAAAATAATTTCAAAATCTTTTGTAACTTTATCTAGAGAATCAATTATATGATTCATATCGGAATAAATTTTTTTCCCTTCATTATACGCTGGAATTATTGCTGATAGTTTTACCATGTTTGTAAAAAGTATAAATTACTAAAGATATTAATAATAAAAAAGTCAACATGCTTAGTGAAGTTATAATTTGTAATATAGTATTATGGAATAAATATATTACTATAATTTCTAAAATATTTGTTAATACTAATAAAGGTATAAATCCTTTTTGATTTAAAGATAAATTATAAAATGCAAATAGATAAACCAAAGAAAATAATGACATGAAAATTCCAAAATATCCGATTAAAGGAATTATACTTGAATAATCAGCACCAAATAATAAATTTACCATAAAATTAGGGAATATAAAATAAAATCCAGTTATACCTAAACAAATTAAAAATATTATTAACATTGCTTTAAACAATAAGCCTATTAATTCTTTTTTATGTTGTTTTTTTATATTCGCTTCAGAAACCATAGGAAACATAACTTGTATTACTGGAAAACTAGTAAAATAAACAATTTTTCCTATTAAAGATAATGCTGCATAATAACCAGCTTGTATAGGATCAAAAAAATGCTTAACTAATAGAATATCTAATGAGAATATTAAGGTTAAAGCTAAAAAGGTTATTAATACTGGCCAAGAATATTTGTATACTTGCTTTGTTTCAATTTCTATTTCTTTATATTTGAAAATATCTCTTAATTGCCATAATGTAAATAAAAATGCAAATGAGAAAGATAAAACTAAAGCTAATGTTGCTCCATTAACACCAAAACCAACTGAAACAAGTAAAACTGTAAATATTACCTTAGTTATTCCTTCAGAAGCCATATTTATACCAAATTTTTTAAAAGATTGAAGTCCCTGTAAAACCCCTCTTGTAACAGGTAATAATAAAGAAGCAAAAATAACTAAACCCAGTATCATAACTGGAGCATAACTTGGAATATTTAAAAAATTAGAAATAAATGGACTTATCAACATAAAAAATATTGTAATAAAAATTCCATAAATAAATAATTTTTTAAGTGATCTAGTTAACAAAAATTTTATCTTCCCTTGTTCATTTTTAACATTAAATTCTGAAACAAATTTTGTTACACTAATCTGAATAGCATTAAATGGAACGAATATTACATAAATTAATGAAAATAAAGAACCAATAATAGAATAATTTTCTGGACCAAGAACACGACCAGTATAAAAATGATAAAAGAAGTTACATAAATATAAAATTAGTGTTGAAGAAACTAGTAAAATGCTACTATGAAATATTTTTTCTTTCTTAATAAATTCTATAATTTTTTTGTGCATATTATATTACCCAAATTAAACTTGCAAAAAATAATTCTATTAAAATACAAAAGAAAGTTATTTGTTTTTCTGTAAACTTACCTGTTCTAGCAAAAATATGAGGTATAGAATATATTTTATCATAAAATGAATGTATTTTTCCATCCTTAAGATAACCATAACTATTTACCTTAAATTTATTTCTTGCTTTTAAAATAAATTCAATGAAAAATGGAATTGAACATATTATAGCTGCTTTTTCTACATTACCAAGAACAGCAATACAAACAAGACTAGCTCCAAGTAAATAAGTTAGTGAATCACCGGGTAAAACTTTAGCAGGATATCTATTATAAAAGAAAAATGGAATTAATGAAAAAAATGTAACACCTGCTATCAAAGCACCAACATAAGAACCATTAAAATAAGAATATAACCCCAACATAAATGTATAAACTAAACCCATTCCAGCTTCTAATCCATTATAACCTGCAAGCATATTTATCATATTTGCTGCTCCAACAACACCTAAAGGAATAAACAATAAAGGATAAAATAAACCAAAATTCATTTTTCCTAAAATAGGAAACCACATGTTTGTATCCCCAACATTAATAACAATTAAAGGTATACTTGCTAATAAAGTCAATAAAGGTTTTTGCCATTGTTTTAACCCCGCAGAAGATACTTTTGATTTTAAAATTAATAAATCATCAATTAAACCAACCAAAGAAATTAATAAAATTGTATTTAGTGCTGCGAAAACACTTATAGTATATACACTATTTTTGTAAATAAAAGTTTGAATAAAAATAAAAGCTAATAATGAAAAAATAACTCCAGCTAAAACCATAATTCCTCCAGAAATAGGAATTAAAGGCTTATCTTTTTTATTCATATCCTTAACCATTAGATTAATTCTTTTAAGATATTTTATAATATATTTTGCACTAAAAAAAACTAAAATTAATCCAAGTATTGATGAAATTAAAATTATTCTCATTTGTATAGGGTTGTAAAATCCTTCATATATTCTTCACTATCGTTTTTCTTGTCTAGATTTGTACATTCGTAAATCCAGCTCCAACCAAATGATTTTGGTCTTGGAATATATGATAATAAATAAACTAAGGCCCCTATAACCCAATTATCAACATATGTATCTACTTTACCTTTTACTTTAGATGATTTTACAAACCAATTATAAAATGGGAAACAAATTCCATATTTTTTAAATCTTCTAACTTTAAATCCATTCTTAGCTAAATATATTTTAAATTGTTTATGAGTGTATAATTTTGGATATATTTGATAGTGACCTGTTGCTGGATTAGGTATACTAATTAATAATGTTCCATTAGTTTTCAAAACTCTTTTTACTTCTTCCATTCCATGTTGGGGATTGTAAAGATGTTCTATAGTACCAATAAAAATTATATCATCAAAATATTTATCTTTAAATGGAATTGTTCCTTCATTCAAATTAATTAAAAATGATTTGAATCCTTTACTTTTTAATATTTTTACAGAAGATTCAGATATATCTGCACCATAAACTTCATTATCATTTTTAAGAAATTGTATAATTCCTCCACTTCCTGGGCAACCTAACTCTAAAATTTTTTTATTTTTAAAACCAAATAAAAACTTCTCATAAATCCATCTATACCTAAATACTAACTTAGTTAATTTATCAGCGTATATATCCTTGTATATTTCTTCTTGTTTCATATTAATTTACCTGTTAATTTAGTTAAATACTCATTTATAAATATAGCGTAGACAGGATGATATTTTTTAGTTATTTCCTTCCCAGCTTTATAATCCAAATTTACTTCTTTACATTCAGGAATAGAACATAATGCCCCCGTTTGACAAGTAGTAGCATATGCTTGTTTACAAGTTTCTCGCGTATCACCATATTTAACAAAAAATGAATTAGTTGTATTTGCAATAATAATACTAATTAATAATAAAAATATAAAACAAAAATAAATAAATTTTGAATCTATTTTAATACCAAACTCTTTTTTAAAAACGTAAACATTTAATATATAATTAAGATAAAATAGGGTATAAATTATTCCTAAAAATAAAACAATTGCTACAAAAATATTTACTCCCTTAGTACCTATAGGAATATTACTATATGGTTCCCATTTATTTAAAAATATAAAGAAGTAAACAAAGTAAACTTGAATTAAAAAAAGACTAATCTCTTTTAATTTCATTTAAACCCCCATTACTCTTGGGTCTGGTAATTCTTTTTGAATATAAGTTTCATTGTAAATTATATTAGCAGGATAACTAATTTTCCAGATTTTTATTGGTCCTATTAATCCACGACCTTCTAATACTGCTAAAGGCATACTTGATTCATCATTATACACTAATTTAAAATTCTTTGATTCTTGATTAAATAAATATAGTCTTGCAAAATTAGATTGTTTTACTTCTGGAGAAATATACATTAAAGCTCCAAATTGATTACCTTGTCCTTGTTGATTTATTGTAGGTATTAACATTATACAAGCATCTAATCCATTAGCATTATTAAATTTATAGAATTGTTTATTAGCATAAATACAATTAACTGGAACATCATATCTTTGATTATTATTTACTATAACTGCAGTAGGTTGTAAAAATACTGTCTTTTCAAGACTACTATTTTTAGTTATTGGAATAATAAATCCAGCTATACCTGCAATTGATTTAGGAAATAAAATACCATTATAAACAAAATCTTTATCTAAAACAGTTCCACCAGTATAAACATAATTTATATTATCTCTTGTTTCTTGAACTTGATCTTTTGCTAATATAAATGTACTTATCCATGAATATCTATCATAATTAACATCTGCTCCAATACTAGAATATGCAGGATATTTACCAATTTCATCTGAAACCATTAATAAATATGAAGTATTATGTGGATATAAAAAGTCTAAAGCTTCTTGTTCAGAATGACCTGTTAAAACATTTCTGCCCATAAAATAATTCCACGCATAAATAAAATTACCACCATCAGTTATTGTTGGTCTTTCAAAACCAGTTTGAACTAAATAACCATAATCCCACCAATGTGCAAATACTGAACCTTCAGCAGTATTATTTCTTACCCATTCACCAGCATATTGCCATTGTTGATTATACATAGGTCCAATAGCACCTGCTTGAGCTAAAGTTATTTTTGCAAATGGTATAAAAACAATAAATACAATAAATATTATAAACAAACCTAAAATCCATATAGAATAATTATCTTTTCTATTTTTGATATAGTTAAAAGAACTCATTATAAAAAATGATACTAAAATAGCAGTTACAGGAATTAAAACAAAAATTAATCTTATAGCTGTTCTTGCAACAATAACCATTAATAAAAACCAAATTAATACGAATACATATTTGTAATTTATATCACTAAATTTATGGAATAAACTTTTATTATTATAAAAAGAATTGAAATAAGTATAAACTATCATTGCTAAAAATACAAATAAAGAACCTAAATATAATGCCATAGATAAAGTATTATCTCCATTTAATATTGAAGTTGAAGAATATCTACTAAGTATAGCAACTATTATTAATGTTCCAAAAGCAATTACCCATTTGTTAACATGTTTATCAAAATGCCTTACTACATAATAAAATAATAAAATAGACCCAATAATAAATAAAATAATATATAAGAAACTCATTTGAGAAACCCAATCAGGATTAAAATAAGGTTGGTGTGATTCTGCTACAGTTAAAATCCATCTACTAACACTAAATGGCTTAGTTAATACAGTTACTAATGAATTAAGTTCTCTAAATAAAGCAACTGGAAAGACTACAATAGCAACGATAAATCCTAATAAAGCAGTAATAACAAAACTAATAATATTAATTGGTAATTTATGTTCATATTTGCTTTTAAGATTAAATATATTGTGATAAATTATTAAATAATATACGCCTGTTGCAATTAAAGAAAAGAATAAACCCACTGATGTTAATGAAGTTACTAAAATGTTTAAAGTATAATATCTTCCTGGAATTAAAAATACAATAGAAATTATAAATGATATAAAATAAACCCAATATCCAATAAGATTATTTTTTTCTTTTAAATTATTTGTAAATAATAAAAATATAGTAAATACGGAGATTACTGCAAAAAATAAATTAGTACCCCC
>JAQUND010000028.1 GCA_028717785.1 Candidatus Nanoarchaeia archaeon | reverse complement strand
ACAAAACATATTAATTTGACTTGGCGCCATTTTTTAATGGCGCCAGCTCGTATTGTTATATAAAAAACTTGGAGGAAATGATTTATGTATACAATGCAATATGCAGGTTTTTCTGCTAGAATAATGAGAGCTAGAAGATTGACAGGGAATGGTCCTCATGGTCTACCTCCTGGAAATCCTGTTGATGTTTATCCAGTTGATGCTTTTGAACAACCTTTATCTTCATGGATAACAGGCCCAGGAAATTATGTAGTTCCTGTAGACCCTGACTGGGGTCTTTGGTTTGATTGGACAGAAAATGACTGGACAAATACAGCTGTTCTACTTTCAATCAAAGGAATGAACCCTATTACGGGACAACGGACAAATGGTTTTATGCTGGAACGATACAAAGAACGCTGCCCGATTCATGATGAACTTTTTAAGGATGGTTTGTTTTGCGAAAAATGCAACTTCAAATGGCCTGATCAGAATTATGTAGCTTATCCCAACAAATTGTGGTGGGATGGTTTTAGAACAGCAGATGGTAAAGTAAGACAGTTCTTCTTTACTGAAGATCTTGCAAAATCTGTACCTGAATTAGTCATAGGGAAAGAAGACACAGTACCTGCTTTTGGTTTTGCTTTTTACAAACCTAAAGTTATACGTGAAGCTATTATCCAGAAGCATATCAGTGTTACGCAACAGACGCCAATTTTTAGCGAAACATATTATGGGTCTACTGGATTAAATGAATTAAAAGGATCTTTTAAATCTTATAATTACAGCTCTGATAGTTTTTCAAAATCTTTTTTGCTTGGAGAGACAATCTCGACAAAATCAAGTAGTAGGACTTTAGGCGTTTTAAGATCGCGATCAATATCAGATGGTGGTTCGAAAATAACAGACGGAACATTATGTGAAGCACCAAGATCAACAGCTTATTTTTCAAATGCTGTTCCATGTGCAGCAAGTGCCGAATCTGTTATTCTTGATTCAGTTCAATCTGATGTTCAACATAGAGCTGGTGGCAGTGGTATTTGCACTCCTAAACCAAGAACGACGGAAGTTGGTGTTGGCGCAGGAGCTGAAATATTACAAAGTTTGACTGTCGATCCTCTAAGTGTTTCTGATTGGAAAGATAAACCTGAATCAGTTATGAGACTCTTCTTTGTTTTTGTCGATCAGTTCAATGCAATTAAAGAAAAAGGCATGAAAGATTTGATAGGAGAAAAGGAAGGGTTTTTGTCAGGTTTGCCAGTAGGATAATTTTTTTACACTTGTTTGATATTTTGTGGTATTTTATAATTGTGGTCTTTGAAAATTAGGGGGCGTACTGGTTTTCGACAGATTGTGTGAATTGCCAGTCGCATGCCGAGGGTTCGGATGGCCTCGTAAAAATCCGGAAAAACATAATTGCCAACAATTATGCAGTAAAATTCGCTCTCGCTTTTGCGAACAATGTTCGCCTGGGCGTTGCGAATTCAGTCGTTGCTTAATTAAAAGCAACAAAAGATTCTGGTGCAGTCGTGGGAGCCGAATCTTTTACAGACACGAATAGGGAACCGAAGAGCAAGAGAGAGAAGGGGACCGAAGTTACGTTCTTGCACTCCAATAGCATCGTTTGCCCAGTTAGTGCGTTGGAGTATAAAACTGAGATAAGCATGTAGTGATTGTCATGGATCGTTTTCTGGACACGGGTTCGACTCCCGTCGCCTCCATTAAATTCCTTTTTCTGGAGCCACGCAGCTCCTTCTGTTGGGGTCCGGGGACGCAATAACCCGGGCCTTTTTTGTTTTTGTTTTAGATTTCTTGTATATAAACCATCATGAAAATAAAGATAGATTACACAGATCATCCTGATTTTGGAGGCCCGCAATCCGTTCTTGACCCAGACACAAATTTTCCCATAGATCCGTCAATGCTTATTGGAAAAAGAATTCTGTCAGTTGTTTTATATAAAGGACAGATAGTTTTAGATTTGGAGAATAAGAATGATACTTAAAGATGATATCGAAACCTTAAAGAAGCATATTGACGAAGTCCAAGAAAAAATCAACATTCTTGAAAGAATCAAATCCGATTGTTGTTCTCAATTACTTCAAAATGCTCTATCCTGCTCTGAAATTCTTAATGAAGCAAAATGGATATTAACTGACGATAATCGTTTAAGTTCTAGTATCCATAGACATAAATTGTTGTCAGGTTTTTTACAGACAACATATCACTGTAATTTTGATGTTGGTAATATTCATCTTTATTTTGATGATGATGACATAAATCTGATGTTCTGTAGAGCTGATGCTTTGACAAATTTTTTGAAAACATATAACATTCTAATTGATACGACAAGTGTCGAGAATCACATAAGATCGACAAAACAAATAATAGAACGAGATCAAAAAGAGCTTGAACAGCTTCAAATAAGTTTAGAGAAAATGAAAGCAATCAATTTGACAAATGCATTACCAGAAACAACATCAAAAACTTGAAGAGATTTTTGAGTTTGTAAAAAGTCAAGGTCGTAAAGATTTAATTGATGCATATTATGAAGCAGCAAAAACTCGAACAATTGGCAAAATATGCAAAGCTGGAAAAAACTGGAAATGTTGCGAATGCAGATCCCCAATACCAAAAGGAACACAATATTTTAGAGAAGAGCGACAAGAACGTTGCAATAATGGAGTTTTATCTGTAGCAAAGCAAATTTGTTTGAAATGTCATAATACAGAAAAACTTGTTATCAAACCAAAACAGAATAAACTAAAATTCATAAAGGAGTCTCTATGATATCTATGACAACAATACCTTCCGGTAGTCATTATGTTTCAAGTGCATCTACTTCAGGTACTTTTTCATTTTTTACTCCTTCTGATACAAGTATTTATGTCGCTGATTCAATAAATTATTCAGATGACGAATCCGATAAATCTGATAATGATGGTAAGAAATGGGTAAAGCGAGCAATTCGATTGCCTAAAAAGCAAAAAGGTGCTATACAAGATGCAAATCATCCAAGAAATAGGATTAAAAATCTTCTAAAACCTGTTGTCGTTTTTAAGTTTTTAAAAGACAGATTCAAACCTATGGAGAGACGTGAACTATCTCAGCGTCTCGAAAAAGTCGCATCTATTCTCGAATCTACCGCTATCACAAACCAGATCGCTTTAAAAGAAAAAATACATGAAAAATTTGGAAAATTTCTCAGAGAGCAAGAAATGATTGCATGTGGCTTCGACAAATATTTTGAAAAAGAAATACTACAAGCTTTTGTTGAAAGCGTTCAAAATCGAATAATCAAAATTACTCCAATTAAAAACTATATTCGTCTCATTCCTAAAGATATTCGTGAACGTATGGAAGTTGCAAGAGAAAAAATGTTATTTGATGATTTTGTCGTAATACATACAGATCCGGACAACAAAGCTGTCGAAAAAACACAAGCCGAGAAGAAAGATCCGATACTTTGTGGAGTGATAAAGGAATCTACTCGGTATTATTTTGTTGGCGATTGGCAAGATGCACTTTGCGATTTGACTATGGATACAATTCTTGAGCACTTTGGGCTTGATGAGGGTGATGTAACTCTTACTCAAGACGTAGAAGCTGCTCTATTAGAAATCTTATAAGACGGGACTTCTCGGAGCCCTTTGTGAAGGTAACAGTTTGCGACATTTGTAAGACTCCAATATTTGACAAAAGTGAGTTCAAATTTAAGATTGGAGAAGATAATTATCGGCTTGCTGTTCTTCAAATAAGAAGCAGTAATGGGATACGTTGGAAAGAAGCCGATATTTGCCCGAAATGTCTTCGAAAACATATCACAAAAATAGTAATCGAAAAAATCCCAAGATCTACGCTTTGTTCTGATTGTGAAAATAATCAAACTAAATCTTCAAGATATTGTAGAACAGGTATTCTCAAAGAAAAAAGAAAACGATACTGTAAATACAAAAAAACGATCGGATAGATAAAATGTTTTTAAGAATAACAAATATTTTGATTGTTTCTATTTCGATTCTTTGGGCCTGTGTCATGTGTGCATTCATAACTTCTTATGATTGCATGTATATTCGAATAATTGCTTCATTGACAATTCTGTTGAATTTATCCTCTACAATTTTTTGTCTGCAAAATGATAATAAAAAACAATCACTAGAAATAAGAATATATGTCGACAATCTTTCTGTGTTGTTTCTTGTCATCATGTTTCCTAAATTATTGTTTTATGGTTACCCTATCCAAGTCTTATTTAGTGTTTTGATAACATATTGCTATCTACGAAAAAGAACTAGAGTATATGATGTTCTAATTTACTTATCCATTGCCGAAACGGTTTTATATTGCATTTTAGCATTAGATTACCCTGTTCTATTATTATGTAATTCGGTAAGCATGGTACTTCTAATCTCAATATTATTCTTGTTAAGACAACGACTTAAATTAGACCCGGGAACAAAATTCAAGAGAATTTTGTTAGAAACAAATAAAATTTTGAAACATGAAATAATTCAATGTATCACACCTATGTCTTACTATATAAGAAATCTTGATGAACAAAATAAAGAAAGAATGCAAGTTCTTATCGAAAAACTTACATGTATTGCACAAAACAACACAAGCAATTTTGGACATTTGATTGCTTTAATACGCTCGACAATTTCTTATACGATGCAAAAAAACGTAACAATTTCTTATGTAGATCAGACAACTAAGACACTTGATATAGATTCTTATACATTATTGTTAGTTTTATATGTAATTTTTGAAAGCTCAATTTCTAATATGGCAACGGAAATAATAGTAAAATTCAATAATAAAACAATCGAAATTGTCGATAATAGCAAGGGCTTTGACACGAAATGTAAAGAATTTGCAAATAGCAAATTGAAATCAGCAATTGACCTTTTAGAATTATTTGATATTCCAGTAATTTTCAGTTCAATACCTGATTCTGGGACAATAATCACAATGAGTACAACATGAATTCAAAATCAAACAAACAGCGTTATGACGAGTTAAAAGAACAAGGTGCTCTTGATTCCGTTTTAAAAGATGGAGAACCTAAAAATAATTTTCAAAAAATTGTCGCTCTTGGTTATCCAATTATTGTTGCTATCATTACGTTTATTACTACTTATCTGTTGTTCTCAAAACGTTCAAAAATGAATTTCAAAGTTTTTATTCCTCATATGATCATCGGCTCAATATGCGGTTGGTTCTGGGGAATCTATATGGAGAAATTTGATACGACATTTCCTGGCTGGCTTTTTCATCCTTGGTCTGTTGTTGGGCCTGAATGGATTTTGACTTTAGAAGACTGGCTGTTTTATCCAGTTTGTGGGGCATTTTTCTATACAATATTTAGACTATTACATAACCGATTTACTTCTTCTGAATGGTCAAAATGGGCATTTCAAATATTTCATATAGCTGTTACAATGTTTTTTCTTTATTTTACTAGTGTTGCAGGGAGATCTATTGCATTACAATTTGCTTTGGTATCAATACCTTTATTTTTTTATGCATGGAACACTTGGGACACTCGACATTATTTGAAACTTTTCTTGTTTATAGTTTTGTTTGCAGCTTTATGGGATTGGGCTGCTGTAACATGGATTACAAAAATCCCTGGCTTTTCGTGGGCATCTCAGTGGATTTATCTTACATTTGATACTGCAGGAAACCCGCATCATAGTTCTGTTTTTCTATCTTATACGGCAAATAGATGGGCGTGGATTTTTAATAATCCAGTAGAAATCACGCCATGGTTTGGCATTGCTGGTGCAATGTTCACGTATTCTTTAGTTCTTGCCTTAGATAAATTCATAAATAAAAAATTATAGGACATCATCTTGCATCAATAGCATGAAATAGTTAGACAACTTATGAAATAGTTATCTAGCTTTGATATTTGTATTGTTTTTATACTCCCCATTTTCTACGCACATCTTCGAAGGAATAACATTTATGACAAAAAATGAAATTATTGCTGAGATCACTGCATTTTATACTTTTGTTGGAAGTCCTTTTCGTAGTAAAAGAAATGACAACAATATACCTACGACTATAAATCATTATTCTATGCTTGTCTATGAGACAGGCAACTCAGAAAAAAGCATAAAACCAGTAGTCAATAGCAAGTATGTTGATTTTGTTGTTTATAATGAAGGTGTGGGTGGCGAAGCTGCTTATTATCTGTTGAATGAAAGCAAAAATGATGTTGATAACAATGTTGTAGGTACAGACACACTGATATCAATAAGCAAAATTTATGAATCAACAGAAATACGAAAAAGAATTCGTTCTGCTATCATAATTGCAGCTAATTCAATTTTTTCAGAAGCTGTACCTGTTTCTACTCTTACAAGCAACGCTAATGCTAATCAAAAAGATGTTGCTGTCACTGACGGCTCAATATTTGTCGTAGGACAAAATATTACAATTGCAGATTCAGCTGCATCCGAAAGCAATATTATAGCATCAATAAGTTCTAATACGTTGACTATGGTGACAAATTTGGTAAATACATATTTGACAACACGAGACGCTTATGTAGCCGCTCTCAATAACAGTGACAGAAGATCTTGGGCAGCAAAAGCTTTGTTGAACCCAGATGAATATACTTTAGCTATGACATCCTTTGATGCCTCAGTGCAATCATCTGGAAATTTAGTTACAGATTCTGTTCTACAAGGAATTGTAGACGATAATGTCACAAAACTAGGTTCAGCAGATAGGATTGTTTAAAGTTTTTATAAGACATCTTGTTATGCATTCAAAAAGGAGACTATATGCATATCAATGATGTTCGAAAAGGATTTGATGTTGCTTCGAAAAAAGTTTTATTGTCGAAAGCCAATGTTGTAAGTCTAGGTATTGGTTATAAGACTTCTAAAGGTAAAAAGACCGACAAACTTTCTATTATTTGTTCAGTCGAACAAAAGAAGACCAAAGAATCACTATCCGAAAAAGATCTTATCCCAGAGCAGATAAATGGTATACCCACAGATGTTGTACAAACAGGAATCATAAAAGCTCAAAGCAATACAACAAAACAGAGACCAGCATTAGGTGGTGATAGTATTGGACATTATGCTATTACAGCTGGCACACTTGGGTGTGTTGTTCGAAAAAACGGACAATTAATGATTCTTTCTAACAATCATGTACTTGCAAATAGTAATGATGGTAAAGTAGGGGATGCAATACTGCAACCAGGGCCTTATGATAAAGGAACTGAAAAAGACCAAATTGGAACACTTAGTGAATTTGTACCTGTAAATTTTATTGAAAATGGTTTACCAGGAACTGACTGTCCTATTGCTACAGGTAGTGCAGGTTTTCTTAATTTCCTTTCATTTATTCTAGGTAGAAAAAGCCGTTTGAAAGCTTATAGTTTAGAAGCAACAACAAATTTAGTCGATGCTGCTCTTGCAAAGCCATTAAATGAAGCTGATGTATTGCAAGAAATAAGAGGAATCGGCCCTATTATTGGAGTTAAAGAGATAGAATTAGGAATGGAAGTTCATAAGCAGGGTAGAACAACAGGATACACAAAAGGTGTAGTTGATCAGATTGATGTAACAACACAAGTAAGTTATGGGACAAACAAGACCGCTATTTTTAGTGATCAAATATCAATAACATCTTCAGAAGGTTCGTTTAGTCAACCCGGAGATAGTGGTTCAGCAGTTTGTTCGGGTACTTATCTTGTAGGTCTTTTATTTGCTGGTAGTGACACAACTACTATAGTAAATAGAATAAATAATGTTTTCAATGCTTTTGGTTGTACATTATGAAAGATAACAGAAAAACCGATGTGAAGTCTACAATACAGGCGCTCGATCAGATTTCGGCAAATACGCTACAAATGATAGATGAATCAGCGAAAAATCTTGCTAAAGGCATTGAGAATTTTTAATGACTTACATACAATGGTATTTGCTTGGTGTTAATGCTGCACTTGTCGTCGTGTTCTCGATTCTTGACTATGTCTACAAACCATACGAAGACTGGGATATTTTAAAACAAAAATTATGGCGGACTATTCTAATTCTAATACCCTTGCTAATTATATCGCTATCAGAAGAAATTTCGCTTTTTACTTTTCTTATTTATTTCATGCTACTTTGTGCTCTAATTGGAGATTTATTGATAATTAAAAATTTAATGGCTGGACTAATTGCTTTTCTTGCATGTCATATATTGAACTCAATAAATTTCTTTATACACGAGCCGACATTTTCAAGTTATTCTATATGCATAGGGCTTGCAGTATATGCTTTTGGTTTATATATCTTCACAATGTTGTTTTTAGGGAAAATAAAAGGTATAATGGGGATACTGGTCCCTATCTATCTACTTGTCATACTTTGTAGTGTGTGGAGATCCTATGTTTTATTTTTAGACGGCAATATTGCTGTTGCAATATTTACATCTATAGGCACGACTTTATTTTTCTTTACAGATGCTCAAGTTGCTAATGAAGCATTATTGAACAACTTAGTCTTAAACAATTACAAAATAAATCATACACTTAATAATATTCTTTATTACGGGTCTTTAATGTCATTTACAGCTGCTACTTTAGTTTAGAATATCTAGAATAATTTTATTTCATTTTTTGTGTTTATTATAAAATATCAAGCTGACTCAACCCCATCAAAAGGAGTCATCATGTCATACGCATTACTTAACGTCTGGGTTAAGGACAAGAATTGTCAAGTCCTTAGCAGTGCTTGGAGAATGGATTTAGTATTAGTGTCTTGCTCTGGGATATATCTGATAGACAAAGATCCCGATGTCTGTCAGAGAATCTTGGCAAGAAATCCTCATGTTGCCTCAGCAACACTTTTACCCAACTACATGGGAGCAACAAGAATTAAAATTCTCCCTGTAACCGGTAAAAAAATATTCCATGTTGAAGTTGAAGTCCCGCCAAATAGTTACACTGTCTGGGCACGCATGTGTCATGGCCATAATGAAGAAACAAATAGAATTCAAGCTATTGCTTCTTGTGGTGCTGACGTATGTGCTAATCTCCTTCTCAATGCCGTCGATACATGTTCTATTGATGGTCTTTTCCCGATTGGCATTGCAGCTCTTCAACGCAATGTTGATGTAGAACTTGTCAAGGGTCATCTACAGGTTGCTATGAAAGTTGCCTGCGTCAAGAAACAAGCTTTGCTTGACAGAGCAAATCAGAGAATCACTGAAATCCAAGAAGGTGGTCCTACTGAATTGCTTACAATCAACGAAACATTGAGAGATATCATTCAAGTGCTTCCTGAATAAGTTTTAAACAATTAAATATGGGGTTGAGTTGTTTAACGTTTGTTTCTACGACACGGTCTAGCACATTCTAATTGAATCACCATAGATCATTATTGGCATAGTTCTATATAACCTAAGATATAATAGCCTAATTTCTTAGGGGGGTGAACTATGAAGTTTTGTTTCGGTCGACATGATATTTATGAAAGACATATTTTAATTGAGGCTAAAAACTTTGATCATGCAATAAAAATTTTTAAAGTTTCAGTATTATTTCCAGAAAAATATGTCGATCCGATTTATGTTAAAAAAGATGCTGAAGGATGTTTTGAAAGCGACTATGATAGCGACTTATCAAGATATTCTTATCAATTTAAAATTCCAGACCCTAAAATTCCTATATTTGATGATCAAGACAAAAGAATAGGTACAATCGGTTTACAAGAATGTATCAATGTCGATTTTAGTCAATTTATACCACAAAAAAACTTGCTTGAAGCTACCAAAATTCCAGGTAAAAATCTAGAAAATCAAGAAACTTTACCTGTCATAACAAGTGCTGAATCTCTTTCTAGAGTTAATTCAAAAGTCGAACTCAGAGCAAAACATGACGAAATAGCTCGTCGAAAAGCTGAACTTGAAAAAATGATGAGCGAAATGAATCAGGCTATGTCTATTCTTAAAGATGAGCTTAAGCAAAAACAAAAAATCATATATATCATCGAAACATATCTTGGACTACATGAAGAGATTGTACAGATAGCAGATGGAGAATCTGCTCCTTCTGGAACACCATTGAGTTTATTTCAACAAAAACTTTTTATGGATGAAGAAGTTGGAATCTGGGATGATTCTGATGGTCAAGGTCTTGATTTCCAAGACATTGAACAATTCGATAAATGGATTGCGAAAAATTATAAAACATTCGCTTATGAACCCCTGTCTGTTGTTGCTTGGCAAGTGCGTCGTAATGAAAAAGAGTATAGCGACAAATTTCTCAACGTTCAATTCAATCAATGGAACAAACAGACATACTTTCTCATACGCAATGGTTCGAAACTTTATCGAATCTGGAGCGATATTAGTATAAGTGATTTGTTGTTCCCTGAAAAAAATGAATATGTAAATCTTGTCAATTCAGAAAAAAGATGGGGTGAAAAACATGTCAAAGAAAAATTGCAACGGAAACATGAAAATTATCTCTATGGTTTGATTGCAATCCAAGGCATGATTGAACGAACTGATATTCTAGGGACTTATTTAAGAGAACATGGTGTCAATTTAATGACTCCTCGAAGCGATATGGATGAACATGTAAAATTTATAAGAGATGCCGAAACAGAATTTTGGATAGGTAATGGTAGACTTGGCTGGTCCGAATATCTAAAGAATAACAGGAGCACAATTCATTTAGGCTCAAGAATATGTATTTCTACACAAAAAAATTATTTCAGTTTCTCTTCTAAAGATAATGACAGATGGCGTTGTTCTCCTTTCCGGCCAAGTTGCCCGCCATATAGAGACTATTGTTATGTTGTAGAATCATTCAAAAGCGAATCGCCCAAGGAATATTTCCCGGAAGGTACTTCCATTTTAATACGGTACAAACCTGGTGATACGATTTGGGATCCTGTGACATTTGAAGAAAAAGAACGGAAAAGAAGAGTACCTTGGTATTTATATAGTGATGAAGTCGTCAATTTTGATGAAGTTTCTATAGAAGATGCTGACTATTATATGAAAAGTCGCATTGATCGTAAGAATTATTTGCGAATACTCCCGACACTATTTTGGATAAGAAAAATAAAATCAAAAGAAAAAGAACTCGAGGACGAATTTGCAAAAATGATTGCAGGTCAATTGAAATGGGAATTGAACGATCATAATAAGAATAAAATACAGAAAGCAATTGTCTGGTGGAAACTTAAAAATAAATGGAAAAGAGCAATTACTATAAAGGAATCTACGGCGTCAAGTATGATTATCAGAAGATTAAAAAATGAAAATCAATAGACCTAAGTGCTTTGGTGAAAAATGGATGTGTGTCTATATGTTAGAACTTGAGACTGGGAAATGTTCAAACCGTAACCAATGCCGCAAATCAAAGAAATTGAGAACAAAACAATAATTTGTATTGTTTTTATATCTCTGTAATTTATTCCAGAAAAAACTTTTAAGATGGGAGAAATATGCAAAAGATAGCAAGATTTGACGAGTCAGCTTTTCTTGATTCTCTTGTAACTGCATCAGAGGAAATCTTGATACAAAAATCAAGAAAGCCTGGCCAATTTGTCGTCACGATTCCTACAACAGACGGCAAAACTCAAGATTTGTCCGGCACAATAGAAGGTATAATTGATACAGCAGGAGATCTAGCTGCTGAAGGAGTCATTGCTAACTCTCTAATACAGAAACTGACAGAACTTCTAAATAAACAATAGAAGCAAGTCACAGAAGAAACTTTTTAGCATCTTTGGGCGTTCTATAGGAAACTATAAAACGCCTTTTTTGTATGCTAGACAAAGTCTTAAATATATAAATTTAATGTGTCAATGAGACAGAATTTTAACGAAAGAAGGAAATATGGATACAGCTATAATTGTCTATCTATGTGTTTTTTTAACTGGTTTCGTTTTTTTGCTTACTTCGTTCGTCTTCGGGTTTGATCATTTCGATGTAGAGCATCATATCGAGCTCGATCACAGCGTTGATCACACAATAAGCCCAAGTTTTTTTTCTGCAAAGGTCATATCATGTTTTCTTGTAGGTTTTGGAATGGGTGCAATCGTATCACATAGTTGGTTAACCCTTGCAATAAAATTTGTTAGTTTGAAACTTTTTGTTGATGGAATAATTGGATTATTTTCAGGCTCACTTATCGGGTTAGGTGCTTGGTATATAATAAAATTCTTTTTGTCACAACAATCTTCCTCGCTTTTTTCTAACGAAAAATTTATTGGTCTAAAAACATCTTTACGAGTTGGTATACCCCAACATGGAACAGGAGAAATAACTGCAGAAATTGACGGACAGGTTCGTTCTTTAGATGTACAATCAGACAATGAGTGTCAAATTACTTCGGGTACTATTGTCGAAATCATTAGAGTATCGGGAAATATTGGCATAGTCAAGCCTTTAAAAGGAGATTAAAATGGGTTTTGATTTTTCAAAAATTTTACCATTAATTGTTGTTGTCGGAGCTGTTGTTGCATTAATTGTTGTAATTGCATTACTTGCAAAAAATTACATCAAAGTACCACCTAACAAAGCTGCAGTGTTTTTCGGAAGAAAACATCTGGATAAGGGCTTTGTTGTTGTAACCGGTGGTGCAAAATTCAAATGGCCTGTTATTGAAGACTATCAGGTTATGGATATGGCGGCTTTTCAATTGAAAATGCCTCTTAAAGGAATCCCTAACTTAGATGGCGTCAAAGTGAATATTGATGCAGTTGCAACATGCAAAATTAAAAGCGATCAAGCATCGCTCAATGCTGCTGTTGAAAGATTTCTGGGGAAAAAAGATAATGATATCCACATAACAGTTCAAGAAAACCTTGAAGGCCAATTACGTTCTGTAATTGGTACCATGTCTATTGAACAGTTGATAAAAGATCGTGAAGCTCTTAATAACAAGGTAAAATCCGAAGCTGATGGCGAGCTTGGAAAAATTGGTGTGGGAATTGATATCTTAAATATTCAAAGTATCACTGATGATGCAGGGTATATCGAATCTTTAGGTAAGAAACGTACTGCTGAAGTTATGAGAGACGCTTCTATTGGTCAAGCAAATGCTGAAAAGGAAGCTAAACAACAATCTACTACAGCTCAAAAAGACGGAAATGTTGTTGCTGCACAAAACGATGCTCTCACATTTGAAGCCAATAAAGAACGTGATGTGAAAAAAGCAACATTTGATGCATTGGTTGCAGCCGAGAGAGCACGTGCAGAACAAGCAGGACCGAGATCAGAAGCTGAAGCAATGCAGGAAGTTACGAGAGCTCAAGTTGGTATTGAAGAAGCTCGTCAAAGAGCGAACATTGCAGTTCAAGAACAAATGATTTTTGTTGCTGAAAAAGAAGAACAAGCAAAAAAGGTGGTGCCTGCACAAAAAGAAGCTGCAGCGAGAATTGCTAAAGCAGAAGGTGAAAAAGGTGCGACAATCAAAAATGCTGAAGCTGAAAAGAGCAAACTAGTCCTAGAAGGTGAAGGACAAGCTGCAAAAATTTTAGCAATTGGTGAAGCTGAAGGTGCTGCAATAAGAGCCCGACTCGTTGGTGAAGCTGAAGGCCTTGTGAAAAAAGCTGAAGCCTACAAACTGCTTGATGATGCAGGACAATTTCAGATGATTCTCGAAAAATTACCAAGCATATTAGAGAAATTCCCTGCAATTGTAAGAGAAGCTGCACAACCGCTTTCTGCAATTGATAAAGTAGTTATTATCGATTCAGCAAATGGTCAAAGTGGTATGCAAAAATTTGCAGGTCAGGTACCAAAGAATCTCGGAATGCTCCAGGAAGTCATGAGTCAAATGGGATTCGATATCAGTGGCTTGTTAAACAAAATTGGTGTGACCACCAAAGGTTTATTTGACGGTACAAACGAAACAAATACCGACAAAGTTTAACGAGAATTTCTCTAGCGTATTGAGGGCGTTCTATAGGTATAACTATAAACGCCTTTTTTGTTTATGCTAAACGAGGTTGTAGATATAAAAAACTAAAAGGAGTTATATGAATGAACTTTATACGCAATGTTTAGCAAAACAGGAATCGAAAATCTATTACAAATTTTCAGATATCCCAGTGCTCTATACGAAAATATCAGGCTTTTGCGATGACATAACTTCTATTATTATACCTGATTATTTTGAAAAAGTTATGCATACTGATTTTTTGTTTACGTCAATGCTTTATACATGTTCTGGTTTTGATTTAGCTTATAGAAAAAACGAATTAATACCTGCTATAAATGCAATTACTAAAGAAATGGTTAATCCCGCATTAATAATCCCCCCAAAACTTGATATTGACATTATAAATCTTAGGATTCTAAAAAACACTGTCGCAAATGCTCGTAAAGATTTATGTTATCTTGTTGAAGGCCCAGAGAAACTTGGATTTTATCATGTTTCATCAGATGGTGTAAGTATACTCATACATCAGCCTTATTGTTTTAAAATCGAAATAAATGAGTAAACTATGCGCATTGTTGAAACTGATAATTTTGATGGTGATTATCCAGATGAAAAGTTTGTCAATCTTCCACCTTTGACATTAAAGGATGCTGAAAAAATTTGTAAATCTATCAATGCAGCATGCTCTGGAGAAAATGCACCACGTTACTGGAAAGTCGTAAATGATGATTATAAACTTCGACCAGGTTTTGAACCATAATGTCTCAAAAAAGCCCTGACATTCAGTTATGTTGTAAAAAATCCCCATGCTTCATACACAGTTTTGATATAAAGCCCGGACTTGCTCATAATATTTATCTGTGTATGGAATGCAAAACAAAATTTGTCTATGAAGTTGTATACCCACTTGTTTCTTTCTCGGGTCAAGAAAAGAAATCGTTTTTTGTTTTATTAGATAAAGAAATGCTTGAATTTAATAAAACATGAAAAATGTCTAATTGTCAGGAAAATAAATGTCATTTGAACTTACTTATTCAATAACAGAATTACAAGAAGAGTTAACAAAAAGATAGAGAGGTCTCTATGAAAAACAAAGGTTTTACCTTAATTGAACTTATGGTTGTTATTGTGATTATTGTTTTGCTTTTTGTTGTTGGTTTTGGAATATTTGGAATTCTTAAAGGGAATTTCTGGTACTCAGAAGATAAAGTCTTTCAAGTTCTAAAAACAGAACGCCCAGAAATAACAGAACTTATATCGACACAAAGACATGTATTCGGGAAATCTATTATTAAAGTTCGTGAAAACGGCGCTGTACGTATATATTACCTTGACACTAATGTTCTTTTCAGTTATAGTTTTTCGGAGTAAAAAATAAAAAAATAAAAAACCTGTACACTTGATATATAATGTGGTATATTTAAAAGGAAATTACAAGGAAAAGGATTATGATTCAGTTAACTTCACTAAAAACATGGCGCAAAGATTTTATGGCACCAACAGCATTGGTCCATAGTTATCTGTCATGTTTATCAATGTCTCTCGTAAGTTTTTATCTTAAAAAGAGACACAAGGTGGAGCGAACTAAGTAAATCTATAAATAAGAAATCTTAGAAAGCTCCACCCCAAAAAGGTGGGGCTTTCTTGTTTTAGGGAAATTTCGTTCTTTGAATTATGGTGATAGTAGTTTAGCTTGGTCAAAACATCGGATCGTGACTCCGAAGACCGCCGGTTCAAATCCGGTCTATCACCCCATAATTACGGTAGGGTGGCAGAGGGGTTAATCGCCCGGGACTGTAAATCCCGTCTCCTTCGGGAGTTCGTAGGTTCAAATCCTACCCCTACCATTATATATGCCTCAATAACTCAACGGTAGAGTACTTGACTCTTAATCAGGGAGTTGAAGGTTCGAATCCTTCTTGGGGCACTTGTTCTTTGTAAATAACGGCTGTGTAGCTCAGTTGGTAGAGCACTGGACTGAAAATCCAGGGGTCATCGGTTCAACTCCGACCGCAGCCATTTGAAATATGCCCAAGTGGTGAAGTTGGTAGACACGCTACTTTGAGGTGGTAGTGAGAGCAATCTCGTGGAGGTTCAAATCCTCTCTTGGGCAAAATAAACTTAAACGTCCAAGTGGCGGAACGGTAGACGCATTAGTTTCAGAGACTAACGAGAGTAATTCTCGTGGAGGTTCAAATCCTCTCTTGGACAATGAAAGTGAAGGGTACCAGAATGGATAAAGACGACAAATCTGACAAACGGAAGAAAATTATTCTGGGCCCGTAACTTAATGGTAGAGTACCCGGCTTTTAACCGGAAGGTTGAGAGTTCAAGTCTCTCCGGGCCCATTAAATCTACCGGGCTCGTAATTCAGTGGTAGAATAACCGACTTTTAATCGGTAGGTCGGGAGTTCAAATCTCCCCGGGCCCATTTTTAAAAGAGGAAACTATGAAAGATTATCAGTTGATTATCAAAATTCCGTTTGAAGCAATTGACGATCTTGATGCACGGAATAAAGCGAAATTGAAAATAAAAAATCTTTCTCTTGATGATGCTGAACTGAAAGTGCAGGAAGTATTTAAAGATCAGCCCCCAAGGAAAGTACCTCTATAAGAGGTTTGTTCTTTGAAATTTCGGAGCAAATACGTAGAACATTAATTATGGGTCCATAGCTCAGCTGGTATAGAGCGCTTGCCTTACAAGCAAGAAGTCGGGAGTTCAAATCTCTCTGGGCCTATTGATTTTAATCACTTCAAATAAAACCTTATGCCCGCGAGTCATGCACCGACTTAGGGCACAGAGAAATCTGGTAGGTTTGACTGGGAAAGTAGCCGGGGAAGCCGGATGATACCCTGAGAATCTAAGAGGCGCCATTGGCGGCTTGGCCATGAACCAGAAATGGGCGCGCTATTCTTTTGAATTATAAAAAGCAGCTAATGGCAATTTTATATGGATGTAGCTCAATGGTAGAGCACCGGTCTCCAAAACCGACGGTTGGGGGTTCAAGTCCCTCCATCCATGTTTTTTAAATATTACACAAAACACTTGTTATAAATACTCTAATGATTCTCTTGTATTACTTTAAAAAGGAGTATTTATGAATGAGTTACCAAGTGTCTTTAAAGCTACTGATTCAAAACTCAAGGTCGACATGAGCCTCGATATCAAAGACATTTTTGACGTGCTCGTGACCGAGCAAGAACAACTTATCGAGAATCAAATTACTACGCTCAAACAACAGAGCGAACAACTGACAAAACGAGTCGAGCAAGCAGATAAAGATGCTGACAGCTACATGGAAAAATTTGTCCAAGAGAAATTTGATTCACAAATTCGAACTTTGACCGATACATTGAAGCTATTGACGCCTGCAGCTGTGATCAGTACAGAAATAACCGACGGCAATATACTCCCAAAGAAAAGACGTCCACGACTTGTATATGATCCAACTCATGAAAATCGTGACAATATGGTGGTAGTTTCACTTACCATTACGAATAAAGAAATGGATCGAAATACTCTTAATAATGCCGTAACATTTTTTGTTGAGGCTTCTTTCGATGAGCATTTAGTAAAACTTGTGCATGACAGAGAAGACTTGACAAAACAAAAATATGAAGTCAATAAACAGATTTCCGAACTTGAGAGAAGACTCGAACAGACAGATCGTCTGCTCCGTAGAGCCAAAGCGACACTTACAAAGAAAGCTCTCGGCAAGGATTTG
>JAQUND010000027.1 GCA_028717785.1 Candidatus Nanoarchaeia archaeon | reverse complement strand
CCATTAGAAACTGTAGTAATTTTTACAGATCTTAAAGCTCCATGTGCAGGTTCTGGAGTAGTACCAGTCTCATCAATCCAAAAAGCTACAGTGCCAGCAGCGTCACTCATTACAAAATAAGTACCATCTAATGATCCAGCAACATCAGCCACACATTGAATTTGTGTAACTTCTTTTACGGGCGGGAAAGTTACTGTAGTACCTGTTACTGAAGGAGCTGTTTCACTATTAATAGAAGTAACTTGATAGTAATATCTATTGCCCTTTGGGCCGTATTTTTTATCTCTTAGAGTTCCATAAGTACTAGGAATAATAGCAGATGCTTTAACTCCAGTATTAGTTTTTGCTATATAAATTCTACTTGCGGCACCAGTTATGTCAGCATCTCCACTAGGACTAGCAAGGGCCCTAAATGCTTCTACAATAGGACCGGATATGTATTTTGATATAACAGAATCTACTTGCGTTGGAGTATAATAATTATTTTTAAGCACGTCACCATTTACTGAATCAACGCCGTAAGTAGCGGCTCCACCTTCAGCTTCACCAACAATTACTATATTTCCTGACGTAGCAACGCCAACTGGATTAGATTTTACGGTTACATTGGGATAGGACCCAGGAACGACCGTATTAATAAAACTTGCTGTTAGCCTTTGTGCCATAATTATATCTCCTTATTCTTTATATTTGATATCCGAAATGCTTTATTCCTTGTTCAAACTTTTCTACTTTGTCAAAACCAGCGGCCTTAAAGTGTATCCAAATAATCTCTTCTAGAGAATTATCTAATTTAAGCTGTTTTTTAATTTTTGAAAAGAATTTTTTAAATTCCTTTCTAACATCTACCGGTTCCGAATTAACTGTTATAAAATTTTTACTCATATTAAAATCCCTTATACTTTAGGTACTTTAGAGTTTTTAGATTGTGGAGCTTTTGAACCCTGTCCAATTGGTTTCTGCTGAGGTATTTTATCAGTACCAAGGAATTTTTCTATTTCTTCACTTTTGACTTCACATTTTTGAGTAGGAGCTGACCCTAATTTTTTACCTTCTGCTACACGAGTTTTACTTTTTGCTTTTCTACTCATTTCATGATACCACTTACCACCAAGTATACGTGATATTCTTTTTTCACTATAGCCGGGTTTTTTTCTTTTGATAGCAGCAACGTGCTGTTCCCACCAATCTTTAGGTGGCTTTAGTGACGGATCTGACTTTTCTAATTTTTTATCAAGAAACTTTTGTAATTTAAGTGATTTTTCACTTTTTTCTACTTTGTCTTTATCTTCTTCGTTGTCCTCTTTAGGCGGAACAAAATCATCTTCTTTTCCGTCATCGTAATTTTTATACTCTTTATCATATTCTTCGTCTTCTTCAGAATCTTTTTTGGGCTCTGAATTTTCTGTAGACTTTTCAGAACTTCCTTCCCCGTCTCTTTTATGTTTTTCGGGAGTTTTACTTTTTTCAGTAGGAAGAAGCGATTCAGGACATTCAGCATCTTCAGTATTTGCTTCTTTGCCAGGCTCTATTTCATGTGCTGTATTAGTTTTGTATAAATTACTAGTTTTGCACATGCTTTTTATTTTATCCGCTATAGCTAAAGCAACTTCTTGAGGAGTATAGTTCTTTTCTTGTTTTTCCATATTGTTTTTCCCTTATATTCTAATATTATAAAGATTACTATTATTTTACCTTTTTGCGATTCAAAAAATCTTTTAATCTTTTAAAACCAGTCATATTTGAAGTGTTTTTCTTACGTAAATTCAATGGGTTATTACCTTCTACGTTTGTTTTTTTCTTTTTCCACAAAACGTTAGTTTTTTGACCGTTTGGTATTTTATCGGGATCTATTTCGGCTATGTTATTTTTGTCTTCTATATCTTCCACTATTTTATTTGTTAATTCTTTTTGAGTAGTTTTTATGTCCTTAAACTTTTTTAACATGCATTTGTATAAAGCTTTTTTAATTTCCTCTGTAATTTCTTCTTGGGTATAAAACTTTTCTTCCATAATTTAAAGATTCCTTTTTATGAAAATTTTTCTAATCTTCTTCTACAGTAACCCAACTATCATTATCGGTACTAAGAGATGCCGGAGAGTCTAAATTACTAAGAATTTTAATACCTTGCGGCGCAATACCAATAGATTCAATTACTCTGTATGGAGCCTTAATCCAACTTTCTTCAACCTGCCCCTTAAGGGTTATATATCTTGAAAATACTCGTTCGGTAGTAAAAGTATCATTTCTTATAGAATCTGAACAAGACAATTTTGACAATTGAAAATTTTCATGTTCAAGAAGAGATTCTCTATAACGCAATAAACAATATTTAACTATGTAAAAAAGGAAAATTAAATTTGCTTCTGTTCCTTGTGCGTGACAGGCAATGTTGTAAATTTCCTGAGAAATAATTCTTTCTCTTCTTGCTCTAAATATTTGATAATATGGGATAATTCCTATTTTTCCTGTAGGTAAATTTGAGCCAGGGGTTATTTTAACGCCGTTTGTACCACCCTTTTCAAGAATAGTAAAACCATGCCCTTTTTCATCTGCTATTACCATATCCTTTTCAGCGTATTGAATATCTGTAATACTTTCAGGAAACTCTATAATGCCAGTAGTTTTGTCATATGATAAAATATTTGTAGGGGAAACCACATATCGTATAGTTTTATCGATTTCTTCGGGCTCAAGCTCTTCTACGTCCGAACTTTGATCTCCCAATGTAGCTAAATCTTTGTCTTCTTCCGAAGGGCCTACCGAAATACAAACACACGGAAATTGTTCTTTATCTTCTGTTCTTTTTAATAAAAAAAATATTTCGTTATTTAAAAGGAATTTTTTGGCTTTATCGATTTCCGCCATTCCATATTTTGTATTAAGTAGAGGATTATCTACAAACTCACTAAAACAATCGTAAATCAAAAAAGGATTTTTCCTCATATCTTCAATACCGAACTGAAGGGCGTTTTTAATAATTACATCCCCAGGAAACATTCCTTTAACAGTATCATTACTCATATTATATCCCTTATTTATATTTTTCTAAAATTGTTGGTAAAATTTCCTTTTCCCAAGTATTCATACACCAGTCAAAGGCCTTGTCCATAAATTTTTTAGCCTCTTTACCTGGATGAACCCAAAGTCCTTCTTTTTCGTGTTTTTCACTAATTACTCTAAATGTAAATATGTCTCTTCTAACTTTTCCAGTATTTTTATCTTTACTTTGATAAACCGTTACACCCGATAGAGCTGGAGTTTTGGCCGACTTAGATGGTCTAGCGCTTTCTATATTGATTGTATGTAGTTTTCCTATTCTAGGACTTCCTTCGGGCGTAGTTTCTATACGTTTAAAAGGAATATTTTGCTTTTTAAATTCCTTTTTGATAGCATCCGTAAGCTCTCTGGCATTAGCCGTTTGTTCCGCAGGGGCTTTTGAATGTTCAAAAGGAATAACTCTATATTTTTCACCTTTTTTGTTTGTTTTAACTTGTCCTTTGCCATTTTTATCTTCGAGAAGCCATTTCATGAATCCGCCTCTCATTCCTTCTTCAATCCATAAAGCCGGTTCTTTGAGAGTTACTATCCACATATTTTCAGAAATTTGATCAAAAGCAACGTTATCCATGTAAGTTTTGGCACTACTATGTAAATTATCTTTAGCAAATTCCATTACTTTAGCGTGAGTCATTACAGCAAGCTTCTCGACTCCATTAATGAGATCCTTTTTAAGACTTTTACCAGTATCTTCAATTTGTTTTTTGATATCTTCTATGTCAATATCAAATATTAAATTAGCCATAATTATTTTGGCTGTACCTTTCTTTTTTGTGGTTCGGCCTCATGAGCTTTATGTTGTGGGGTTTCTTTCATTTGACTTTCGTTAATATTTTTTGAAGTGATATTACCAGAAAAGTCTTTGAGTAATCCCCTTTTACCAGATTTCCAAACTATTTTACCTGATTTTTGGTCTATTGTTTTTATTTTGGTGCCCTTGATAGCACCAATAGGGGCCCCTTGTTTTGGTATGTGCTTAGTTGCTCTGGTTGGTAATTGAGATGGGTTAATTATTTTTTTTTTACTGGAGGTTCTGTATCTTCTTTATTGGATTCTTTTGAGGGAATCTTTTCATCAATTTCGGACGGTTGATTTTCAGCTTCTTTGTCTTTACCTTCTTTTTCGTTTTCAACTTCTTCACTTTCAGCTTCTTCGTTTTCGCCTTCGGATTCTACGTCTTTGTCGGAAGAACCTAAATTAAGCTGTTTGGCCATCATTATCATTGATCTAAGCATAGATATAGTAGCTTGATAAAGTTTTGGATTTTCTACTTTAGCCTGTTCTAGAATATCTTTATTTTCTCTAAAAGCAAGTAGTGCTTCTGCAATATTGGCCTTAAGTTCTGCATTATCTTGCTCATTATCTCCATCTTCCATCTGCCCCTGTATCATATTACCAACCATACCGTCTTGTTCATTAGAAGGCTGTTGGTTATCGTCAGAAGGAACTTGAGCGTTGTCAGAAGGAACTTGAGTACCATCTGAAGAATCGTTTAGAATTTCTTCATTACTTAATTCTGGAATATCTTTATCTACTGTTCCTTCGTCTTCTACGGTAGGTTCATTTTCGTTAGTTATATCAGATTTTCCAGGAGCTTCTTCAATATTGGGATTGTCTTTATTTTGTATAGCCCCTTGTTCGCTTGTTTGTATGGCCTTATTTTCTTGTATTTCTTCGGGAGTTTTTTGAGATATTGGGTTAGACTCATAAGGCTTAGGTTGCGTAGGAACTTGTGATAATTCATCAGAGCCCTTGCTGGGAATAGGGAGTTCATTATTGGGGTTTGAAACGTTTTCATTAGCTTGTTGAGAAATATTTTCAGGGTTTACTTCTTCTTCCTCTTGGCTACCTTGATTAATGAATTCATCAATACTAGGATCGTATTCAACTATTTGATTTTTATTACTTAGTTTGCCATAAATAAGAGCTTTAAAGGCTTCAGAAAGGCTAGACCCTAATCCAATCGTTAGTGTAGTACCAGCTTGTTGCTCATATTGACTTTTTAAATTTTCTAATTCTTCTTTAGCTTCTTGGGGAATTTGCCCTATTACTTCATCGCCTGATTCTGCAATTACTCTTCCTTTTTTACCTTCTATCCATTTACTTAACATGATATTGCTATTTTTGAATGTGTTACTTAAATTAAATAAGCCTTCGTGATCATTTTCTTTAATAGTATTGCCGATCTTATCGCCAACATTATCGCCATTAAAAGTAATAAAAACCATATTAGCCTGTACTGGATCAACCTTATTTTCAGATTCCGCTTGATTTACAGGAGGTTGCATTGATGTATTTGAATTAATTGGATTTTGGTCCATATTAAAGCCTCACTTATCTATTTTTAAAAACATTAAAAAGCATTTTGATATTCTGTATATCTATTCCTTTTGGGAATATTAATTTTACTTTGCCATTTTCAGATTTTTGAATTTTTACTTTTTTGTCCATGAATTCGCCATAACAGATACAAAGATTAATATTGTCTTCGCCTTTATAAAGAACAGCCCCACAGTCAGGACAATGAATTTCATGTTTTTCTACAGACTCTTCAATAATGTCTGCTTTAATTTCACTTTTATTTTCTCTATTTTCCAAAAAATCCTTTAACTTACTTTTGGATTCCATTATGTTTTCCTTATTTGGTTCTTCCTGGTTAATTACTTTAGGTTTTATAATAGGCTGAATAAATTCATTTATTTTGTTTCTTATAAGCTCATTAATAGCTTCTCTTTCTGAAATTTTTTTATCTACTACATTACTGATTAAATTGTTTAAATAAAGCCTTTCTTCTATGATACTTTGAAGTTGATTAATTTTAGAACTTTCGCAATTACAATCTTCTACCGGACGTTCCGAACAAGACCCGCATTTACAATGAGGTTGTTTAATTTCGTCAAGAAGATTAAAATCATTGTAAAGTTCAAAAACAGACATTATGATAAGACCTATTCCAGGAATGGTCCTATATTTAAAGTCCGCTACTTTTTTATTGTTACTGAAAATTTCGCCAGAATAGTTATCTCCACAAAATTTATTACAAACTAATTTACCATTACAAAAAGGTATATCAAGATCAATAATAGCACCCGGTTCTTTATCTTTTAAATTAAGGAAAAGCCAGCTTAGAATAATTCTAGGTACTATTTGTAATCCTATTTTAATTTCAATAGGTTCTGTAACTGTATCTGTAGTAGGTCTATATATGCCTATTTCTGCTTTTTTAAGAGTGTCGAATATATCCTTTCCAAGAATGGATTTGATAAATTTAATCTGCTTTTTATTCATAAATTATTGAATATAGGTATCGTCCTCTACTATAAAACAAATAACTTTATTACTATCAGTTCTGATATACGTTTGATCGAAAGTATTAACATAAGTCCAATCGTTAGCTTTTAATGGAATACCAACAGCTCCCGTAGGGTCTATAGTGCCTACCGCTGGAGCGGCTATAGCACTTCCACCAACAATAACAGCATGTACAACGTTATCGTTGTTATACAAAGCAACAGTAAGTCCCTGTCCGATAACAAAGGCAGCTCCACTGCAATCGGTTACAGCAGTTGCAGCTCCTGTTGGGATAGACTTAAGATAGTGACCGCCCGATATTTGTTTTACTGCACCGGAAGCATTTGAGTAAGTATTTGAATTTATTACAGCTTGATCGTGGTTAGCACCACATCTTCTTTGTTTTGCGCTAATATAAGCCATAGTTACCTCTTTTTTAAAGATTGTTATTCTTCTATATTGTTAATATTTACTTTAATTTCATACTGGTTAGGATCTACTGGGTCAATAGGTCCTTTATTGGCTCTTTTTTCTACTTGAATTGTATTTTCTGGTGCTGGTTTAACCTTATTGTAATAAATATATTCACGTTGTATTTGAACGTGATAAGGAAGACGTACTGGATTTTCACTTTGATCAATATTAGTAACTCTAATTTCATTAATAAGAGCGCTTACATACCAAAAAGCTAAATAAGTATAACGTATTGAAAATACTCGACCTTTTCCAGTATCGGGATCTACACCAGGATTTCCTTTTCCATCGATCCATCTAATATCGCCACTTTGATCTATTTTGAAATTAACGCCTTGTTGGTATTCGACATTTCTAGAATCTATTAAGTAATCTACGTTTTTTATAGGAAATTGAATGTAACTAACACCATTGGGATTATATTCAGAAAGTTGATAATTAGATACGATAAGTTCAATGTTTTTTACATAAAGCCTGTCACCAGGAAGTAGAGCTATTTCCTTTTGTTCCGATGACTTACAAACGACTTTATAAAATTTTGGCAATATTAATCTTGCTGTAGAATTATCATAAATACCGCCATCAGTAGGTTGCTGAGTAAGAGAGTTACTTACGATAGTTCCCACAAATTCTCCTACTTTTTTATAAATAAAGCCGTTCGATGAAATAGTATCAAGTTGATCGCTACGTCGATATTCTCCACGTTCTTTCATACCAATAGCACTTGGCACAGCAGCCCAATGTTCAAAAACGATACCCCTATCATTACCAAATTGTTCTTGAGCTTCGACATTAAATTTTATACGAGGTATTTCGTCGGGCAATACTTGAAATGTATTAACGTTTTCCATTTTCTTCTTTACCAATTTTTTCTATTTTTTTAAGAATATCTTTAATTGAATTTTTAATAGGAATTAATTCTGGTAATTCATTCATATTAAGATATATTAAACATTTTTCAAGACATATGTAAGATGCACCAAGATCAAGAATTCTTTTCTCATTAACCTTTCTTCGATTAGTTTTATATTCCTGAAAATTAATTATTTCGCACATTAAAGGCCTTCTTTTTTGGATTTTTCCTTTTGCTCTGTATCAAGCTTATTAAGCATTTTTTGAAGCTCTGCCACATGTTCTTTCTCTTCTTCTACAATGTGTTCAATAACAGTATTTAATTCCTTGTTATTACTAGCTTTTTTGTGTGCTTCGTAAAGATTTATAGCATCATATTCAGCACTTATATCTTGGCGAACAGCAGCTTGTAGTTCTTCTGGACCAAATTCTTTTGGAGTTTCGTATTGAGAAGGGTCGGAATTTTTAATAATCTCATCAAGTTTTAATTCGTTCGCTTTGTCAATCATGCTAATAGCAAGACTTTTTGCAAGTTCTGAATTTACTTTAAATATTTCTTTATTAAATTCACTTTTTTTAAGCACTAAAGAATTATCTTTAATTTCAGTTTTATATTCGCCAACTTTAAAACCAAATTTATTTACAATAAAATCAATTTCATTATCCTTTGATAATATGAATAATTCTAACCCTTTATCCAAAGAACTTTTAGATAAATTATTATTTTTATTTTCTATTTTAGGAAGTCTTTCGTGTTCGTTTTTGCAAAGTATTGGCTCGAAATTATTTTTGAATTCTCTTTCTAATTGGAAGTTTATTAACGCAGGATGGCTACCAGCAGCTAATGCTTCAGGATTTTTAGAATTCTTATTTTTCTTACCAATTCCTACATAAAATCCACCGAAAGTTTTTAGCATTTTTACATCAGATCCATTTAGATGTCCAATTATTTTGACTTCTTCTACTTCGTCAGCTTTTATCTCCATACCCATGATTATAAACTCCTTATTTGATGGACATAACGTCCAGCTCAATGTCTATCTTATTATTTAAAGATTACACTTTTGTAAAATTAACGATATAAGTCTTTGATATATTTGAATATTTGGTAATTTATCAAATTTTATTATACGTAGTTAACTTTGTTATATATTGGATTTTTTGAACAGATCACCATATTTTTTTTGATATTTTTTAAGTTTTTCAGGAATATTTTTGGGAGTTTTAGATTCCCATTCGGCAATGCCTTTTTTACCACCAAATTTTTCAGGATGCACGTACGCAAATCTTCTTTGAGCTTTGCTTTTGAAAGGCTTCAAAAGTTTGGGTAATTTCTGTTCGGTTACTATAGTAACTTTTTCTGAAGCCGCTAATTTCATTTCCGGTTCGTGATAAACTGTTAATATATGGCCTTTTTTACCAGCCGGACTTATATTATAGCCGCCTTTTGAGTTCATAAGTTGGGCATGCATAAGAGCTTTTTCAAATCCGCCTTTAATATGGTATATGGTAGATTGAGGATCTTTATTAAGTATTGATAAGGGCTGGTCTGCGACTTCCTTAATGGGCTTTATTTTAGCAATATTAGCATGGCTATATTGATCGTTATGATGCACTATCCAACCAGGAACTTTTGATCTCTCTTGTGGTCCTACCGTGGGTTTTAATAAAGCAGATTCTGGTATCCAGGCCGATATTGGTTTACCATATTTAGCCGCCATATTATATTCAGAAGTCCAGGAATTAGTATGGCCTTTTGGATAATTTGTTTTTTTATTTTGATGAAATTCGTTTTCACTTTCAGAAATGTGACGATGCATTAGATAATGAAGTTCACCAGTTTTAGGATGCCTTCTTATAGCTGTTTGGGTTTTTAATTCATCTACAAGAGGTTGTCTTTCAAAAGGTTTTTCTTTAGGCAACTCTTCAGATTTATTGAATAACTCTTCTTTAATGAGTCCCTCTTCTTTAACGAGTCCCTCTTCTTTAACGAGTCCCTCTTCTTTAGGAAGATTTTTCCAACCAGCATATTTAGGACGTGGTTTTGTAAATTCGCCTCCCGTTCTTTGATTTATCTTTTGATCAAGTCCAACCTGCTTTTGAATTCCTTCGTGATTTGCGTGAAAATAATTGCCTTGATGATGTATAATCCATTCGTGTTCTTGTTTTATTGTAGCATCGGGTGTAAATTTTCCACCAGTATGTTTCATACTTTGAATTTGTGCCGTACTGGGGGCGTTAAATTGGGTTGGTGTATAGTGCAAAGCGGATTCCGGTATCCAAGCAGATACAACCCTATTAGAATCGCCTCCACCAAAATCTTTGGCCACGTTATAGTCTGAACTCCAGGAATTTTTGTGTCCTTTAGGATAACTTGTTAACCCTTTTTTATGAAATTGATCACGTTCACCAACATTTATACCTCTATGCATTAAATAGAGCTTTTCTTTAGTTTGTGGATGGAGCCTTACTTGGGTTTTACCCATGAGCTTTATAATAGCCCTTTTACGTGCGTTGCCTTCGATTCTAGGCAGTTTCTGACGTGCTTCGTCAGATTCATCGGCTGTCCATTTCTTTTGTTCCTGGGCCATTTTTTGAGCTTCTGGAGCAAGGGGGTTAAATGGGAGCTTTTCGGTCCTGGACTTTGAGAGCGTTGGCTCGCTTTTTTGGAGATCGTTAAGTAGGAGTTTTATAAGCGATTTGTACATTTTTTGAGGTCCTTTATATATAATATATTAATATTATTATGTTTTTGAGGGAATATCAAAGAAAGTTATAGTATTCCCTTTTCTTTTAATTTATCTTTATTCCAAAGTTCTGAGTTAGGATGAATTTTAGTATGAAACTCTTCCCATTTAACCCTATTCTTTTCTCTAAAGTAACCTTTAATCTCTATCCAAAGATTTTGATCAACAAGATAAAGATCAGGACGATAAGTTCTACCTGTAGAAAGTTTAAAAACTTCTGGTTGCCAAAGATAGTTAATTCTAAGGTTGTTAAGATGATAAACTACTCGTTCTTCGTAACTTGATTGGCAAACAAGTTCTTCTCCTGTAAGCCAATGGTAATGGATAGAGGAATTATTGGCAGTTCTAGCTGCCTTTAAAGCAATTTCTTTATTTTGCATATTGAATTCTACGCCGTATCTTTCTAACATAGACTTAATTGCCTTTTTATGTACTTTTTTATTTTGCAAAGCGCAGACAGTACCATATCTTTTTAAGTTAGTTTTCTTTTTCTTTTCTTGTATCTTTGATAATTGAGTAAAATGATCAACTCCGTATTTCTCTCTTATTGTTTTTCTAGCCTTTTCTTGCACTCTTTTATTTTTCATAGGGCTAGAGGCACCATATCTTTTGATATTTGTTTCTTTAGAGCGTATTTTTGAAAGTTTTTGAGATTTCTTAATTTTAAAATTTTTTAAAGCTCGTTCAATATACCAAATTGGAACATTACATAATTCAGCTATTTCCATTACTTTTAAGTTTTCAACTATATATTTTTGATATAACCAATTTTTATTATGTGCGGTGTCAGTGGTTCCTCTATTTTTATCTCTGGTTTTCATATTCTTATCTTGAGATTCTTTTGTTTGTTGTTTCATATATTATATTATACCATATAATTTACATAATTATTGATTAAATATTACTGAGGAAATAATGGCTGCTAAACTTAGCTCGGATTTTCTTAAGTTCTTCATCTCTCTTAATAGTTAAATCTTGAATTCTAGTTACATAGGTTTGAACTCCTGGAGATTGGGCACTTTGTGAAATACCATCTTGACTAATTGATGTAGAATTATGTTTAAATTGAGCTTGTTTTTGACTTAAAATTCTAATAGCAGAATTCATAGATAAAATATCATTTACGATTATAGGTACCTGACCCTCGGTTTTAGAAATACCAGTTGTATATAAAACCGTAAAGAAAGCTGGTAACCATGCGTAATTATTGACACATTGAAGAAAAATCAAGCCAGCGTTTGTTGGGGTTGGCTGACTATCATTTAATCCTAAACTTCCCATGATAGCCAAAATCGGCAAAACGTTAATTTGGCCTTTATGAAAAAAACCGGCCTCAATCCAAGTAGGAGGTAATTGGAAGATTCTATCTCCGTTACTACTAATTACCGTCATATCATCAACGCTTAATATTGGTCTATTATTAACTTTAACAAAAACAAATTGTTTATAAAGCGACCTATCAAAAGGTAAACGTTCTTTTACTTGTCGTTTATAAATAGACAAATTGGTCATTAATTCAAATTCATTAATCGCAAGTTCTATTTGACGTTTAAGATCGTCCTCAGTAAAATCAGAAAGATTTATTCCCTTGAGATAACCATTAATTAAATTATCTGGAGTGATTATAGGTTCTGTTCTACCTAAAAGATTTGTAGATTCATAAGTTTCTACAGGATAACTTTTGGTATCATAGGATTTACTATTAGTAGTATAAGTAGCCATACTAACAATCTCCTATATTTAACAATTGAACGCTAATCGAATTTTTAATGATGAAGGTCCTAGTAACGCCGTCTTCAGTTAAGGTTAATTTTAAATTACCAGATTTAGGTATTTGAGATGCTGTTAAGGTAAATTTGAATATTGACTTGTCATCGGCAAAAGGCTTGGTCCCAGTTATTGTAAATTCTTTAGAATCGTCAATTGACTCAAAAATAGCATCAACTGAAAAAATAGTTGCTTGACTTATATACCTTAGGGGATACTCTGGTATTTCCCCCACCCGACCAGAAATTTGTGTATTTTTGGCCAAATCAACTAGTTGAATATACACCTCATTTATTTGACCTTCACTAACATAAGCTTGGTTAGTATATTGCCAACTATTTACATTTATTACGTTTTCGAGCATTTTAGCAGAAAGACGCATATTAAGCTCCTTGATTGATTATATTATATAGAATAAAGATTGCTATTTTAAGGTAATTTGTGGTCCCTTAAAAAGTACTTGACATGAAAGCTATTTTATGGTATATATAATATATGATTAATTTTTCAATAATTAACATAGATGGAGCAAGGGGGATTGGAATAGATACCCAAATTAATATGCTTAGAAAGTATTTGGAAGATTCGGGTAAGAAAGTTAGTTTAACTTATTTAAAAAGTTTTAATTCTATTAAAGCAGAAAATCAAGGAATTAAACAATTTCTTGAAACAAATCCAGATTATGTAATTATTAGTGAAGGCTCATTTGCTAGAATAATGGCAAAAGATATAATATCGGGGTTAAATTTTAAGATAATTGACGAAAAATATAGAGATTATATTAACGATTATATTACTTTAAAATACAAATATAATATGATCAACATAGTTCTTACTCCAGAAAATATTGAATTTTGCAATGAAAGAACTATTAAAAAAAATAGGTTGATGGGAATAGAAAGTAAGGGAATAGAGAACTTTCAACTTGAAGCAGATATTGTAAATATTATGGAAAACTTCAATAATAATACAATATTAAATCAGCTTAATTTTGCAGTAGTTTATGTAAAAGAAAAGGATAGCATTTTAGAAGTTCATGATAAAATATTAAAAAAATTGGAGGGAAAATAATGTGCTATACAGGTAAGTGTAAATACGAAGGATATCAAGGTGATTGTTGTCATTTTGAAATTGGCAAAATTCCTGAAGACGCATATTGTATAGTAACCGAAGAACAAATTGATAAAATGTTAGAAATTCAAAAAAAAGAAAACTATATTAAAATAAAAAAGACGAAGCTAAATGAGTGTTTTAAAAAAGATATTGGAGAAAAATAATATGAAATATGCTTTTTATGAAGAAAAAAATAATAGATCCTGTATAATTATTCCTTTTAAACAAGTAACTTTTGTTTGTACAACAGATGAATATGTTTCTATTAGTTATGGGCCTGAAAATGACTATTATACTTTAAAGACTGAAGATAGAGAAGATCAATTATGGAACTATATCGGGTGGTTAGAAAATTCGGAGGGAATGTGAATATTTTTAAAAATATTGATTTTAGTAACACTTGCGTTTTAATTGGGTTTATTTGGTTTAAATCTATTACAAGAGACCATACCTGGAAAAATATATTATTTGAATATAAAAAAGAAAGAATTGATGTTATTGACGGATGGGACATCTACGATTTTCATTTAACTGTTTTAAGATTTGGGGTATCTTATAGGATTAGTATAAATAAAAAAATATAAGGAAGGTAATATGAAATATTTAACAATGTTAATAATTTTTGTTAGTTTAAGTGCTTTTGCTAAAGACGATGTAATATTAAAGGCCCCTAAATGTCAAACCCATCCCTTAGCGGATGTTCTTTTTTTATCGCCAGAACAACAAAAAGATAAAAAATTTATTAAAAAAGTACAAGATTATCAAAATAAAAGAGATTCTAATAAAAAACTATGGTGTTATGAATTAATATGTAAATTAATAACTGAAGATTTTAAAGATGGTTGGCATACATATATTCTTTATCATTCATCAGTGTTATTTAACGGTATTTGTGGATATTCAAGAGACCGTAATAACGAATGTGGTTATGCTTACGACAGGCTTAGAAAGGATGGATATAAGATAGTTGATGAAGATAGAGATGATTGGAGAACTTGGAAAACTAGAATTAGTTGGTAAAAATTAGGAGGTTATATGCGCGATTTAAAGTTTAGGGCATGGGATAAAAAAAAGAATATTTTTGCAGAGCATATAGAAATTTATTACGATGGTAGTTTTAATATAGGCTATGTTGAAGATTCGTATTCAGGTTTAGAATATGATGACGATAAAGACGCTATTCTAATGCAATATACTGGTGTTAACGATAAGAACGGCAAAGAAATTTATGAAGGAGATATAGTGTTGGTATCGCAACATTACGAAGGAGATTATTTTTCTCCAGAACAAAAAATAGTTGTAAAGTATGAAGATGGTGATTATGGACGTCATATTAATTCACATAGTGTTTATAACTATAACATTATCATAGTAGGAAATATTTATGAAAATCCAGAATTAGGAGATTAATATGGGATCAGACATTCATATGATAGCTCAAGTCAATAAAAACGAAGAATGGCAATATATAGAATGCGATTTAAATCAAAATAGTGAGTACGATTCTTTTTCTGTCATGGCCAATGTTAGAAATGGGTATGGATTTGCTGGCTATCCGACCGGATGTGAATGGAATTATCTTGAAATTCGCGGCCTGCCTAAAAACTTGAATTATAATCCAAATGAAGATGATTATTGGCTGGGAGAACATTCTTTTAATTGGGCGTTGCTTTCAGAAATGGAAGAATTTGCTAACGAATATATTGTAGGAAAATTCCATACCAAAACTGGAATTGTTAATATAGAAGAATTTAAAAAAATGAAAAAAGAAAAAAGGACTACTCCGAATAGCTATTGTAGCTCAACGTGGGGTCCGGCCATTAAGGTTATTACCCAAAAGCAAGCAGAAGACGGAGTCAAGGGTACTCATGTAGACATAACTTGGAAGGAAAGTAATGAAAGACTTTGTTATATGTTTATGGATAATATTAAAATACTTAAAAAATTAGCTAAAAAAGAAAAAGTATCACATGATAAAATAAGGTTGGTTTTTGGATTTGATTCTTAAGGAGATATTATGAAAAAGGTTAAAGCTACCTTTGATTATTTTAATATTGTTATAAACCTTTGTCCTGCTGAACCATTAGCTACCAAAATGATATGTCCGTTTATTGACAATTTAAAAAAACATAAACATTTCAAAGATATTGAACACAGCGCTAATGGTTTTTTGATTGTTTTTACATATCGATACGATACTGGTATAATTAATACAAATGTTAAAAAATTAAAGGCCTTTTGTGAAAGCTGTTATTTGTGTGCGATAAAAATAAATAAAGATATTACAGAAGAAGTAAACTAGGAGATATTATGAGTAAGGAATTTATGGAAATATTATGTGAGTTTGTTAATGAATTAGAAACAAATGGTTTCGATGGACCGACCGATATGTTTTTAACTAAAAAGACTTTCAATAAAGTTAATTACGAACTTTTAGCCAGTACTAAAAATAAGAAGAAAGTTTCGATAATTAAGTCAATTCAAGCGTCTAGTAAAACAAACGTTAATATATTTGGGCCAGATTATACGAAAAATGAAACACCGTTTAAAGTAGGAGATAAGGTTTATAATAGTTATTGGGAACAATTTGGAGAAATAGAATATGTAAATAAGGATCATACCGTTGATATATGCTTGGAAAATGGAGATATTTATTATGATCAAGTATTGTCTGAAACTTTTCATGCGTCCGATCCATGTATTAAAATTTTTGGTGTTAAGCCCAAGAAATAAGGATAACCAATGAAAATGATTAAGCTTTGTGTTAAGCCTAAAATAATTAAAGAAACAGATAGGTGGAATTGCGATATGGGTACTTGGGATTGCCCATTTCACGTATATTATTTACCAAACGATCTTGAGTATAAAAAGCTTAGAATGTGGGCAGATTTTGAACTTAGTAAAGAAAAAGATTCAGATATTGAAGAAAGAAAAGCTAATATTGAAAAATGGACAAATCAAGTTGCAAAAGTATTTAAAGATACTGGATTTTGTAATTTAATACACCAATATAATGCATATAATATTCCAAATCCTTGTTTTGATAAAACCGATAATATGATTAGAATGGTAGTCACATTTTACGATAAAAATTCATTATTAGAATGGAAATGGTATCATCCGATTCAGGCTTTTGTTTTACGTCAAATATGTAAAATGTATAATAGGTATAGTGTAAAATATGGAGAAAATAAAAAATATTGGGAATGGGTTAATAAGGGTTATAAAGAAGTCAAAAGTAATAAGGAGTCTAAATGAAAGTATATAATGATAATACCAAAGTGCATATTAAAAGTTGGTGTAATAATCCTGAAGATGGAGCCATAGAGCAGGCTAAAAATTTAGCTAATCTTCCATTTGTTTACAAACATGTTGCTTTAATGAGTGATTGTCATCAAGGGTATGGTATGCCAATAGGAGGGGTTATTGCTTGTGAGGATACAATAATTCCTAACGCGGTAGGGGTTGATATAGGATGTTTTACGGGAGACACAGAAGTAGCTTTATTAAATGGGGAAAATAAAAATTTTAAACAATTGTATGATGATAACCAGGTAGTATGGGTTTATTCATTAGACGATTATTTAAATATAGTTCCTGCCAAAGCAATTCCATTAAAAACTAAACAAAATGCCAAATTATTAAAAATTACAATTAGTGGAGGATTTTCTATTAAATGCACTCCAGATCATCTTTTTATGTTAAATGATGGATCTTATAAAAAAGCTGAAGAATTAAAACCATTCGATAGTTTAATGCCTTTATATCGTTTTTATCAAACTAGAGATGGATACGAATTTTGTCATAATGGTAAAAATAAAGGTAAATTAACTCATAAATTAATAGCAGAATATTGTTACGGTATTCAAAAAAATAAAGTAGTTCATCATAAAAATAAAAATTGGTTTGATAACACTCCAGAAAATTTAGAATACTTAACTCCAAACGAACATAATAAATTACATAGAAAAAACGATACAAGATTTAAAAATAATGAATTTAAAACCAAAAGAATTCAAACGTTAAAAGAAAAAGGATTTTATTCAAAAGATTTACTGCCAAAAAAACAAAAAATAGCTATGGAAAATTTATCTCAGGCTTTTAAAAGTGAAAAATGGGAAATAACTTCTAAGCAAGCAGGACAAAGAAATAAAGAATTTTTAAAAAAATTTAATGAAATTAATAATAAAACAGAATATACATGCGAAAAATGCGGTAGAAAAATATTAGGGAAGGGAGGACTTGCTCGCCATATGAAATTTTGTCAACAAAATCATAAAGTGTTAAAAATAATTACTTTAGATTATGTTGAAGATGTGTATTGTTTGAATGTTGATAAATTCCATAACTTTGCTCTGGCTGCTGGTATTTTTGTTCATAACTGTGGAATGGCCGCTGTAAAGACTTCCCTGACTTCTATATCTACGGAAAGATTAAAAGAAATAATGACATTAATTAGAAAAAAAATTCCCGTTGGGTTTAACCGTCATTCTAAAATGCAAGATGAAAATCTAATGCCACATTTAGATCCTGAAAATTTATGGCCAAG
>JAQUND010000026.1 GCA_028717785.1 Candidatus Nanoarchaeia archaeon | reverse complement strand
GTTGACAGCAACATCAGCGTCGTAAACATGATTGCCCAGGACGGATATGGTACAAAAGAAAACAATTTCAAACCCTTGCATTTGAAAGCTTTAAGACAGTGTCTTAAACAAGTTTATGCATCTACAAAAAATACAAATATCACTATTCATATGCCCAAAATTGGAACTGGACTTGCTGGAGGAAAGTGGGAAGAAATAGAACCTCTTATTTTAAAAACAATATCTGTCGACACCTATGTTTATACGCTATAATTTTTCAAGTCTGATTAATGAAAACTTTAGATATAAGTTCAATAACCACAAGTAATTCTGGAGTATATGCAATTGAACATATTCAGTCAAAAAGGATCTATGTTGGAAGTTCTAAAAATATTAAAGCAAGATTATATAAACATAAGAGGTGTCTTGAATCAGGGACACATAGTAATAAAATACTTCAAAATTATTTTAACAAACTTTGTACTTATTGTGTAACATACAAGAGTAGCTCAGAATTCTTAAAAACAAATCTTTCAAGAAAATTCTATAAGTGCAGTCAATGTGAGTATCAATACAGAAAAGATAGATTAGGTAACATTAATCGCCTTATAGATAATATATATGGGCACCAGAAAGAAAAAGTAGGACAATTAGCTTATACAATTGACGAGCTTTCTGAGTGGCTTGCAACAACAAACTTTTTTGAGTTGCATAGAACTTGGGTAGTTTATAAATTTGATAAAGCATATACGCCTACAGTTTTGAGAATAGACCCTAAAAAACCTTATGCATTAGATAATTTAAGAGTGACAACAGCAACATTAGCAAGGTTGACTTGTAGTCACTTGCGTGACAGAAAAGTAATACAAATGAATGATGAAGGAAATGAATTAGCAATATTTAATAATGCCAGGGTAGCTGCACAATTTTTAAATTATAAATATTATTCGAATATTCATGAAGCTTGCAAAGGAAGCAAGCGTAAAGCAGCTGGATATAGATGGAGATATGCATGATTTACCTTGAATGTCCTGCAGAATTAGTTGAGGGACGAACGAAATTGTTTCTTGCAGGTGGAGTTACAAGTTGTAGAGACTGGCAAAGCGAAGTAATTGCGCAAATAGATGATCTTGACATAATTGTTTTGAACCCAAGAAGAAAAACTTTTAATGTTACAGATAAACAAATGGAATGGGAACAAATTCATTGGGAATTTAAAATGCTTTCAAAAGCTGATGTAATAGCATTTTATTTTTGCCGCGAAACTGTTTGTCCAATAACTCTATATGAACTTGGGCGCTATGCAGCTTTAGATAAAAGAATAATTGTAGGGATGGACAATGATTATTCAAGGCGCAATGATGTAGAAATTCAATTGTCATTAGCAAAGCCCGAATTGAAGGTAATTTGGACAAGCATTGATAATTTTATAAGAGCAATTAGGAGAAATTTTACGACAATAAGATAATTTCAAATATGGAGTTTTGTAAAATGGCAATAGGAATAACTGAACGTGGTGATGCAGGTTTAGATACAGATTGGTTTGATTGGGTTCGAAAAGGAAAACCAGCAATATTGCTTTCTAAAAACCCATGCAAATTGTGTGATAATATAAAATTGTTTGACAAGCCCAATGTTATTGCTCATGCAACAATAACAGGGTATGGTAGTACTATTCTCGAACCAAATGTAATGCCTGTTGAAGAAGCAATGAAAGGTGTTCAATGTCTAAAAGATGTTTTGGGACAAGAAAGAGTGACAATCAGAGTCGATCCAGTAATTCCAACGGAAAGAGGAATTGAAACAGCTGTCAATGTTGTACGGTTGGCTCAAGAAATAGGGAGATTTAGAATTAGAGTTTCTTTTATTGATTATTACGAACATGTAAAATATAGATTCCAACAAGAAGATATTTCGCTTCCCTGGGATACGTTCCATGCACCACTTGAGTTTCGGCAAAAGGCTTTGCTCGCTATACAGAGAGAAGCCAAAACAACAGTTGAAATTTGTGGTGAGCCCGATTTCAAGTGTACAGGTTGTGTGTCAGCAAAAGATTGTGAAATTTTGGGCCAGGGATTTAAACACAGTTTCGCGCGTCAACGGCCCAAAACATGTGCCTGTATTTCTTTGAAAACAGAATTACTGAAGCATAGAGACAGATGCCCACACAAATGCCTTTATTGTTTTTGGAAAGACCAAGCTCGCTGACCGACTAGCATACTACTCCTATATAGCTTATATAGTTTATTAACTCTACCCATTAATTTGCTTATAATACCTGTATTTAATTGGCAGAGTGTGTATAATTTTAGATATAAGGGAATGAATGAAATGTGAAAATTGTTTTCAATTCGCCGGACTCTGAAGCTCGGTGTGAAAGTCAAAATGGAATTGTGGAAAAATAATAACGGAGTTCACATGGCATCGACGACGAATTCTGAATATATGTTATGTGGGGATGCCTGGGATGGTGATTGCACAGAAAAAGATCCTTCAAATCGCAATTCTCATGAAATGTCGAAAATTGATGGCGGCAGGAAATGTTTGGAACAAATTCGAGCTATACAAGATTATTTAAACATAATACACACCAGAAAACAGCGGAAACACGGTAAACTATAGAATATTTTGTACATTATGAAACTACATATCTACTTCATAATCATATTAATAGCCACAAATATATGTTTTTCGAATGGTATAGCAGAACAATATACCAAAATGGTTAATAGAATTAAACTTGACAGATACTCAATTAACTGTATATACACTCAGGCAAACGATACCATCCGACAGCAAATAATCAAACAAACCCGTAAGTATTTGTTGACTATGATACGAGATAGTCTTATTCCTTATTGGTATGGAACACCTTGGGATTTTTATGGTACTACAAGAATTCCCAGGCAGGGAAAAATAGCTTGTGGTTATTTTGTTACAACGATTTTAAATGACGTAGGTTTTAGAGTGCCAATAAAATGGGCACAACTTGCTTCTGAAGAAATGATTTTAAAATTTTCTCCTTATAAGGTAAAACGGTTTAAAAACCAACCGCTTGCAGATGTCGAAAACTATCTGTTAAAACAAGGTGAAGGTCTTTATTTGACAGGTTTAGATTGTCATGTTGGTTTTCTCTATGTTCAAAATAACAGTGTAAGTTTTATACATTCTAATTACTATTTTCCTGATACAGGAGTTATGTCCGAAAGTATTACTACAAACAATCCTTTTAGATATTCAAAATATAGAGTAATCAGTAAATTATTTTCAGATCCGATGGTTGACAATTGGATTAGATCGGAGAGTTATAAATGAAATTCTTCATGATAATTTTTGTTTTATTCAATATAAGTGTTTCGGAAACTCATTTGTCAGGTGACATTAAAGAGAAGACATTTGATTCTACAGGTAATCCTTATATTGTCCTGAACACAATCCAAATTATCGGTAAAAAACCAACAATTTTTAAAGAGGGTTGTGTTCTGTTTTTTAAACCTTTTACTGGCATAATTGTAAGAGGACCCTTAGTAGTTTCTGGGGAAGTAACAACTCCTGTTGTATTTACGTCAATAAGTGATAACTTGTACAACCCCAAAAGTGATACTTTCCCAAGTTTATTTGACTGGAATGGAATAGATATTAAAAGAAGTCCGTATAAAGTGCATTTATCAAATTTTAGGCTTTGTTACTCTGTTTATGGTATCAAATCTCAAAAAGTTGATATCAGAGTAGATAAAGGTGTTTTTAGAAACAATGGACAATTCCATTTTACAATAAATGACCAAATACAACCTGTTCAAGACGATTACCCTTACACATATAAATCTAAAGAACCCGAAATACAAGATTCCGTCAAAGAAAAAGACAATAGTTTGAGAAACAGCGTGTTTGTAATTAGTGCTACGTCTTTTGTCGCTTCTGGTGGTCTTTTGATAGCAACAAAAAACAAGTATCAACGCTATAAAGCTGCTGACAAGCAGGCTGATATTGATGCATTAAAAAATGACAGAAACAATCTACTTCAGTGGACTAAAACCTCTGGGATTTTAGGTTCTGTCTTCTTTGTTGCAGGTATTGGTATAACCATCTTTGACAAAGGGAAAAAGATAAAAGATAAAATCGTTTTAAATTCGACATCCGAAGAAATGAGTTTTTCTTTAGTAATAGATTTTTAAAAGGAGGAGTTATGTACAGATTGTTAGCATTGTTAGTGTTATTGCTTTCTTGCAATTTTGCTAATAATGACAATCCTTTTGATGAAAAAGGAACAAGTTACGATCCGCCTGTCATCTTGTTAAGCCAAAATTCAATAAACAATGGTGATACGGTTAAAGTAGATAGTGCAGTTCTTTCTGTCTTTGGAAATAAACCACAGAGCAGATTTAAGTTCAGGATCAATAATGGTGACTGGTCTGACGAATGGTCGCCTGAAAGCACCTTGATTTTAAAAGACTTGGTTGAAGGTGAAAATATTATAAGGATAAGTACACGATATAGCGGTGGAAACGCAATTTATTATGACAGTCTTTATATCTTTGCAAATTTCAAAAAAGATGCCGACACAACACCCGTTGTAACCTTGGACACTTTGGACATACCTTGCACGACGACCGTCGTTAAAGACACTACTACTCTGGATACCATTGCCCAGGACACTACCACACGTGATACTATTGCTCAAGATACTACCACGGAAGACACTATTGCCCAAGATACTACCAGGCAGGACACCGTAGTTACACAAGATACCGTAGAACCAATAATTGTCAAGTTCATGGTTGTCTATAAAGATGATAGCCGTATTGTTCCTGTTGACACTAACAATTATCTAACAGGACAAGATGTTAGTATTATGGACACCTTAGCATCTAAAAAAGATTGTGATTTTTCAGGGTGGTTTATAGTTCAAAAAGACACAATTTTGAAACCTGGAGAAAAATTTAAAATAGACACAAACTTGACATTGGTGGCCACATGGCAATCAATTCCCATGTTTTCAATAACATATAAACGGACAAGTGGAATAGATGGGACATTACCTGAAATAAAAGAATACCTAAGGGGGAGTGAAACAAAAATTTCAAATGCCACTGTTTCTAAATCGGGTTATAATTTCTTGTGCTGGAATACAGACAGTACAGGGAAGGGAACCGACTATCTTGTAGGCGACAAAATAATTGTAGCCAATTCTTTAGTTCTATACGCTAAATGGGAAGCAAAACCAGTTTTTACAATAACCTACAAAAGTTATGGTACTGAAGGCGCAGTGCCCAGTGAAACAAGACTTGTAGAAGGAACCGAAACAAAAATTTCTTCAAACAATCTGTTGTCGAAAAAAGGCCATAGATTTTTGTGCTGGAATACAGATAGTTTGGGTAAAGGAATAGATTATTTTTCTGAATCACAGGTGAAAATCGTTGATAACCTTACATTATATGCTAAATGGGAAAAAAATAGCTATAAGGTAACATTTATTTGCTCAGACTACGATTTTGGACAAATTCCTGAAGAAAATGTTTATGAATATGAAACTCTAGTAAAAATACCAGTTTCTTCTCTAGTCAAGACTGGATATACATTCAAAGGTTGGATAGACAGTACGAAAACTTTGTACAAACCTGATGATACATATAAATTGGGTGCAGGTAATGTGACATTTAATGCTCAATGGGAAGATCCTGCTAACATGGTTTTCATCAATTCAAAAGATAAAGTTTTTGATATGGGAGGCAGAGGTGATTCTGCATACAGTACTGAAAAGCCAATGCACCCTGTAATGTTGACTCACGATTTATGGTATGATAAGACGGAAGTAACACAAAAATCATTTGCTGCAATCATGTCGGTAGCATACCCAAGCATTTATAAAACACCAGACATGTGGTCATCATATCCATTGGATGACAATCTTCCTGCTTTCGGTATCAACTGGTATGAAGCAATTCTATATTGCAATGCTCGAACAAAAGCTGCTGGAAGTACTGATACAGTTTACTCTTATAATGGAATGCAAGGGACTTTTGGAGAGATTCCTGAAAGTTCTAAATTAATCCTGCTCAATCTCCAAATTGATTTTAATAAAAAAGGTTTCAGGCTTCCTACAGAAGCTGAGTGGGAATTTGCCGCAAAGGGCAATTCGAGTGTTCTTTATTTTGGAGAAGACCAGTTGAAAGCAATAGCTTGGTACATTGATGACTGTAATGCACCACAAAAAATTGCTCAGAAAAATAGTAATGGATATGGATTATTTGATATGTTTGGGAATGTTGAAGAATGGACAAATGACTGGTTTTATAAATATGTCGAGTCTGCTACTCCCTTGGTTGATCCTTTCCACGAAAAAGACCAGTACAATACTGGGATAATACTTAGGGGTGGGAGTTTTTATACTGAGCTCGACAAAGTCAATGTAACTTTCAGAGATATGCGTATGCCTGAAGGTGCAAATGATGAAACAGGTTTTAGATGTTGTCTTATGAAGGATTAATATATGGCAATTGCTCCTATAGTTATATTTTACGATTCTAAAGGGAACGTAATACCTGGGCCAGTAAAAATCAAAGAGCTAGATTCTATTTATGCAATTTCGTCTTTGAAGCAATTAAAAGATAAATTTACAGGCCTTTCGTCTTTGGACCAATTAAAAGATGAATTTACTGGCCTTTCTGGTTGTTACATTTATGAATTCACTCATCATGTTTATACAGTTTCCAAAGATTATTTCTATGCTTTGCTCCATGGTCAAGATTTTGTGAGAAAACATGAACCAATGATGTTTGTAAAAAATATTGACCAAATAAGCCCTTATCTCTTGAATTACATGAAAACTGGTGCTTTTTTAAGTAAAATTGAGATCAGGTGGTACCAATATAGCAGCAAAAAAGGAAAACAAGAAGAATATTTCAGGATGACCTTAGAAAATGTGCGTCTTCATAAAGTTCATCACACAATGCCTGATGTCAAAGACCCACGGTTCGAAAGATATAACCACCTTGAAGAAGTTCAATTCAAATTCAGAAAAATAAACTGGCTCTATTTTAAAGGGCATTTAAGTTATACAGATGTGTGGAATGATGCTTTCGGTGAACTATATGACGATGATTACTTCAAAGAAGAAGACCCAGAAGAACCAGTTGCTCAAATAGCACCGCTAGAACTAAAATTTATTTCAGGTGAGTTCGATGACAGTCAAGACATTGTTTTCAATAAAAGAATTAAAATCAAATTTTCTTTTAAGAACAACAGGAGATTAGACAACACAGAAAATAAAGTTTTTGCAAAATTGTTTTGTGTGTACAAAGGCAAAACCGAAGATCTAAGTCAAATAGCAGAAGGACGTCTTATTGCTGAAAATAGCTGGACAACAGATTTCAAACTGTCTACTCCAACAAATTATATAAAAGGAGATGCTGTCGAATATTTTGCAGTAATTGAAAATAGAGCTGCATCAAATGACAATTTTAAAAGCGATACACTTGCATTGCCTTTTGGTTATGTACACGTCAATTTAGGTTTCTATAATAGTGGTAATTTTGAAAAAGACATAATTTGTATTATAAGTAATGAAAAAGGGAAAAAATATTCTTCAAGAACCGACAACAAAGGTGATGTTTTATGGAAAGTCTCAAAAGATTCTTATACTCTTTCTGTAAAATATAAAGGTGAAAATTATACTTCACCAGTTGAATGGCAACAAAACGACAAAGAAATTCAAAAAATAGAGTTCAGGAAAAACAATTTTATTATTGATGGGGACACCTTTGGCGGTGGCAACGTACAAATACACGTCGATTACTTAAAAACTGACACATTGTTGGTCGGCAAAAAATGTATAGTGAATATTTATGAAGATTCAAACCCGCAAATAATTGCTAAATTTGAAGTAATTATAAAAGAAAAAAGTAAAGATTCTTATTGTTTTAGCGAAGTTGTACGTATTGACGAATTTCAACATCAGCTACCCGCACCCGACACACAAGATGAAGAAGGTAATAAATATTTAGAGCCCCTCAAATACAAACCCTCTCATTTTTACTTGACTTTTGACTCAGATAAAAAAGAGAAATTTGTAATAATCATGCCATTTGAGCCCGAAAATAAAGCTTTTGCAGTCTACACGATAAGATACGTAATCGAGTTAGATGGGGATATGGCATTTAATTCAAAAGAAGATAATCCACTTCATTCAATAGATTGCAATAAGATTTTAATTGATAATCTTAGAGATGCAGTAATTTTCATTATAGGTAATCATTATAAAAATGTTCTTGAAAGATCATGCGGGACTCATTATGGAGGTCTCTATCCATACTCATTTAAAAATGAAGCAGAATATTTAGAAGCTGCTAGAAGGGGTGGCTTTAGTTTAAGTGCTGATAGATTCAAAGGTACCTGGGACCAATCAATAAAAAACAAGTTTGAAGTACATAAAAAACAATACAAGTTAAAGAAAACCGACTGCATAACTTTCATCTTAGAAGTCATGGAAATTGGATTTAATAAAACCTGTTTTGGTGAAACTTGGAAAAAATGTAAAAAAGCTTTTGCAAGCGTAACTGGACATGAACTTGCTTTTGAATTACTCAAATTAAACTGGGTAGCTCTTTTTTATACGCCCGATTCGAACAACTTTTATGGTAAAGACGCAGACATACTTAAACTCATTTATGAAATGGCATCTAAAGAAAAGATATATGGCACTAATATTTTAAAACCGATTTTGCCCGTTGAAGATTTGGTAATCAACTATAAACCTACAATGTATGATGTCGATAAAAAACCTATCAGGAACCCGACAAAATTTTCTAAACAAGACCAAGAGAAATTAGAAAAAGTAATGAAACTCCCATTTGCTTTTTTGATAGCGGAATACGGGCAACATACTGCATTGCTTATTGAGGGTAGTATTTATGGAGTACATTGGTCTGAATCTCCTTATAGTGATTTTTTATACGAAACAGACCACAGAAAATTTACGAGTGAAAGAAGAGAAAATAGTTGGGGATGGTCAAATGGTGTGATTATTACACCTAAAATGTTTTGGAAAGACTAAGCTCGCGGACCGTCTAGCATATTATTGATACCATGTCTATATGAATTCATTAGCACCTATGCTAATGTGCTTAAAATAACCCTATCTAATGGCAGAATATTCTAACCCGTTTGTTATTAACTATATGTTGTATTTGAGTACTAATGCTGATAAAGTTTTTGTTGAAGAACCTTTTGTACAATCAAGAGCGTCTTATCTTTTTTTGAGAGATCAGATGCAAAAAATAGTAATGGAAGAATGGGAAACTTTTAGAAATGAAATTTTTGACGAATTTGAAGCAATACATGGTGAACTAATTTGTCAGTATTGCGGTGCAGAACATCTAGTTCGTGAAATTCTAGACCCATGTGACAAAGCTCAGTTGAAGACACTTGCCACTATTGATCATATAGTTGCTCTGTCGCTTGGTGGTTCGAAATGGGATAAAAGCAACTGTACAATTGCTTGTCATCCTTGTAATAATCACAAGAAAAACAAAACTTCTTATAGAAATGTCCGAGTCCTATGAAAACTTCCTATTTAAGAAATCAAATCTATGAAGGATGTATTACGATTTGTGAAGACCTGGAACGTAATAGAACTGTTGTCAGAAACGGACACCATCTTGCTCAGAAACTGACAGAAAAAATAATCACAAAGATTTTCCCCACTCAATCTTCGTGTTGTCCTAAATGCAAAACACCATTACACGTACGTTCTTCTAGAAAGAATAAAAATGGTATCACGAAAAAATATATGAGATGCAATACTTGTTCATATAAACAAATTCAGATTATTCCTTGAGGTTCAATTGCGAAAAAAGAAATCAAATGGTAAAAGATTTTCGCACCTGTAACGACAAGAAATGCGCTCAATGTTCGAGCAAAACTACGCTCTTAGTTTCATTGCTCGGAAATTTGATTGTAGGCCTGTTGCTGTCTGGAACAATGTTTTCGACCTTTCTCCTCACTCGAATTTCTCTCCCGTCAAATCAAAATGGGCAATGAATACAGCAAAAATATCTATTGCAAACGTCAAAAAAATAAGAGCCAGAGTCCCCAAAGGCATTACTGCTTCCGAAGCAAGAAAGCTTTATAACATATCTCAATCAGCCGCTCTCTCAATTATCCGTGGAAAAACATTTCGCTGGGTGCCCGGCTGGACACGACCTTATGCTGACACACTTGTCTACCTTGAACCCATAGATTTACCAGAACGAAAAATCAAAACAGATAGAGTCCGTGGCGCAAAACCTGGTTCTTCATGGACAGTAAAAAGAGGAACAATAATTAAATTAGCAAAAAAATACGGTATGTCAAAATCAACAATTTGTCGTTGGAGGCAAAGAGACAAGTTATAAAACAAAATGCCTGAGAAAAGCATTAACCAATAATCTATTTGTTTCAATCCGTTTGTCAATTTTCTCTATCGTAGGCGTTTCTGTTGTAACACCTATAATTCCATTGTTCCCAAGAAAACTTTCAAAAGACCCATCATCAAGAACATCTTTGACAAATCCGTTATCTATCGGATACTTGTCATTTGCTTCACCGGTAGCAAGCCCAAAAGCTTTTTTGCCCACAGCACGTAATGAATCAAATAGTTTTCGATTTTTGCCGCATGTGTATAAATAAAACTTGTCTTTCGTGATATCTTCATGTAAAGTCAAAAAACCTTTTGAAGCTAAATTGAAAATAAAATCTTTGTTGTTTTTAATAGCTTGTGCTTCTTTTGAAGGCGAACCATTGTCATAATTTCTGTTTATATCTTTATTTCCTTCATTGTCTCTTGTGTTATGAATATACCCGTAAACATTCATTACTGGCAAAAAGGAAACGCTCAATCTATCTAATATTTCTTTAGAGTTTCGTTGTCTTAGAAACTCCATTAACCCTAAAGGCCCTGCAGGTTCATCTCCATGTATGCCCCCAACAATAAGAACTCTAGTACGTGACAATGTTTTTGGAAAAAAGACATAAATATCACATCCGAAGTGTTTGTATTGGTAGTTGTCTGGCAGCATACCAATTAAATGTGTTATTTTGAAATCTCTTTTATTTTCTTCTTCTTGTAGAGCAAGTTTATATTGCGAATTATTTGGATCTATAGCGATCAAATTTTTTAATGCATTGGTTATTCTTTGTTGTTCGATTTCTCTTCTAATTCCTCTCCCAATAATCGCATAACCCAACCCCTGCATCAATTGGATAGCAGACAAATTGTAACCATGAATTTCTTTCAATTCGATTTTATCTGGTTCTCTATACTGTGTCTGTCTAAAAAAACTTGGTTTCATTTAAGTTTCTTCTCTTCCCAAAAATCCGCCTATTGTTGGATCGTTTTCCCAAATAGCATAAAATGTCACGTCTTGTTCGACTAAAATCCTGTAGAAATCTCCAGATTGATAGAATTCATAATTATTTTCTGGTGCCCAGCCATAAAATGTTGCATTTTCTTTTACTAAAGTACCAACATCAAGCAGTTCAGCAGTATCTTGCAAAACATAATTCGTAAGATCTGTTGGAAGCGTTCCACCCGTGCTACCATTACCATTGTAATAAACTCTCATAATGTCCTCATTTATTTTCAGTAATTAATTTTAAAAATGCTTTGTAAACCGTATCAATACTTATTCGTTTCACAGTTTCTGGTTCGCAGATATACTGATGTTTGACTTTAGGATCTATAGGGTAACATACATGGTACAATATTTCACACATAATCAAAAGCGATGGCGTATCGCATGTCAATGCTACATGAGCTGGACATGAATCCACTCCTATAAAATACTTTGCATGTTTTACTAAAGCAAGATTTTGAAATAGAGAATTCAAGCCAATATCACAACCAGTAGAACTCGAAATATATTGTAAAATTTCTTTATCTTTTTGACTTCCTATTATTATGACGTGAAATTTTTCTTTGATCATATCTATAAGAGCAATAAATTTGTCGGCTTGCCAGTCTTTATTTCCTTGCTCTAAAAGTTTTGAAATTTTGTAGTCGGTATAAGTAACATGGAGCCCTATTTTTCCTTCTGACGTTGGATGAACTACAACCAAGGGCTTATCTAATTTAGCAATATAGTCTGTTGCAAATTGTTCATCTTCTTCTTTGAAATAAAATCTTGTTTTTGGATCTGAAGGATAGATATCAGTGAACTTACAAAACCAAGAAGCGAGATTTGTGTTGTAATGCTTTCTTCTTTCATAGATAGCATCAAACCCTAATTCCCATTCTTGGAGTTTTAGAAACTCGTTTATTGCTTGCTGATTTGTGCCTGTATTACGTGAATGGAAACCGAGCAATTCTTTATATTTTCCTTTGTCTTCTCCCAATATTTTTTGCAAAAGTTCATCCATTCCCCAGTTGCAATTGACTATGTAATCGCAACGACTACACCAGATAGAAAAGACTTGATTTATAAAAGGATTCCTTGAAAGAATTTCGGAGTTTTTATTGCAAAAAATGCTTATATGGCTATCAGGGTATCGTTCTTTGAGACCCCTTATCATTGGCTCAAGACGAAGTAAATCGCCCATGCCATTTGCCCATGGGATAATTTGTATTTTTGTCATTTTATTTTATTGAAAAAATCTTCAGCTTGACCGTCTGTTTCGAATTGCAAACTTAAATAGGAACAATCGACAGGATATGTTTTAGAAACTTCATATGGAGCTCTTAAGTTTTTTAAAACATTTATTGTCGGTTTTGTTTTGAAATAAATTGTTATTGCTGTATTACCACGGCGAACGATTCTTTTAATATCTAGTTCTTTGATTTGAGCTTCTAACGAACTGGGTCTTTTACTTCCCATAACTTTAGCGTCTTCAATTGTAAAGTCTGGTTTTTCTCCCTTGACAATGATTCCAAGGTTCTGATCTTTTTCGCCATTGTTTTCGTCATGCCAACGTGAGTTCAAGTCGTCAGTTTCAAGGTAAGTATACCCAAACTGAGAAGGATCCATGAAAAAGAATCCATTATCATCATATCCGATAGCCACGACATAATGCCCGTTCTTATAATCTTTAGAGTAATCATTTTTGTCTCCCCATGCTTGCAGTTCGACAATGACAGGAACATCCTCATCTATATGAGACTTCAATGTTTCTGGTGTAAGTTCTTCTTTTGTTGCAGTCAGTTTGTTATTGTTGAAATACTCAATTATGGCATCAGGATCAACACCCTCATCTGTAGTATTCATGGCTTTAGAAATATCAGACTCAACAATGTCATTGCCGTAATAAGCCATGATAGAACTTGCACAAGCAGCACCACACGTATTATCAGTATTTTGTCTAACTTGAGGCATGTGAAAAAACTTTGTAGCTTTCGAAACAGTTTTTTGGTTGTCATATCGCCTCAAGATATCTTCTACATGAGCAGTGAACTCATGGGCACTGTCGTAATCTTTATCGCATAATTTCATGAGCAAATACTCAATAATTTCGTGAGTAAGATTATATTGTTCGTCTTTATGGTCCTGTACCTGTTCTACCCAAATTTCATCTTTCGGGACGAAATCATATACATATCCATGACCACCAAGAACAAAATCGACATAGATATTGTCTCTTATAAAATCACCATCAACAATAAAGATCTTTGTACCATCAAGTAATTCTGCAAAAGGGACTTTCCAATTGTCTTTTTTGTCAGCTTGTTTTCTTCTTTTGTCGAGCCATTCATTGACTTCTTTGCATGTCAAAGGCATTCTCGGTCTAAAACCATTTTCATCTTTGTAGATATCTGAAAATATGCTCCAAGTCTCTGGATCAACTTTAGAACAAATTGCATTTGGATCAGGAGTTTCACTTGCTTTTTTCATGAAATATTTTCTAAAACTAGGTTGCATCGTCAAATCCTTTTTTAAGTTTAGATTTAATGTTATATAAAAACCGTAGAAAACTAAACAGACAGAGGTGTTATGTTCGATCACATCTATCTTGTATTTAATTGCCCATATTGCGGACAAAAAAGTATGATGGAATTTCAATTTAGTGCACTTGAGAAACAGTGCAAAAGATATAAAATTGGAGATAGAGTCCCGAGCGATATCGAGTTTTTAGACGTTACAGGCTGTTGTAGGAGCCCAGAATGTCAAGAAAGAGCTGACAAATATGCTTGTAGTTTACAAGGCAGACCCTCAGGTTTTGGTGCTTTATTCAGAGCCAAATTAAGAGTAAATTTTAATGTCATTGTAGGCGATATTTATGATGTTATAATTATCATCAATTACACTGATATGTATCTCGAAACTGTTAAAGAAGAATGGGAATCTTGTTGGATACCAAGAAAACCTGTAGATCCATTGTTCCAATTATGGAATGAACAAAAAGCAGCAGCTTATAAATAGTTGGCATCTTAGTTCTAAATTAATGATATATGGGCATTATGGCAGATCCACACGATAAAAAACGATACGGTGAAGTATGGGACCCGACTCTCATCGCCAATTATTTGAAAGAGCTGGTCTATCTAAAAGAACTGGATGTATTTTCAGGTGGCTGGGCATGGCATTTCATGTCTCCTCTCAATCATGTCGAATTAAAACATGCTCATGATCATAAAGACGTCGACATTTTTGTTCTACCACATAACATCCAATATGTTCTAACAATTTTAAATTCCCTAGGGTTTGAAAGAGTATCAACAAGATTCGACAGACTTAAAGACAACGACGATTTCCGACGTTATGAAAAACCAATGCAAACTGGTAAAAAATTAAACATTGACTTTTTTGTTCGAAAAGATCTTCAAATAACTAGTATTTTCGGATGGCATGTCGTTGCTCCCGAACAGCTTCTAACTTTTTATAAAACTATTCATTCAAGCGACAATTGTTTTGCTGTCAAAGCCGCAGCAGAATTGCTGAGCAAAGGTATAAATCCAATAGGGCGTAATGAACTAGTCACTATAAGAAATGACTGAGGTACTATGTCAAACAATATTCTAAGTGAAATCATTTGCGAGACATTTGAAACAGTCTTTGGCAGGGGACAGGCGTATAGAGCGCCTTCTCAAGCAATGGTTGTAGTTTTTAATATTGCTTTGGATCCCAAAGAAGAAGGATTTAGACATCTTAATCTTCTGTTATATGGACACCAGAATTATGTGTCAGTCTATGTCAAAGAAGACTGGCACGTTTGTCTAAAACATAGTAAAACACTCTATACAAAAGGTTCTACATGTTGGATGCTTGCTGCTCATCATGATTCATGTTGGCGTGAGGATGGTGTGCAAGCTGTGATCGATGCAAACAAAGATCGAATTTCGAGCATTTTTTCTCCCTGGTATCATTCAATCGAAATGGATCGAGAAAAACTTTTGAAAGAATTCAATTATTCTTGTAGAACTGAAGCTATACCCAAGAATCGTTGGGTTCATAAACAAGGTGTTTTTTTCTTTGAATAAGATACCTATGAAAGTCACGAAAAAAACTCACCCAGAAATTGTCAAGATAGCTAGATTTGTCTATCCTGATTATAAGGGTAGGAAAATCTATCTTGACTACAAAGAATCTGTTGACACGGGATGGAATGCAAATTGGGAAGGTGGAACTAAAACTTACTACAAATTTGTCCGTTTAGATAATGGAAAAATATTTAATGTCCCAGATTTTGCTCCCTGGAAACGACCTGAAAATGAAGAAGTTCAAATCCCAAACGGAGCTGCTTGCATAACACGCGCATTTTTTCAGGGCCATGACTGTGGTATTACAGTCATATTCCCAAAACAGGGACAAATCGCAGAACTTATATAAGGAGTAATTATGATTAAAATTGTATCTCTTACTCTTAGTGAAAATTTTGAGGGGAATGCAAAAATACACATTAAAATACGTTGTAATTCTAATACCACAGATTCAGAAATAATGCGCAGAGCTGGAAACATAATCAGGGATGAAATAAACAGGGCCAAAGACGATCAGTATCAAATTTACAAAATAAAAGAGGTTTGATGCAATGTAAATGGAACAGATTTCTGGAAAGAATTTCAATTAGTAACATAAGCACTATGCAAGGAATAGAATACTTAAAGAAATCTACTTCACCTTTCTTTGCGGACTACAGGAAGAATTTAGAAGCTGGCAAATGTGTTGCTTGTGATGAAGTTGACTTAGCAGAATGTGATAAAACTTTTGGTATGTGCTCGGCATGCATGAAGTCAGTCGCAATACCTCAAGTTGAATTCGATCATATCTGGTTTTCTAATACCCAAAAATAAATTTTCAAACAAACAAGTTTTTAAATAGAAATCTAGTATGAAAACAAAAGATTTCTATCAACAGCTTTCTGATGTCGGACTTACCGAAACAAGAATTCCTCCAATTGTTGCAGCTCTAAACGATCTTCACAGTGCCCTTGCTCGATTAGATTCTTTTACGTTACAAAAACTTAAAGCGAAATATTATAATTCGCTTGATATCATGTTTGAAGCTTCTCAAGACCCAAATAAAAAAATTGTTTTCAGAAAACCACCGTCATTAAGTGTGTTTACGCCAAGGAAGCCAAGATGAAAGAACAAGAAAGAATTGCCCTCTTTGACATGGACGGCACTTTATGCGACTACGAGAGCAGATTGATTGCCGATTTGAATGATCTGAACAGTCCACAAGAGCAATATATAGATCGTGTTCCTGACGATGACGTTCCTTTGTATTTGAGAAAAAGAGTCGATCTAATACGTAGTTCCGTTGAATGGTGGGCGACACTTCCCAAATTTCAACTAGGGTTTGATATCTGGGAACTTACCAATGATCTTGGTTTTAGAAGAATGATCCTTACAGCAGGACCCAAGAGAAACCCAAATGCTTGGTCAGGCAAAAAAATCTGGATTGACGGCAACCTTGGTACAAATACAGACATTACTATTACTCGCGACAAAGGCTTAGTCTATGGTAAAGTCTTAGTCGACGACTGGCCTGATTATATATTGCGGTGGCTCGAATGGAGACCACGTGGTTTAGTCATTATGCCCGCAAGTAAGACAAATGAAAATTTTAAACATGAACAGGTGATAAGGTACACAGGGCATAATTTAGCTCAAGTTGAAGATGCCCTTGCAAGTCTTTTGAAGAAAGAAGATTGATGTTGTCTTTAAAAGAGTGGATTATTAGCGCTATAGTGCTAATAGCATTAACTTTTATTATCGAAAATGTATTCAAATAAGATTAGGATTAAAAAAATGAACGTTACTGAAATTTTAAAACTGCAAAATAATGTTCTTGTCGAAGGGACATTTGCTTTATCAGACATAAAGCTCAAACCTTTCAACGAACGAGACGGCCATTTCCTTACTTTCAGTTTGTCAGACAAAACAGGGATTGTCTGGGCAAAACTTTGGGATAATGCTGAAAGTATAGCAGAACAACTCAAAGACATACAAGTTGTGACAATCAAAGGTAGAACAAACATCTACAACGAAAAAATGCAAGTTGTTGTAGAAAAAATCAAAAAAGCTGACAGTTACAACTTGAAAGATTTAATGAAAATAGCTTCAAAAGATCCTGAAGAAATGTGGACAGAAATAAAAGGAATCATGGAAGCTAATTTATCTTTGGCCCCCTACAAACTAGCATGGGAAAAATTTGAGTCATCAAATATTTTAGACAAATTCAAATTATGGCCAGGTGGTAAGGGTACAGTTCATCATGCTTATCAACATGGGCTACTTGAACATACGCTTTCTGTCATCAATTTCGCAAAACAACTCTATATTCTATCTTCTTTAGATCAGGGTATAGACTTGAATAAGATCTTGATTGGTGCTCTATTTCATGATGTCGGGAAAATAGATGCTTATAATTACACGCAACTCAAGACAACAATGACAGATATAGGAAGATTGCACGAACATACTGTACTTAGTTATTTTAAATTTAGATCAATTGTTGGAGAGACAGATCAGTCTCTTGTCGAAGATGTAGGGCATATAATTTTAAGCCACCATGGCAAAAGAGAACAGTCTGCTGTTATAGTTCCTATGACGTTAGAAGCAAAAATAGTTGCATTTGCAGATAACCTCGATGCCGACACAAATTATATGAATCTACAACTCACACATAACACTGATGATCAAGGATGGTTTTTTGATAGTTTAACGGGACAATTCTTTTTCAAACGGCCTAATAAACGCAGAAAACTCATGGTATGAAGATGGCGCACAATTACCGTAAAATGGACGGCCTTAAAAAGTCCTTACGTTAGGGTAGGCCCCGAAGCGTCCGGCATGTGTGCGTCATCTTCTTTTTTATGGGAGTATCAATGCAAGTGTGGGTAACCAAAAAAATTTGGGCGCGTGTAGAACAACATTTGCTTGAAAAGAAACACTTGGTTTTTGAAAACAACTCCGTATGTGTCAAGTTTGACGACTATAATGGGATTTACCTGCACCCTGACGGTTTAGGTTTTGTATTTAGAAACAATACTTATCCCATAAAAAATTTTGAGGGCAAGGTTTATATGCCCGATCACATTGTCGAAATAGTAAAAGGACTTTTTGATGGACATCAATCTGCTTGACATTGCAAACAAAATGATAATTGATGGGGCAACTTGGCAAGAAGTTCTTATCTTCTTTGCATTTTTCTCATCGGCTTTATTGATTGTCTTAATTATCGTTTCAGGTATTGTCAAAATAGTACAAGCTATTTGTCTAAGTTGCACTCCCATGTTCAATTCTATAGCACAGGCTTTAACCCAAAAGAAGCCTGCTCGCGTCCCGACGAGCACACCCAAGGACCAAGGTCAATAGAACATATCATTCCTACTTTCCTATAGGCTACGCATATTCGAGCAAAATAGTTGGTAGTTTATTTAGCTCCATTAGATATAATCATTACCGGGAGGCGTGTTATGATTAATGATGGAGTACCACAGAAAACAAAAGAATGGTTCTTGGAACAGTCCATTGAAGCCTGCCTCGAATGTTTGACATTTTGTGAATACTTTGAAGTTGCTGCTGTTCTCAAAGAAATCAAAGAAAAACGGCCCAGAGTATATGTTGTTCATAATTGGCCCGAAACACTTTTAGTACATTCAGAAAAAGGCGAACTTGACATTATGGTTTATGTCAATGGGTTAATATCTAGCGTAAACTGTGAACTCGTGGTGGAATAATGAAGGACATAACAGAAAAACCTGTAAACGAAATAGTGACGGTAAAAGAAAGAGAGAACTTCAAGTGCTATAGAAGAAGTTCTCCTGGGTTCTTTGGTATTGGCAAAACTCGCAAAGAAGCCCAATCGAACTTTTCTTCCAAAGAATACTCTATTCTTTTTAAAGCTATTTATGAATAATGTACTTTCTACACGCGAAGTTATTATCAATATCGAAGGCGGTACGTTTGGTACTGGTTCTATGAAGGACTTCGATATTGAAGGTAATGAAGATATTTATTCAAATAAAACAAGTTTTTGGGTTCATGAGTGCATTTTCGGCTTAAATTGCAAGATCCACAAAGAAACATTTGAAGGTAAAAAATTGCTTTCAATGATTGAAAGCAAATGTCCATTAAGTGAACTCAAGTATTACATTGATTTTTGTGTGTTAAAGCAACTTGATGTTGAAACTGTATATGCTCTCCTTGAAAAGTCGAAAGTAGAAGCTTTTGAAAAAGGTAAAAGAGAGCGTTCAAATGAAATCAAAAAACTTCTTGATATAGAAGAAGGTCCTTTTTATTCTTCTTCAATCAATCCTTCATGGTGAAACAATGAGAACACAAATTTTTGCCCACAAAGGTTGGATCGGAATTAAATCTAATGTTAATGCAGAAGGTCTTCTCAATAAACCCTTAGACAAAGGCCAACTCGGCTTTGTCGTCAATGCAGATTTCGTCGACATCTCCCCTGATGCACTTGAGCTTTTGAAGCAAGTTCCTTTGTCAGGAGACGACCTCGGAGAAGTTGATTCAACAATTCTTGTGGCTGCTACTTTCGAAATAATTCCAGACCCTAAATTTATACAAGCTGTTGAAGTTGCAATTTTAAATGAATAAAATTTTTTATGTTTATATTTATCTTGATCCTTCTAAAAATGGGGAGTCCAAATATGGAGAATATTCGTTTTCAAATGAACCTTTTTATGTTGGGAAAGGTAAAGGACAACGTTTCAAACAACGTTCATCTGTTTCTAAAACTGAAAGCGGTTATCTTAACAATAAAATAAGAAAACTTGATAAGAATGGTCTCAAGCCTATTATTTTAAAAATTAAAGATGAGTTACTTGAAAATGAAGCTTTTCTCTTAGAAAAAGAAGTAATAGCTCAAATTGGCAGGTTAGATTGCAAGAAAGGGCCTTTATTAAATTTCACAGATGGAGGAGAAGGTCCAGCAGGTAAAATTCTTTCTCAAGAGTCAAAGTTAAAAATTAGTAAAAGTAAAACTGGAAAAAAAATAGGTCCTCACTCTGACGAAACAAAAAAGAAAATGAGTCTAGCAAGAAAAGGAGTTAAATTTTCAGAAGAACATAGAAGAAATTTAAGTAAATCAAGAAAGAAAAGAATTATGTCAGATGCGACAAAAGAAAAAATGCGAAAGTCTATGATTGGGAAAAATAAAGGTAAAATAATGTCGCAAGAACAAAAAAATAAATTAAAATCCATAATGTCAGGTAGAAAAGCGTCTTTAGAAACAAGGTTAAAAATTTCGCAAGGGATGTTAGGACATAAAGTTTCACAAGAAACAATTAACAAGATTGTCTCAAAAAGAAGGGCAAATCATAATTATGGAAAAAAGAAAAACAATAATTACGTCGCTATGTGACTCAGATTTATATAAATTTTCGATGCAGAATTTTGCGTTGAAATTATTCCCCAGAGAAAGAGTAAAATACAAACTTTTCATCCGGAAACCGAGAAACTTCGCGTTGTTTGGTGACACAACATCCCGAACTTTTGTCAGGAAGTTGAGTGAAGAAATCGATCAAATGCGGGAGCTCTATCTCAAAGAAGCAGAATATGCTTTCCTTCAAACAAAATGTACCTATTTCGATAGAGTCTATCTTGATTTTCTGAAAAACTATCGGTATGACCCGACTGAAGTAACTGTTGGCGCGATTGGCGAAGACGGAATCATGCTTGAAATTGAAGGTTACTGGCACAGAACAATTCTCTGGGAAGTTCCTCTGATGGCAACCATAAGTGAATTATTTTTTCAAGAAATGCCATTTCCTTGTCGAGATA
>JAQUND010000025.1 GCA_028717785.1 Candidatus Nanoarchaeia archaeon | reverse complement strand
TCTTTAGCTTCAGCTAGAACTCTAGTCCAAACTCCACAAATACCTGCTGAAAACTCAGTTATTTCAAGGATTTTCATACTAGAACTAATTTTTTATGATTTAAATAACTTATTAAATAAAGGTCTTAAGAGCATAATAAGCATCTAATAATAATCTATGTTTTTTAATATCTTTAATAATTTTATGAGTAATATAACCTGGTCTGAAGTAAAATTCTCTATAAGCTTTATTATAGTATTTTTCTAAAGTATCCCAAGATAAATTAGGATGATCATAAACTTTTGAAGCTGTATGAAAATTATATTTTGACCATTCTTTTGTTTTTATTATACCTGCTTTATCCCATTCATGGAATAATGGTGTGCTTGGGAATGGAACAGTTATTGTAAATTTAGCATAATCAGAACCAAGATTTTTAGCAAATTCAATTGTTTGATTCATTGTTTCTATAGTTTCTCCTGGTAATCCAAGCATATAGAAAGCAACTGTTTCAATTCCAATCTTTTTACACATATCAAATGCTTTTTTTATTTGTTCTAGGGTTTCTCCTTTATTTATTTTTTTTAGTATTTCTGGGTTTCCAGTTTCAACACCAAGATAAATTGCATAACAACCTGCTTTTTTAACTTTTAATAAAAATTCTTCATCTATACAGTCACATCTTACTCCACAAGCAAGAGCCCAAGAAAATTTTAAATTTTTTTCAACAATTAGATCACATATTTTTTTTGCTCTTTCTAAATTAGTTGAAAAATTATCATCCCAAACATGAATTTCTTTAAATCCTGATTTAAGCATGTGTTCAATTTCTTTTATAACACGTTCAGGTGATTTAAATCTAAAAGTTCTTCCAAAAATATCTTTATTACAATAAGTACAACCGTAAACACAACCTCTTGAAGTTTCTATTGGTCCAACTGGTTGATTTCTTGTCGTTAATTTACTTGATTTATATTTAGTTAAATCAAATAAATGCCAAGCTGGTAATGGTAAACTATCTAAATTTTTAATTAATTCTCTCCTTGGATTAATTTTTATTTTATTTTTTTCTTTGTAAGCAATTCCTTTTATTTTTGATAAAGGTTTTTTGTCAATTATTTCTTTTAGTGTTTCTTCTCCTTCACCTAAAACAGCAATATCAAAATTTAATTCTTTTAAAGTATCTTGAGGTAGAGCAGTAACATGAACACCGCCTGCAATTGTAATTATTTTAGGATTAAATTTTTTAACAATATCTGCAATTTCTTTTGCTTCATTATATAATGGAGTTGTAAATGTTATTCCAACATAATCAGGATTAAACATAATTAACTTATTGTTTAAATCATTTAGTGGATCTAAAGATACAGATAAATCTAATATTTGAGTATTAACTTTATTTTCTTCTAAAACTGCAGCTAAGGAAGCAATAGAAACAATTGGCATTTCTGAAACAGCAGCTTTCAATTTACTTTTTTTATATACTTTAATTGAACTTGGTGGAATAATTAGTAAAAACTTCATTTGTTTAGTATGTATTTTTTGAACATAACTCCTAATTCTTTTAATTGATCTATTGTTAAATTTTCATATACAAATTTTGAAAATGTTTTTGGTCTTAAGTAAAATTCTAATATTGCTTTTTTCTGTAATTTCTTAACTTCTTCTATATTTTTAAAACCTTGAGGCAATATTGATGGTTTTGAATATTCACATTTGTTCATATCTATATCTTTTAATTTTCCTTCTTTTTTTAAACAATTATAAATTTCAGATCCAACTAGTGGTTGAAATAAAGAGAAACTTGCTCTATCTAATGGTAAACTTTTAGCAAATTTAATTGTTTTAAGTATATCTTCTCTTGTTTCAGTTGGGTATCCAATAATGAAAAATCCTTGAGTTCTTATTCCTATTTTATGAGCTAATTTAACAATTTCTTTTGCTTTATCTAGATTAAGATATTTTTTCATATCTTTTTGTATTTTTTCAGATCCAGTTTCTATACCAACAGCCATAGCATAACAACCAGATTCTTTCATCTTTCTAAGTAATTCTTCATCAAGAGTTTCTATTCTTAATCCATTAGGACACCACCATCCAAGATTTATTTTTTCTTTAATTAATAGATTACAGAATTTCATTGCTCTTTCTTTATTCATTGAGAAATTATCATCCCATATTTCAAATTCTTTAATATGATATTTTTCTTTTAGTAATTTAATTTCTTGAATAATATTTTCTGGGCTTCTAGTTCTAAATTTTTTCCCAGATAAATTACCGGCTGAACAGAAAGTACACGAAAATGGACAACCTCTTGAAGTAAGTATTGGAGCTGACGGGAATTTTTTCATAAAATACATTTTTGGATATTCTGAGAATTTCATTAATTCATAATCTGGATAAGAAATTTCATCAAGATTTTCTATAAACTTAATATCATTAAACTTCATTTTACCTTTTTCTTTATAACCTAAATTTGGTACTTTAGAAAAATCTTTTTTTGTTTGTAATGCTTTAATTAATTCATAAAAACCTAATTCTGCTTCTCCTCTAAATATAAAATCTACATTTTCATTGCATAATATTTGTTCTGGAGAATTAGAAGCATGTGGTCCACCAATTACAGTTACAATATTTTTGTTAATATCTTTAATTTTTTCACAACATTTTAATGCTGATTCAATTTCCATTGTAAAAGCGGTCATTCCAACTATATCTGGTTTATTTTGTTTAACATACTCATAGAATTTATTATAATCATATTTTTCCTTTAAACAATCTAGAATTGTTATATCAATATCTTTAATTTTATTTTTTAAATATGATGCTAAGTAACCAAGCCCCATTGGAGGAATTATTACATGCATATCTGAAGGTACTTTAACAAGTAAAATTTTCATTTTAATCCACAATTTTATAATCAAAATCTTTTATTTTTTCATACCAATCACTGCTATTATTATTAATATATTTGGCTGCTTTAATTCCCATATCAATACAGTGATCCATATTATTATAATTAAATAATCCTTGACGTCCATTAGTTATTAAATTTTGTATTGTACTTAAATAATTTAGAACAATATCTAAATTCTTTTTAAAACTTAAATCATATATAGGATAAACATCTTTTAATTTAACTGAGAAGTATTCTTCTACTTCATTTCTAGTAAGAATATTAACTTTTTCTAAATCTGTTACAATCTTTTCATATATTTCTCTGTCTTTTAATATCATTAATTCAGAATTTTGATCACAAGTTATCTCAACAGTTAAAACTGTTTTATTTTCAGGTATCATAAATTTAGAAAATCCTTTTTGTTCAGAAATTCTATTAAAAATTATTTCTTTTTCTGGATAGAACATCCAATTTTCATTAAATAAACTTTCTTTATTTACAACAATATAAAATAATATTAAAGATCTATATTTTAATGAGTTAGCTGCATTTATTACTTCAACTGGAGCTTTCATTAATTTTGGTAATTCTTTTACAGGAATAGTTGATATAACAAAATCAGGTTTTATTTTTTTAACACTACTTTTTTGTTTTATTTTTATTTCACTAATAACATTATCTTTAACAGTTATTTCATTTGGTATTGAATTAAATAATATTTTACCTTTATTCATTTCTATTAATTTTTCCATTTCTTCAGCTAAACTAATAATTCCTTTTTTAGGATAATAGAATTTATCTGCACTTATTTCAGGATTTTTTTGTTTGAAAATCATATTTTTAAGTAAGGTCATCAATCCAGGAACAGATACCCTCGTTCTCGCTAATTCTTTATCTAGTTCCTTAGGATTTCCCCAAACTTTTTCTGCGTATGGTTTGAAAACCAACTCATATACCCCTTTTCCAAATCTATTTGATAGATAATCTTCATATGAAATTTCTTTTTTGTAAACAATATTTTTTGCTTTTCTTATACCAAATAATAATCCTGCTCTAATTCCAATTAAAGGATTCATTTTTAGAAGCATGTCTTTTAATCCAATTGGATAATTATAGTATTTTCCTTTTAAGTAAATTTTAGATCTTTTTTCTATTTCTAATAAGCTTCCTTCTCCTATTAATGATCTAATTTCATCCATAATTTCTGGAATTTGAGTATAAATTTTATGTGGGCCATAATCTAAACTATAATTTTTATGTTTAAATGTACTAGAAATTCCACCTAGTTTAGAATCTTTTTCTATAACAGTAACAGCGTTAGAATCAGCTAATTTCCAGCCTGTCGTTAATCCTGTTAATCCAGCTCCTAAAATAACTACATTTTTCATCGTATTTTTACTAAAAACAGCTTTAAATGCTTTATGCACAAAATTTTGTTTGTTATAGTATTATTATTAAGTGGTAACAAATAAGTATGTTTATATAGTATGTTTATATTAAAATATAACAAATAAAGGTAAAATGATACAAGAACAAATAAAAAAAGTAAATTTTGGAAGGGATAATTTAGTACAAAAACTAATAATTGTTCAAGAAGAGTGTAATAAATGCCATAAGCCCTTAAAATTCTCTGATTTATATCAAACAAATATAACCGTATCCATTAATAATCTACCTGAAGGTTTTGTATTTTATTATTGTAAGTTTTGTGATCAAATTGTTTGTTACTTTGAAATATAAATTTTATTTCTTTCTAGCTAAAACTAAAGTTTGACCTAACCAATAAGGTATTAATAAATTATTCAAATGTAAAATATTAACTATTGCTTTCCCAATTTTATATAAAAATTTATTATAAGCTTGCATTCTATAAACTAAATAACCTAAAGCTAATCTTTGATAGTGTTTTTTTATTTTAATTACATCAAAACCGGTTGTATTTAACATTTTTTTGATTGTTATTTTATCAAAGTAAAATAAATGTACACTTAGTAAGAAAATCCATCTTTTGCCCATTAATTTTGAAACTGAAGAACCAATATCAGGATAATTAACAACAAGTAATCCATTTTTTTTCATTATTTTATTAACTTCTTCTAAAGTTTTTTTAGGATCAGTAACATGTTCAAGAACATCCCATAATGTAACAACATCAAATTCATCTTTTTTGAATTTATGATTAAATATTGTTCCTTGTTTTATTTTAATTCCATAATTTTTATTACCCCAATCACATAACCATTTATTCGGTTCTATTCCTTCTACTTGCCATCCATTATCTTTAGCTACTTTTAAGAATGATCCACCTGCAGTTCCTACATCTAAAATTTTTCCTTTAGGAGAATATTTTTCAATTAATTTTAAGGATTTTTTAAAAGTTAGTTCACGACCTTTAGCTTGAGATACGAATAATTCATCTGAACCTTCAGAATAACCTGTTACTATTTCTTTATCGGTTAATCTTGGATTAACATATTTTAAACCACAATGAGTGCATTGAACAATTTGATCATTTCCAATTACATTACTAGATGATGCATATTTTTTAGTTAGATCTACATTTTCATCTTTCAATCCTTTATGAATTATTTTAAATTCAGGATTACCACATAAATTACATTTTATTGTTTCCATTTTAATTTACAAACCTATATTTTACAAGTGCCCATATTGCTTCAAATCCATCTTTGAATTTAATTTTTTTACCTTCTTTTAATGTTCTTGGATTGTATTTGATTGGCACTTCAAATATTTTGTAACCTTTTTTTCTTACTTTTGCTGTAACTTCTGGACAAAATTCAAACCTTGTACATTTTAAATTTATGTTTTTTATAACATCTGTTTTAAAAACTTTATAACAAGTTGGTTCATCAGTTATTTTAGCATTATATAATATGTTAGTTAAGATTGTTAGTATTTTTCCACCATAATAATATTCATAATATGCTTGAGCATGTTTTGATTTCATATTTTTAATTAAATTTCCTAGAATTCTTGAACCATAAACAACCTCTGCTTTTCCTTCTTCTATTGGTTTTACTAATTCATAATAATCATTTGGATCATATTCTAAATCTGCATCTTGTATTATAACAATATCTCCAGTTACTTCTTTTATTCCAGATCTAATTGCCATACCTTTACCATAATTTTTTTCATGAAATACTTTTTTTACATTTTTAAGCTTAGAATTTTTTAGCCACTCTCTTGAACCATCTGTACTATAATCATCTACTACAATTATTTCTTTATTTAATTTTACAGAATTCACTCTTTTTATTAATTCTGGGATTGTATCTTTTTCATTGTATAATGGTATAATTATGGATAATTTCATATTAATTTCTGTACTATAAGATTTATAAATATTACTTAAAGAAGGTTATCATACCTGCTTTTAGCATTTTATATATGTTTTTTGCAGGTAATTTTCTTAATTGTAAAGCTCTTTTAATTGTTATATGGGGTCTTAAATAAAATGTTCTATAAGCTTGTTTTACTGTTTTTTTAATTTCATCAATTGATCTATTTTCTGGAACATAAACAATTTCATCCCAAGTTAAAAAGTTCTCCCAATTTTCGTTTAGTATTTTTCCTGTTTTTTTACATATTTCATATAATTCAGTTCCAGGGAAAGGAGTACATATTGGGAATTGTACATAATCAATATCTAATTTTTTAGCCCAATCTATAGTTTGTTTTGCATCTTCAATAGTTTCTGTTGGTAGTGCTAGAATAAAAGAACCCCAAACTTCAATTCCTACTTTTTTACATAATTTTACTGCTTTTTCTTGTTGTTCTAGTGTAATATCTTTTTTAATTAAATTCAATAATCTTTGAACTCCAGATTCTAATCCAAAAAATATTAAATAACAACCAGCTTGTTTCATTTTAATTAGTAATTCTTCATCAACAAGATTAACTCTAGTAAAACAAGACCAAGAAATTTTTATTTTTTCTTTAATTAATGCATCACATAATTCCATTACTCTTGCTCTATTAGCTGTAAATGTTTCATCATAAAATTGTATACTATCAGCATGATATTTAGTTGTTAATTCTTTTAATTCTTTAATAATATTTTCAGTACTATTATATCTATGAGTTTTTCCAAAGGTTAAATGTCCAGAACAATAAGCACATCTAAATGGACAACCTCTTGAAGTCATAATATTTAGTGTATGTTTACCTCTTAAGTTAGCTGAAGAATGATATTTTTCCATTGGAAATAAATGTCTTGCAGGCAAAGGTAAAATACTAATATCTTTAATTAATTCTTGTGGTTTATTCGTTATTATTTTGTTTTTATTTTTCCAAACTAAACCATTAACTTTTTTATAATCTCCTTTATTTTTTATAGTATCTAGTAAATTGTTAAATGAAATTTCTGCTTCTCCATAAATTATAAAATCAATGTTTTCCTGTTTTATTAAATCGTTAGGAGAAAGTGTTGCTTGTGCTCCACCTAAAATAATTTTAATATCTTTATTTAGTGATTTTGCAATTTCAGCTACTTTATAACATTTAGATAAATTTGTACAAAATGTTTGCATACCAATTACATCTGGTTTGAATTCTAAAATTATCCTTTTAATATCTTCAAAATTATAATTCATTGCTTCAGAATCAATTACTTTTACTTCATGTCCTTTAGATTCCGAATAAGCAGCAATATAAGCAACACCTAATGAAGGATGTAAAGTTCCAATATCTTTTAGTTTACCATATCTTTCTTCTTGACTTGTTGGTGGACAAACGAATAAAACTCTCATAATTAAATCGGATTAAAAAAATTTATAAATGTTACTTTAAACCATTTCTCCATTCATCATGTAATTGCATTTCTTTTGTTATGTTATAACTAAATCCTTGAGTTATATAATAAAATCCTCTAAATGAATTATCGGTTTTATTTAAACAATATACTTCTCCATTTGCATATTTATACATTTCTAATCCTAAGGAATTACAATGATCTATCATTATTCCCTTATTAGAATAATGAATATAGCCTGCAATTATTATAAATATAAAAATAATTCCTAAAATATAAATAATATATTTTTTATAATTTTTAAAATTAAATGTATTAGTAGTTTCTTTATCTTCTACTTCACTATCATCTTTTTTTAATAAATAAATTAAATATATAGGAATTAATATAGATAAAATTATTGAAAAATAAAGAACTATATGACCTATTAAATCTAATATTCTATAAAAGAAATTACTAACTTTATAATCATCAAATGATGCTTTTTGATAGTTTAATGGATAATAAAACCAATCATGAGTATTTTGAATAAATTCATATCCATTCATATTTGTATTTATTTTTGTTTTATAAATATTATAATAAGGTTTTCCAGTTTCTTCATTATAACCTCCACCACCATATAAAGTTGTTACAAATTGAGAATTTTTTTGGAAGAAAGAAAGTTCTGCTTCTGTACTTTGATTTAAAACATCATTAGTAACTGTACCCCATCCACAATCATCAATAGCACATTCTATAAAATAAACAGGAGCACTTACAGAATTACCTGGCATTTGATTAACATAATCATTAAACTGTCCTAATAATGAAGATTCTAAATAAAATTTATCATTAAACATCCATGCAATTCTACCTCTATAAATTCTAGAATCAGCAATAACTATCGCATTATCTTCTATATTATTAATTGCAAAATCACGCATTTGTATATTTGCACTTTGACTTGTTAGTGATTTATACAAAGGATCTCCTATTGGAATAAAAAATATATTTAAAATAAGTATGAAAATTAATAATATAAATAATATATTTTGATATTTATCTTTTAATTTTTTTTCTATAAATACTAATGTAGATGCAGCAAAAATACATAATAATGGAATATAAGAAGTAAAATGAGTGGTTAATAAAGCAGAACCACATTGAATTAAAAATGGAACAACTAAAATTATTAATATTATTTCTTTCCAAATTCTTTCGTGTTTATTTAAATAAATAAGTAAAATTCCAGATAAACCAAGTATAAAAATAATAGGATCTAACATTAAAAATACATTTTTAATCATATTAAATCCACCTACAAATACATTAACTATAGAAAATTGTTGATCATATCCTGCTTGTCCAGAATACATATCCTTGTTTATATTCAAGAATTTAGCAAACATAACATCAACTATGCCTTTATCCTTATACAATAAAATATTATAAATAATAATAGGACTAAATATTAATAAAATTATTAAAACAAAAATAATTCCTTGCTTCCAATCTTTTATTTTTAATAATTCTTTTTTATTTTCTGCAGTTTTGTATTTATAATAGAAATAGGCTATTCCAAAACCTAATGCAAAGAATAATGCAATTGATTTTATTAGTGCAGCTATTCCTAAAAGAAGTGCAGCTACGTAAGATAGTTTATTTTTCTTTAATTCTTTAATAAAAAAGTACAAAGCTAATAAAATAAAGAACATCATTGCTATATCCATTTCAATTAAAGTGTATCTTAGTACAAATGAGGAGATAGCTAATAAAAATGAAGCAATTATTGCTATTTTTTTATTAAAAATTTCTTTAGTTAATAGGTATAATGCTATTATTGATAAAATTCCAAAGAAGAATGATAAAAATCTAGTAGAAAATGCAGTAACTCCAAATATTTTTTGTGCTATACTCGTTAAATAAAACCATAATACTGATTGTTGCATAATTCCAATCTTATTTGTTGATAAAAAGTTAATTGCATGTGGTCCATGTATTACTTCATCACCTAAAAATGATATATTATTAACTATAAGATAACGTAATAAACCACCAATTAGAATTAATAAAATTAAATATTTTCTATAGTCTTTTGAAAAGACAAAATCAATTATTTGATCTGTAAATTTTTTCTTATTTTCCTGCATTTTATTGGTCTTTATCTGGGGATTAGAAACGTTTATATTATTTTCTAAATAACAACTTTATTGAATAAAATAAGGATAATTATGTTAAATAAGATCTCTTTTAAAAATGCATGTATTTTTAGTGCAATAATTGTATTTTTTTTAATAATGTGTTTAGTGAGGATAAATAAACCTTTAACAGATGAACAGACTTTTTTGGTTTATGGAGCTAATGCTATTATCAATACTGGTGCGAGTTATTTTAGTTTTGAAGGTCCAAATCTTTTACCAACAACAGGAATAGAACATCCTCCGCTTTATTTGTATACTTTAGTATTATTTATTCAATTATTTGGTTATAATTTATTTGGGTTAAAATTTTCAGGTATTTTCTTTACAATTCTTAATTCAATACTTATTTATTTTATGACTAAACTAATAATTAAAGATAATAAACTTATTCCATTTTTAGCTTCATTTTTATATTTAATTCATCCGTTAGTATTTGAAAATGCAGTTTTCTTAAGTTTGGATGGAGGAATATTAACATTCTCCACTATACTATTTATTTATGTATTTTTAAAATATAAATTAGAAAAACCAATTTGGTTAGTATTAATTTTTTTATTTTCTTTATGGATAAAATTCACTAGTTTTCCAGTATTAATCGCATCAGTTTTTTTTTACTATTTATTTTTTGAAAAAGAAAATAAATTTAAAAATATTTTTAATTTAGGGTTAATTTCTTTAATTTCAGTATTTTTATTTGGTTTAACTTTTTATATTTATTCTTATTTAATTAATTATGATTTTTTACATCCTTTTATTTATCTTACTGCAGGTAAATTTGGTCATAGAACTTCTATATTATTAAATTTATTAAGATCTGCATATGTTTTTAAAAGTTTTATATTTTGGATAACTCCTCCTTTATTTATTTATATAATTTATAAATTATTTTCATATACTTCAAAAACAATAAAGAAAGAATTACCTTTTCCAACTAGTTATTTATTTTGTTATTTATTTAGTGCATTAGCATTTTTTACTGCTTTAGGTGTAGATTATTTAGGTTTCCCAAAACATTATATTATATTATTACCTGTATTATCAATTATACTTGCAATAGACATATTTAGAAATTTTAAAGATTTTAAAATAAGTTACGATTTACTAATAATTCTTTTATTAGTTCCAATTTATCTTTTTATATTCGTTAAAGATCCAATGTATTATGATGCACTTTGGAAAGCTTTACCTATAATAGATAGTTCAATTATTTGGATGGTTTTAGATATACTAAAAAGATTAGCATTAATCTTATTACCTTTACCTATTTTATTTTTATACTTTAAATATTATCATAAAAAAGGATTTTTATTTAGTGTTGTATTTTATTCTTTAATTTTAATGATATATTCTAGTGCATATTTAATTTATGTTCCATATAATACAGGAATAAATCAAGGAGATACAGGATTACAAGAAACAATAGATTATCTTAAAATGAATGTTAATCAAAGTACTATGGCTACACTTCTAGTACCACAACAAATTAATTTTATTTGGAATAATGGAAAAGATTTAGCTTATATAGGTAATAATGCTTATTTATATAATGTCAAAAATTATTATTTATTCAGTAAATTGTTTTTCAATAAAGTAATAATTCAAAAAGATAATACTTATTTAGTCTTATACGAAAGAGATTTACATAGAACGAAAGGTATAAAAGAGATAACAGAATCTAATTTTGATTTTGTAAAAGATATAGGAACATACAAAATATATAAAATAAGAAAAGGAATAACAAATTTTAATTTATTGGGTTATGAATATCAAAATGAATGATAAGAAGGATATCAAAGATGAAAATGTGGTTTTATTATATCCACCAGTTGTATTAAATAGTACTTCTAAATTTGGATTACCTCCATTAGGGCTTTTATATTTAGCTTCTAGTTTAGATAAAGCAGGAATAAAAGTATGTGTTATTGATGCTCAAATTCATAGAATGGGTATGGATGATATTATCAATAAAGTTATGGAAAAAAAACCAACAATAGTTGGAATAACTATGAATACAGAAACAGTTTTAATTATTTTAGAAATTATTAAAAAATTAAAAGAGAAAGATAGTTTATTAAAAATTGTTGTTGGTGGTCCTCATGTTAATTCTACTAAAGATGAAATTTTTGAGTATACTACAAATATAGATTGTCTAGTATATGGAGAGGGAGAGGAAACAATGGTAGAACTTGTTAAAAATTTTGGAAAAGATATTCCAGGAGTGATTTATCCCAATAAAAAATTTAAAACAAGACCATTGAAAGATAATCTTGATGAATTACCACTAATAAATCTTAATTATATCGATGATTATGAACCTTATAAAATATTTTATGGTTCTGGAAGAAAAGCAGGTTCTTTAATGACTACAAGAGGATGTCCTTACAGATGTATATTTTGTAATGTTTTTGTTACCTCTGGAAAAAAATATAGAAAAATGTCTCCAGATAGAGTTATTGAAGAAATAAAGAATTTACAAAAAAATTGGGGAATAAATTATATTTGTTTTAAAGATAGTACATTTACTTTAGATAGAGAATGGACAACTTCATTATGTAATAAAATTCTTGAAAATAAATTAGATATAGAATGGAGATGTAATACAAGAGTTGATTTAATTGATAGAGAGCTTCTTTTACTAATGAAAAAGTCTGGATGTAAATGTATTAATTATGGAGTTGAATCTGGTTCTCCAAGAATTTTAAAAATATTAAAAAAAGATATTACTATTGAAAGAATTAAAGAAGTGTTTAAATTAACTCATGAAATTGGGGGTATAGAAACCCATGGTGGATTTATGATAGGAAATCCTGAAGAAACTTTAGAAGAAGTTAAACAAACTATAAAACTTGCAATAGAATTAAATCCTCATTATGCTGCATTTGATATAACTACCGCATTTCCAGGAACTGAATTATATGATTATGCCATATCCCATAATTTAATAAAAGATCCTAGATGGTATATGAAGGGTGGCAATGATAAAGAGAATAAATTAATTATTTCTTCTAAGAAAGATGCTTGGTTAAAATGTGAATTTGATCAAGAAAAAATGATATCCAAAGCTTACAAGTCTTATTACATGAGGCCTTCTTTTGTTTTAAGAACAATTAAAAAGATTATTAAAAATCCTTCATTTTTATCTGTTGTTACAGAAGCAATGCCCGAAATATTTAATATAAAATTTATTTCTGGAGATAAAAAATAATTAATTAGATTTGGAAAATATACTTTTAATAAATGCTTTTACATTTTTAACTGCAGCTTTAGGACCAGCTCTTTTAAGATTATAATAAATTCTTTTTGGTTTTAAATAAAACATTAAAAATCCTTTTCTTTGTAAATTGATTAAATCCTTTTTCTTTAATCCATTAACTTCCATTACTGGATCTCCATATCTTTTATATGTGGAAAAATCATTACTAAGTAATTTTAATCCATTTTCTCCTTTAACAGCCATATCATATAGTTCTGTTCCAGGATAAGGAGTTGTTATGTTTAAGTATACTTGATCACAATCATCTAATTTTTCTATAAAATGTAATGTATTCATAATTTCTTTTTTAGTTTCTGTTGGTAGTCCAATCATTACACTACCTTTAGTTTCAATACCTAATTTTTTAGCAATTCTGAAAGCATTTTTTATTTCAGTTAGATTAACTCCTTTTTTAATTACCTTTAAAATATCTTCATTTCCAGATTCGATTCCGAAACTTAATCTAACTAAACCTGCTTTTTTCATTATAGTTAAAATCTCTTCATCAACTAAGTTTGCTCTTGTGGATCCTTCCCAAGTTATATTTAAATTCTTTTTAATTAAATCATCAGATAATTCTTTCATCAATTCTTTATTCAGTGTAAGATTATCATCTAAAAATACAATATGATGAACATCATAATTTTTAACTAAATTTTCTATTTCAGCAAGAACATATTTTTCTTTTCTAAACCTTATTGTTTTTCCAAATACATTTCTTTGTGAGCAATAAATACAATTAAATGGACAACCTCTAGAGGCTTGTATACTTGCTATCTTTACAATTCCTTTTTTAGGAACACTCCATAAATAATTTTCAGTTTTAATTAATGATCTATCTGGAAGAGGCAATGAATCTAAATCTTTTAAAAATTCTCTAGTGGGATTTTTTATTATTTTTTCATTTTTTCTATAAATTAATCCTTTAATAGTTTCTATTTTCTTTTTTCCCTTTAAATATTCTAATAATTCTAATGTCGTATGTTCTCCTTCCCCATAAACTACATAATCAAAATATTTACAATCTTCTAATACTTTTTCTAACATTACACAAGCATGTGCACCACCTAAAACAATAGGAATATTTTTAATTTCTTTAATTTTTTTAGCTAATTCTTTTGCTTTATGATAGATTGGAGTTGTAGAAGTTATTCCAATTAAATCGGGATTAAAAGTGTTTACTTCATTTATAATTTCATCAATCGTTTTTCCTTCTGCTTCAGCATCAATTAATTTAACTTCATTGCCTTTTTGTTCTAATAAAGTTCCAATATACATTAAACCTAATGGAGGATAAAATACAGCTTGTTTGGCAGCATCTTTAAATCTACCATAACTTTCCATCCAATGAGGATGTATTAATAAAATTTTCATCTTTAGTAATCAAACAAATGATTTATAAATATTATTATAAACTTTTCTATTTGATACTACTTATTAATAAAGATAAGTCTTTTTTAATTTAATACCAAAAATCTTATATACTAAATTATTAAAAAATGACTATGAAAATATCTGTTTTTGCTCCTGCAAGAAATGAAGAAGGTAATATTCGTTTATTTATTGAAAAAGTTCATAATGCATTTACTAAAAATAAATTAGATGGAGATATATTTGTTGTTAATGATGGTTCTAGTGATAAAACAGGGGAAATTTTAAATGAACTTCGTAAAAAATATACTAATCTAAATGTAGTACACAATAAAAAAACATTAGGAATTACTGAAGATATGAATATAGCTTTTAATAAGCTAAATGGAGATATAATTATTTTTTTATGTTCTGATTTAGAATCAAATCCTGAAGAAGATATTCCTAAATTAATAAAACCTATAATTGAAGAAAATTATGATATGACTGTTGGATGGCGTTCTAATAAAAAAACAGGAATTATTAAATCATTTACTTCATTCGTTTTTAATTTTTTATCTAGTTGGATCTTTAAAGTTAAATTACATGATATGAATTGGATTAAAGCATTCAAAAAAGAAGCAATTAAAGATGTACTTCCATTAAGATCAAATTGGCATCGTTATTTAGCTATATTAATAACAAATAAAGGTTATAAAATAAAAGAAGTTAAAACTAATTGGTATCCAAGACATTATGGTAAATCTAATTTTGGAAAATCCGGATTAGGTAGATTATATATTGGTCTTTTAGATTTAGTTTTAATAAAATTTTATACCTCTTTTTCAAAAAATCCAATGTTATTATTTGCTTTACCTGGAGCAATGATGATGGGTTTAGGTTTTTTAATAGGATTATATTTATTGCATTTATGGATTACAGGAATAGAATTAGGTAGAACTCTTTATCTTTCTATATTGTTAATTATTATGGGTACTCAATTATTTGCCTTAGGTTTTATAATGGAATTAATTTCTAGTTTAAAACAAGAATTAAAAAAATGAATTCTATAATCAATCATTGGAAAATATCAAAAGAAATATTAGATAAATTAAAAATTGTAGAAATTCCTTCTAACAAAAATATAAATAAAGTTTGTACTTTAAAAATAAATAATTCAAAATTAATCCCTAACTGGGCTTTTAAAGAAAATCAAATTTTTATTAAGTGTTGTAATTCAGATTTAAAAGGAAATGATTGTAATGTAGATAATTATTCTTTATTAGAAAGTTCTAAAAATGAAATAAAATCAAATTTTAATAATGTTGTTAATGATTTACTTAATGAAAATTATATTGTTAAAAAACAACCATTCTATACAAAATTTCCAATTCCTTATTATTATTTACCTTATAAAATTGGATTACCTTTATTTAAAATGTTTATGAAATCTAGAAATAAAAAAGTAGATACATTTCCAGCGTGGCCTAATGAATATAGTGTAGAATTAATGAGATACTTATTTATTAAAGAACTTAGTTTAAAATTAAATAAGGGAATTCCTTATATTGGATTATGGCCTGATAATAAAGATTTTGCTTTTTCCTTAAGTCATGATATCGAATCTGAAACAGGATTTAAGAATATTGAAATGATAAGAGAAATAGAAAAAAGATATGATTTCAAATCATCTTGGAATGTTGTACCTTATAGATATAAAATTGATTTTGCTAAATTAAAAGAATTAGAAAAAGAAGGTTGTGAAGTTGGAATTCATGGATACAATCATGATGGTAAATTACCTTTTTTAAAAAAGAATAAAATTGAGAAAAAAGTAAAAAAAGGATTAAACAGATTTAATGATTTTAATATTAAAGGATTTAGATCTCCATCTTTATTTAGAACAAATAATTTATTTGAAGTATTAAGTAAAAATTATGATTATGACTCATCTATTCAAGATACAGATATAAATTCACCTGTACATCCTAGATGTGGATGTTGTAGTGTATTCCCTTATTTTATTAATAATATGGTAGAGCTTCCAATAACATTACCACAAGACACAAGATTAGTAAAATTAAATTATAATGATGAATTATTTTTAAATACTTGGAAAGAAAAGACTAATTTTATTAAAAAACTAAATGGTTTTGTATTTTTATTGCTTCATCCAGATACCCATATGTCAGGAACAGATAAATATCTAAATATTTATGAAAAATATTTAAAAGAAATGTCAAAAATGGATAATTGTTGGTCGGCATTGCCAAAAGAGGTAAGTAATTGGTGGAGAGAGAGAAATAATCTAGAAATTAAGGGCAATAAAATTGTGGGTAAAACTGCTTATAAAGCCGTTATAAAAACATTTAAATAACTTTGTTTGGTTATTAGGGTAAAATGAAGGAATATAATTTTGCTATAATTGGGGTAGGTGGATATATTGCTCCAAGGCATTTACAAGCCATTAAAGATACAGGAAATAAGTTAGTTGCAGCTTTAGATCCAAAGGATTCTGTAGGTATTTTAGATAAGTATTCTGATGATGTTGAATTTTTTACAGAATTTGAAAGATTTGATAGATATGCAGAAAAATTGAAAAGATCTAATGATAATAAAAAAATAGATTATGTTAGTATTTGTTCTCCAAATTATTTACATGATGCGCATATAAGATTTGCTTTAAGAATTGGTGCAGAAGTTATTTGTGAAAAACCAATTGTAATAAATCCTTGGAATTTGGATGTTATACAAGAATTAGAAAAAGAAACAGGAAAGAAAGTTAATGTTGTACTTCAATTAAGAATTCATCCTTCATTAATGGCATTAAAAGAAAAAATAGATAATACTCCAATTAAAGAAAAATATGATATTGAAATGACTTATATCACTCCACGTGGAAAATGGTATTTAGTTTCATGGAAAGGAGATCAATCAAAATCAGGTGGAGTTGTTATGAATATAGGTGTACATTTATTTGATATGCTTATTTGGATATTTGGAAAACCATTAGATGTAGAAGTTCATCATTCTAATGATAAAGAGATAGCAGGTTATATGGAATTAGAGAAAGCAAAAGTAAAATGGTTTTTATCTACAGATAAAAAAAGATTACCAAAAGATACAAAAAATAATTCATTTAGACTAATAACATTAAATGGTGAATCAATAGAATTTTCTGACGGTTTTACAGATTTACATACAACTATATATAAAAAAATTCTAGAAGGTAAGGGTTTTGGACTTGAAGATGCTAGACCTGCAATAGAATTAGTTTATGATATAAAAAATAAACCTGTAATTGAAGGTAAAAATGATAGGAAGCATTCATTTTTGAAGAATGTTGAAAAATGAGTTTTACTAGTGGAAAAAATTTTGTTATAGGAAATAATGTTTCTATTGGAGATGGAACAATTATAGGAAATAATGTTACGATTTATGATGATACAATTATAGGTAAAAGTGTAAGAATAGATGATAATACTATAATTGGTAAATTACCTTTGAAATCAATTAATTCTGCTACAACTCAAGAAACAAAATTAGATAGAACAAAAATTGGAGATAATTGTCTTATTGGTTCTGGTGTAATTATTTATAGAGATGCAAATATTGATTCTAATGTTTTAATTGCAGATACTGCTTCAATTAGAGAAAACGTAACAATAGGAAATGGAACAATAATAGGCAGAAATGTAACTATCGAAAATAATGTTAGTATTGGTAAAAAATGTAAAATACAATCAAATGTACAAATAGTACCTCTTTCAGTAATTGAAGATTATGTATTTATTTCTCCAGGTGTTATGACTTCTAATGATAATTTTGTTGGAAGAACAGAAGAAAGATTAAAACATTTTAAAGGGGTTACTATTAAAAAAGGTGGTAGAATTGGTGTTGGAGCAGTTATTCTTCCAGGAAAAACTATTGGAGAAGATGCTTTAGTAGCTGCTGGAAGTGTAGTAACAAAAGATGTTCCAACAAGAAAAATTGTAATGGGAATACCTGCTAAAATTCTTAGAGATGTTCCAGAAGAACAATTATTGGAAAACCAGAAAAAATGAAAATTCCATTTTTAGATTTAAATAGATCTCAAAAAGATATAAGAAAACAAATAGATGAAGCTATAAAAAATGTTATAGATGAAGGTAATTTTATTTTAGGTTCTCAAGTTAATAAATTTGAAGAAGAATTAAATAGATATTTTGGAGTTAAACACTCAATTAGTGTAGCTTCAGGATCAGATGCTTTGTTTTTGGCTTTGAAAGCTATAGATATTAAAGAAGGAGATGAAGTTATTACAACTCCATTTACGTTTTTTGCTACAGCTGGAGCAATTTCAAGATGTAATGCAAAACCTGTTTTTGTTGATATAGATCAAGATTATAATATTAATACAGAAAAAATTAAAGAAGTTATTACAAAAAAAACAAAAGCAATAATTCCTGTACATCTTTTTGGTTTACCTTGCAATATGAATAAAATAATGAAAATTGCAAAAGATTATAATTTGAAGGTTATAGAAGATTCAGCACAAGCTTTTGGTACAAAATTTGAAGGAAAAAAAATTAGTAGTTTTGGGGATGCAGGATGTTTGAGTTTTTTTCCAACTAAAAATTTAGGTGGAGTTGGAGATGGTGGAGCTATTATAACAAATGATGATGAATTAGCAGAAAAAATTAGAATTTTAAGAGTTCATGGATCAAAACCTAAATATTATAATAAATATATAGGGATTAATAGTAGATTAGATACATTACAAGCAGCAATATTATTAGTTAAATTTCCATACTTAGAAAAATGGAATAAACAAAGAAATGAAGCAGCTAAAATTTATAATGATTTATTAAAAAATGTAAAAGAAATTTCTTGTCCAGTTTATTTGAATGGAAGAACTTACAATCTTTATAGTATCATTATTGATGAAGAAAATAGAAGAAATAAATTAATGGAATATTTAACAAAAGAAGGAATTGGTACTGGAATTTATTACCCTTTTCCGTTACATTTACAAGAATGTTATTTAGGTTTAGGATATAAAGAAGGAGATTTTCCAGAAACTGAAAAAGTTTGTAAAAGTATTCTTTCTATACCATTATTCCCAGGTATAACTAAAGAAGAACAAGAATATATTGTAAGCAAAATTAAAGAGTTTTTTATTAAAGGAGAATAAGTAGAAAGATTATTAAATACCTTATTTATATTAACTTTCATTAGGAGAACATATGTTATTCGGTAAAAAAAGAATACTTGTTTTGAGTCCACATACAGATGATGGAGAATTAGGTTGCGGAGCAACAATTTATAAATTATTACAAGAAGGTCACGAAGTATTTTATGCTGTTTTTTCAATATGTGAAAGATCATTAAGTCCAGAATTTCCAAAGGATACTTTAAAAAAAGAACTTATGCAAGCACTAAGTGTTTTAGGTGTTAAGGAAAGCAATCTTAATCTTTTTGATTATAAGGTAAGAGAGTTTGATACACATAGACAGGATATACTTGAAGATTTAATTAAATTAAGAGATAAAATAAAACCTGATATTGTTTTGGTTCCTTCTTCTACAGATGTACATCAAGATCATACAGTAGTTTATAATGAAGCGATTAGAGCATTCAAATTTGTATCTATTTTAGGTTATGAACTTCCATGGAATACAATTACTTTTACAACAAATTGTATAATTAAATTAAATGAAGAAGCTGTAAATGCTAAAATAGAAGCACTTAAAAAATATAAAAGTCAAAATTATAGAAAATATTTTAATGAATCATTTTTAAGAAGTTTATTTTATGTAAGAGGAACTCAAATTAATGCAGAATATGCTGAAGCATTTGAGGTAATAAGGTGGGTTATAGAATGAATACTTTTTTTGGGGAAAAATATCACGAAACAAGAAATAGAAAATTAACTAAATATAGATTTAGAAGAAGATTTGAAGAAGTTTATAATTGGATTAAAGATCATAATGATAATAATATTAGTATTTTAGATATTGGGGCATCTGACGGAATTGTTTTAAATTTATTAAGTGAAAAATTAAATTTAAAAAAAGCAGTTGGAATAGATATAGAAGTTCCAAGTAATAAATTTGAAAATGTAAAATTAATAAAAGGAGATGCAGAAAATTTACCTTTTAAAAATGAAGAGTTTAATTATGTTATTTCTTCTTCTGTAATACAATATATTAGAGATAGAAATAAAATGTTACAAGAATGTCATAGGGTTTTAAAAGATAATGGATATTTAGTAATAACCGCACCAAGTCCATTCCAAAACAAAATTGCACATACATTTAATTATTATAAACAAGATGAAGAAGAGAAAAATTTATTTTATAATGATCTTTCTATGAAACAATTGAATAAGTTATTTAAAGAAAATAATTTTAAAGTAGTTTTGAAAAAGAAGTTTATACTTTTCCCATTTGGAAAAATACCATTTGAAAAACAAGTTGAATCTTTTTTAAGATTTATAAAATTAGATTTTTTAATGAGTAATCAAATAATTGTAGGTATTAAATGTAAACAATTGATTTAACTAATACTTTAAATCCTTTTAAATATTTTATAATATCATGTGGACTTCTTATATCTGTAACAAATTCAGCTATTTTGTTTGGTCTTAAGTAAAATTCTTTTCTTGCAGCTCTGTGCATTTTTACTAAATATTCTTTTGTTAATCCAAATGGAACAAATACTGCTGATTGTTCGTCAAATTTAGAAATATCTTTATCATCAACATATCCGTAACTCTTTGCTATTCTATTTAGTTCTGTATTTGGAAATGGAGTTGCAATAGAAAATTCAGCTATGGTTAGTGGTAATTCTTT
>JAQUND010000024.1 GCA_028717785.1 Candidatus Nanoarchaeia archaeon | reverse complement strand
TCTCCATTATCTGTTATTATAATTTCATCTACTAATTGTTTAAAATGAATAAAATCACCAGTTTGATTACCTGCATTTTCCCATGCTGAAGCTGCATCACCTAAATAACTACTAGCTTTTTGTAACAATTCTAAAGCTTTACTTGCATTTTGAATAGCTTCTTGATTAAAATCATTTTGAACATCTTTTACAAATTCATGAAATGGCATATTTTTCTCCTTTAAAAATCTGTTCCTATTTCATCATACATATCGTTAGCTAATTGACTTTCATCACTTATACTATGTTTTGAATTATCTGGTTCATATACTGAATTATATTGATACTTTCCGGTATTATCCTTTAAAAACCAATAAATAGCCTTTTCCGCTTCTTCACGCCAATTAGATGCATTAAACACATCGCTTAAATGCCTCATAACTTGATTTTTTATATTGTTTTTTATATTATATTTCTTTTGAATTTCCTTTCTAATTATTTCATCATATAAAGGATAAACATTATTACCAATTGATTTAGTAAGTAATTTATATTCTTTTTGATTATTTAACACATTTTGTAATATTTCTTCTGCATCTTTATCTGATATATCCTTTTCAAACTCACTATCAGCTATAACTTTAATATAATCAATATTTAAATCGTCTTTGGTTGTTAAAAACATACCTTGGACTTTGCTTATTTCCATAAGATACTTTTGATAAGCTAACATTATTGAATTCTCCTATATAACTATTTATAATATTTAATAATAGATGTAACTATCAACTAATTTATAATTTATGTTAAAAGCATTAAGTAATAATTGAATTTCTTTTAAACACTCATTCATAGCTCCACCCGCTAAAAGCGAACCATTCCAATTATCTTTTAATTCACTTATACTAATATCAGGTTCCCATATTGGTTCAATTTCTATTATGTCTTTTAAATGCTCATAATCAGTAGCAGGTAATACGTTTTTCCATACATCTACAGGTATATCTCTAGAATCATGTTTTCTATTAACTGCCATATAACGTAAAGCTTGTTTCATTCCGTTATCTGTTATACCATAATCCATCCAACCGCGATAGTAGCTGTATCCTTTGTCGAGCCATGTAACTTTATCCCATTCAAAGTTTTCCAAATCAGAATTGTTTTCGATTAGCCATTCAGTTATAGCTTCTTGAGAATCTTCACTAGCAATAGTTTCAGGACCGTTATAGAAATATAATATATTCTTCTTTATAGTAGTAAGAAAATTACCAAAATCTTCTATTGAAAACTTCTTTGTAATATTTTCTTCGTATAGTGGTTGAACATCTACAACAATTAAGTTTCTAAATTCACTACCTAAGCGTTCGTTTAAATTATAATATTCAGTAAATTTCATGGTTTATACATCCAATACCTTAATTTGATTTTTATTAAATACAACTATTTCATCCATAAAATCATCAATAACGCCATCATATCCCATTGAAATTAATTTATTTTTCATTTCTATTCCATTTAAACGATAACCTAACTTATCTAAAACTTCTCTATCTGCCGGATTTTTAAATGTTATTTCTACTGTTGTAATTCTATTTTCGTCTTGTATTCCTTTAATTTTAGTATATTTCTTAGCTTCTTCTTTATTTTTTGAAAAGTATATACCCGAAACTCTAAGTGCTTCACTATCTCTAACATTAAAATCTTTAATTTTATTCTCACGACTACCATGATATGCTTTTATAACAATAGATTCATTTAAATTATAATATTCAGTAAATTTCATATTATATCTCATAAGTATATGTACCGTCTTTAGGAAGATAGCCTGGTTTTCTCATAACTGTAATAATAGATATAAAGTCTTTGCCTTTACGCATTTTAAGAGCACCTATAATATTTAACTTAGTTTCTTTATTCTTAACTAAAAACTCAGCTTCGTTTTCTATTTCACCGTTAGCATAGTCATTCATTATGTTAGGCAATGCTTTTTCTAAGTCTTTAATAATTTCATCTTCAGTAATATTCATTCGTTTATAATTATCTAGTCTATTCATTTGTTGATCTGAATGAGTTGTACTATATAGGTCTAAGTTTTCAATATCTATTTCGATTTTTTGATTAGATATTGTTAAAAACTTCTTTTCTTGTAGTAAATAAAAGTCTTTAAAATGCATAAGTATATTCCTTACATAGTATTTATAAAAAACAAAAAGCCTATCAAAATTAAATGATAGGCTTTTTTAAATTAACTACATTATTGATTACTTTTTATTATATTCTGCGTCAAATGAAGGAGCTTTAACAGTTTCAATTTTTTCATTTGGTTTAGCTGGTTTAGCTGTTAAATTAGCTTTAGGTGGAGCTTTCTTTTCTACCTTAGGAGTTTTAACAGTTTCTACCTTTTCTTTAGGTTTAGAAGGTTTAGCTGTTAAAGCTGCGGAAGGAGCTTTTTTAGACATAGTTTCAGGTTTATTAGTTTTCTCCAATTTTTCATTAGGCTTTTTAGGAGTAGCAGTTAAAGCAGCTGATGGTTCTTTTGTTTTTGTAAAAGCTTTATCTACTGAAGGCATTTTAGGTGTTTCAGATTCGTCTACAGTATCATCATCGTCAAACATAAATCTACGAGCTAATTTAGTTATAGATAATGCTTCTTCGACTTCTTCTTTTTCATCTTCCTTTTTTTCAGCTGCTTTTTCTTCAGCTTCTTTCTTATCTGCTTCTTCTTTCTCTTTCTTTTCCTTTTCTTCTTTTTCTTTCTTAGCTTTTTCTTCGTCTTCTTCTTTCTTTTCTTCAGCTTTATCAACTTCAGCTTCTTCAACTTCTGTTAAACCAAATTTACTTTCATTACCATCTTTATCAACACACACTAATTTAGATTCTGCAATACTTGTTACGTTATACCACTTATCACCAACACGAATCAATTTACCAACTAATTTATTAATATCAATAGATTCACCAACATCTTCATCGTCTTCTTCATCTGGAACTTCCTCATCTTCTACATCTTCCCAACTAATAACATCGTCTTCAGTTTCTTCGCCTTCAGGTTTTTCTTCTGGTGTTTCTTCACCTTCAGGTTTTTCTTCTGGTGTTTCTTCTGACTTATCAGTTAGTTCAAATCCTTGTTCGCCAAAAAATTGTTTTAGTGAGTCGGCGAATTTTTGTGCCTGTGTTGGTGATTCAAATTCATAATCTTTATGTTCTAAACCAGTATCTTCATTTTCTGGATCCACAGTTACTTTATTATCTACAACAGTAATAGTTAGTTTTTTGGCTTCTATATCTGTTGGTTCGTCTACAGTTTCTTCTGGTTTTTCTTCAGGTGTTTCTTCCGGTTCTACATCTGGTATTACTTCATCAGTAGTTACTTCAGGTGTTTCTTCTGGTTCTTCAGTTACTTCTGGTACATCTGGTTTCTCTGCTTTTTCTTCTAATTCTTCTTCCTTTTCGTCTTTTTTATCTTTCTTACCTTTCTTTTTAGCCTTAGCTGATTCTGTTTCAATATCAATATCAGTTTCATCGTCTGTAGTATAAACCGGAGTTACTGAAGGTATTGTAGTAACTGTTGGTTCAGTTGCTCCACCCTTACCATTTTTATTTGTATCATTATTAATAATTATTTTAATATCGCCTTCATCCAATGAATTAATCTTTTCAACTACATACTCCATATTATTCTTTAAAAAATCTACATCAATAGTCGAAGGAGCAATAGTCTTATCAATAAAATCGTTTTGAATACGATTTAATGCTGTTTGTTTATCAGCATACGGATCATCAAAAGCTTCTTTAATAATAGCTTTTACTTTATTCCACTTCTCTTTAATTATATCTTCTGCTTTTGATACATCCTGATTGAAAGTCTCTTTCAAATAAGTTGCAAATTCTAGCATAATATTACTCCTCTCTATTTAATTTAGAAGGTTCTTTCTTCTTCATTTTCGTCACAATAAAAATCATCACTACTATTTATCCTACTATTAAAATCTAACTCTTTCGGTTCGTCTTCGCTTTCAAACAACTTATAATATATCTCGTATGTCTGAAAATCTTCTATATCATTTTCGTCTATTCGTGACATTAACCGTTCATCTCTATTATCTGTCATAACCTTACCTTATTATTTATATTATTTATTATTAAATTAAGCTTCTTAAATTAAATTTATGCTTTATACTCCATTCATTCTTCTGACTATAAGGTAACACATATACGTATTTATTATGAGGAATCATCAATTCATCCTGTACATCTATTAATTCCCACTCCTTTAAACAAAAAGCTATTGCATTCCTTCTTAATATATCATCTTCACATACTGCATTATAAGCACTATTTCTAGCTAATAAAAACAACTGTTTAAAATGTGCTAAATAATACTTATCTTCATTTTCAATAACATAACACGAAGGATATAAAATCTTTTGGCGCTTATTAGCAATTCCTATGCGTGAAAGTGTTTCTGCAATTACCTTCATATCAACTAACAACTTAATTTCTAATAAACTATCCTTAATTTTTTCAATATTCATAGTTGCTCCATTATGTTAGCACATTCTTCTTCTCATATACAATTGTTTCATATGAAAAATTACAAACGAACGTAACTTCCTCACTTATACCATTATCTAAAGCTAATGAACTTAAACTTAATAAAAATGCCTCTGTAAATCTCCATACTGCTACAGTTCTTTTCTGATTGTCTAATATATTTAGTGAAATTGATTTTATAGTGTTTTTTCTAAATAAATCTTCTTCTGAACTAAAATCAGTCACATCTCCAGCCTTCATAGCCTTCATCCACTCAAATAAGTATATATAATTCCTCATATCTTCTGATAATTTAAAACTTATTTGTATCTGAGATAAATCTACATTAATCTTAGGTGCTTCTGGATGACGAACTCTAAATCCCATAAAATCAGAATATATCTCAGACATATTATAATCAGGAAATGTTACACTTTTAACTAAATTATCATATAGTCGCATATCTCTAATTGATTCAAGCGCTGGCATATTGGAAAAATTAACTTGCCAATTACCACTATGAAACAAATTAGGAAACATTGTCTCAGTAGCCATTATAATAACGCCTCTATTTCTTCATCTGTTTCTTTAATCATTGGTCTAATAACCTTAGTAAACTCTTCTTTAACAAACGTTGGTAATGCAATAAATGAAACTGGAGTAATATCTATTTCTATTTCTTCATTAATAATCTCGTTATAAATATCAATCTCTTTTTGTCTTTCATCTAAAGCTTCTTTATATGTTTCTGTTAATTCATTTAATGATTTATTAGCTTCTTCCAAATTTTCACCATTAATAGAAAATTGATTACCATTAATAACTGGATTACCTTGTTCGTCTTTACTAGCATACTTCATCAATATTTCTTTTCGTTTTATATCAAACTCATCATATTTAGGAATACCAGACTTTCTTGCTTTAACAATCTCAGTTACTTCTGGTGTTAAACTATCTAAGGTTCTATTTTTAGCATAGTCAAACCTTTTATCCAACATCTCATTTTCTGGAACTTTTAGATTAGTTAAAACAAACCAAATCTGAAAAATCCTTTCACGCGTCAACTTTGTTTTCATATCAATTTAAACTCCTTTATCCTGTAGCGGTTTGATAAAATATAACAATATAACAAGGACAATTAGAAAAAGTTGTAGCTTTTGGAATTATATTTATATATGTTGTTTCTCCTCCAACAGCCTGATTAATAAAAGTAGAATATGAGTATATTAATGGATGATCTGATGTTTCATAACCTGGAGGAAAATACTTAACACCATCTAAAATTGTGATATTATATCCAAAAATATTCATTGAACCTAATCCGGTTATAGTATCCACTAAAGTATTAGTATTAGCAACTAAAGTACCTAACATTACGTTTTTTACATAATATTTTAGTGGTGTATCAGTTGATAACATTCTAAAACCGTTTGTTGTAACAAGATTTGTAGCTGTCAAATTTGTTGCTGTTATTTCAGAAGCTCCTAGTTGAGTTACTCCAATAGTGTTTACTGTTAAAGCTGTTACTCTTGCATTTTCAACATATAAACCTTTATATTTAAGTGATAAAGACCCAATATCATCAGTATTAGTAATCCACGGTTTAATATTACCAATAGTAGAAATAGTCTTACCCATTAATAATAATTGACTAGTAGATGTCAACCAAGAACTCATATACTCAGATCTTGTTGCAAAATATGTGTTTAATGTATCATAATCTACTAATGAATTTAATCCTGCTACTAATAACAAATTATTTTGCTTAGATATTATCATTGCATTATTAGGTGTATAAGTTACACTATCTGTAACATAACTATTTCTAATATTTTCTAATTCTAAAACACCATGTAGTTTAATACCGCCTTTAGCAGCTAAATGAATTTCAGCAGCGCTAGCAACATTAGAACTAAAATTCTGACTATTTAAAAGTTGTCTGGTTAAAGACATGTGATTAATCTTCGCTGAAGGAGTTCCAACTGCACTATATGTTCCACTTGCGTCTAAACCAGCAACTATAGCAATATCTCTATCATAATATTCATTTCCAGTATTACAATAAAATGTTGTGAAAATAAATAGATTTTGATACTTTCTAAATAAATCCCCACCAATATACGCACCGTTTATATCAGAACCAGTTGATCCGTCTGATGTTGCAGTAATTTCTACTGCTAAATCACTTAAATATATTGATGGAATACCATAATAATCTGATTCTGAATAACCGTTAAGTTTGCCTATTTTAACCTGGCCATTATTTACATCAATAGCATGTAATCTATTATCATTTAATGCTACTCTCTCATATGGATAAGTTGTAGTTCCTAAAGCTATAGTTCTAGCTACTTTAGGTCTTATTGCAATAGTTTCACCACAATAAGTAGACCAATCAGATACTTGAATAACTAAATCACCGCCATTTGTACCAGAAACAAAATAACCGCCACTTACAACATCCATTGATACAAATCTAGTATCATCATAATCTAATCTTAATGTAGGTATATTATTATCAACTGTTCCACTAGTATCACGAGCTTTTCTTAAATGAGCAGTAGCACTAATTTCCCTAACATCACCAGCAAAATTACCTACGCCTATACGACCTGAATAATACAATCCACCGGGACTATGACTCCAATAATCAGCTGAACTTGAAAAGAATACATCGTTCCAAGTAGCAGATGTTCCACTTAAATCTATCTGAATATCAAATATAAAGTTATCAAACCCATCTGTTGCTAACTCTGTTTTAACAACTGGAGTATCTAAATAAGCCTCACCAAAGAAGCAACTACCCAAAACAACACCATTACTATCAACTTGGACTGCATACATAGCTATTTTATTAAACTTGAATTTACCCATTCGTTTGTTAATTTCTGCTTTAAATACACCACGTAATCTTTCTTCAGCCGCAGAATCATATACTGGGTAATAATCAGTAACAACAAAATAATCGTCGTTTGCACTTGTAGGTCTATCATTATTTCCTGTTACTACTCCACCACCAGTAACAGTCCAATCATAATATCCTGCAGGCGAACCAGCAGATACAGCAAAAGCAGTTCCACTAATTTGTGTAGATAATGGTACACTATCATATAAATTAGTATAGACTTGATGGTTTTGATATGAACCTATTAGTCTATTATCACTAAAAGTAACAGCTGAGATAACATAATCATCAGTATCTGATAATGAATAACCTGAGATATTCCATATTTTTTCACCATAAGGTTCTGTTGCAGTTTCATCCGCAATTTGAGCCATAGATGAAAGCCCACCAGTATATCTAAGTGTTGAGTCTATTCTATCATCATACACTGGTATAAAGTATCTAACATCAACATAAACACCATTATCGTGTGCTGATAGTACATATTGCAAACCAGCTCTTGTAAGCATAACATTAGCCATTATGAAACTCCTTAAAATATTCTTATTGTATTAATATTTATATCAATACCATATCCCATCCCACCAACTATTACTATAACCGTCAGATCTAATATCTGTATATCTAGTCATTCTAATCCAAGCAGCTGTAGTTAATTCAAATGTTCTTTTGGCATATCCTACTAGTCTTTTAAAAACAGTATTAATTGGTCTAATAGATTCAATAGCTCTAATAACTTTATCTCTACGTGATAAATCAAATGATATATCTGTGCTTGTATCTAAATTTACTATAAGTGCAAAGTGTGGTGTAGGATACCAGTTATCAGGAATATTTCTTAAATCTGTTTCTGAGTCAATTTTCCATTTACCTTCGGGATATGATTTATAGTTTGAAGTATAGTATTCCAAAATATCTCCAACTAATCCAAAAGAATAAAGCATAACTTTTATAGCATTTCTTGTTGTTTTAATTTTATACCACGTTGGCAAATTTTGTACTACAAATCGTATATATCTATTAGTTTCATTATCAGTACATGCTGAATTTGCTGATGTAGATGAAGCATACGTTCCGCTAATGCCTAATTCATCACGATATACATTTACGTTATATCCTAAGTTTTTAGCAAAGTATTGTATATATTCCAAATCTATTAAATCAGGATCATGCAATTCTGTTAATCTATATACTTTTTCTAATATTGATATTTTAGGAGAAGCTGACATACTATTTACAGGCCAATCAACTATTATTTGTTCTGCATCTGTAGCTTCAGTATCAACAGTAGTACCACTTATATCGTATGTAAAGTCTCTAGTTGGACCTCCTGAAGTTGCACTATTTGAATTCCACGTTTCTGTTATGGGTAATTCTGAAGTAGCACTATTTATCCATCCATCTTGACCATCATACATTTCGTTTAAAAAGTCTTCAAAGACTTCTATAAATTCTTCTACTTCACCATCTTTTAAATAATCAGGTAAATAAGTTTTTAAATCAATAAATCTACTATTACCATATCGCGCTAAACTTGAACCAGGACCGCATAAAGTTATATAATCTTCCTTAGATACACAATTAGCCCCTTCTAATATACCAACAACATCACTACCAACACCAACATTACCACTAACATCATATGCCGATACTGATACTGTATAATTACCAACAGCACTATAACTATGAATTAATATTGCATCTAAATCAGTAGTACTAGATAAACTCCCATCACCGAAATCCCAATTAGCACTAACAACAGTATCAGTTATATAATATCCACCTTTAACATCATAAAAACTAAGAGCTGATAAAACATATGAATATCCTGTAAAAGCTATTTCTGGTATAGGATTAACTTTAATATTACCAATAGCGCTTGTATTATTATAGTATGTTTCGCCTGTTGCACTGGTTATTTTATAATTATGAATCGAAACATAGTTACCTCTATTAGCATATGATCTTGTTACTTCTATAGCTGATGTTGATGTAAAATATTGACCATCTCCATATAACACAGTATATGCTGATGTCCAAGTTGGATCAAATGTACCAGTTGGCTCTAAATTAGCAGAAAATATAAAATCATTATTAACAAAACTTAGTTTTGGATAAACTGTATATAATACATTAACGTTAAAAGGTGGCATAGGAAAATAAAAAGCTCCCACGGATTGTCTAGATGTACTAAAAAATCCGCTATCATAATCTAATGTTGTCCAACGATTTATAATATCTGTATCAGTAATAGCTGATAAACCATAATTCGTATAATCATAATCTGTATAATTTGTATCTGTTATATTCTGAAATCCTGATATTGATTGACTTAATTCAAATGAAGTTACGCAATCATCGTCTAAATTAAGTGATGAAAGCTGATAATCCGTTGCAACAGTCGCCGATAAATCATTAACAAAATAACAACCACTAAAACTAACAGCAGATACATCAACACTATAATAATATAAACCATATTGACTTAACTCATCAAAAAAACAATCAACAAAATCAAGAGGTGCCGTTTGATATATATACATGGTTTTATTATATCTAATTTTAAAAGTACATCCTAGAATTTTAACTGGATTTATAGCTAATTCGTCTAGATAAATTTTCCCAGCATGACTAACATAAATATAAGAATTTTTTAAAACGTGTTGAAATCCACTCATCTCAGGTGCTGTATTATTTACAGTCCAAAATGTAAAATCATAAACGTGGACAACTAAACCATCGACAACTAATTGTGAAGTTCCATCATCATATTCGTTATAAATTTCAAAATTCCAATAAGGCAGTGTGGCATATTCTCCTGTTCCATTAACAGCACTTATAATCCAAGGACCATACGTTGACATATCCCAAGGTAGAAATGATGCTGAAATTGGATTAGCAGAAGTTGAACCATAATTAGTCAAATCTTCGTCTTGTGTTATTTGTCGCAAACCTTTCATATAATAAATTATATGTAGATCAAAACCACTCACATCATAATAATGGTCTTGACATTGGACGTAATTAAATGGTGATGCAGTAGTTCCTATTCCAGGAGTTGCATCCAAATCATTAGATATATCTACATAAATTGCAGAAGTTGACATTACATTTTCCTTATAATAATTCAAGTGTTACACAAACTTTAACACTAAATTTTTGACCCGCATGGCCTTTATATATATGAGTCGTTGGATTTGCTGTAGTAATAACCCAATCTTCTAAACAAGTATTATTATCGTAGTCGTAGTTGAAGCACCATCTATACTCTTTTACCTTATATTTATTCTTTAACTCCGCAGAAAAATTAATATATGCAGTAAATTCAACTATTAATGGAACAGGACCAGAAACTGGAACTCCTACAAAATCAATTTCTAAATCTTGTGTAGCATATATAGTTGGTTGTAATAAAGTATATCTTACTGTTAATGGTGTTGGAACTATTGTTGCTGAAATAGCATTAACTGTGGAAATTGACGGTTGTAATAAAATGGCTGATATTTCTAAAGTTCCTACATTTATCGTTTCACTAACAGGCCCGAAATAAAATGCACCAATATGACCTAAATAACTAATATGAGCAAATGAAAATGATCCGGCTGCTTTACGTGAAGAATCCATATAACCTTCATTATAATCATCCGCTATCCATGCATCTTCACGCGTTTCTTTAGTTTTTGTTAAACCATACAATCTATAATCTAATGAATCTTGATTATTTACAGTTATATCATCATATAATGGAAAAGTAACCGAAGGAGTTATTTCAAAATTACATGCACTTAATGTTACATCATCATATGCCGCACTATATTCTATGCTCTGTGCCGATGTTCCAGAAAATTCACAATAATTAAATGTTATTAAATCTTTAGGCGGCATATATAATCCAGAAGTAGAAATATCTGTTAAATCAAATAATGTATTCAAAGCCACGCAATCATTAAATTCTAATTTTTCAAAAACTGTTGAATCCTCTATTATACCAGTATATCCGGCACAAGTTGTATAAATTTGGTCTTTAAGATAGAAAGTTCCATCAACAAAAGTACAACCATTAAACCTATCATAATTATTTGCTGAAGTAGCAGAATTAATAGTATTATCAAACCAAGTATCTCCACTTAATATACAATTCTTAAATTGATAATCAACTAATCCATAAGGCGGTAATGTTGTTGCATAGTCGTTTAATGATATAGGGCCGGCATGTGTTTTAACATATAAATTTTGAATTACTCCATCTTTAATGATTAAACTTACAGGTCTACCTTGATTAATATCATATATGCTAAAATCTGATACATCCAATGCGTTTATAGGTCTAACCTTCCAATGTCCATTAATAGTTGGTTCCCATGCTTCTATTGTAACAGCGCTTGACCGATATTCATCATTTAACCAATATGGTAAAAATATCACATCTGAAGGAGCTTCATATGAACCTTTAACTTTTAAAGTATCATAATCTCTAACAAATGTCTGTCCACTTACACCATTAGCGCCGTATGTATAACGCATAAATTCTTGAAACTGTTCTATTGACCAAGGATCAGTTGTTAATCCAGAACCATCAGTTGCTGAATAAACATTATTAATATTAAAATAAAATGTTCTATTAGTAGCCCACGAAACAATTTGATTTTCAGCAATTGCATTAAAGTTTGCTAAATTAATATCTTCCCAATTAGGACAATTATTTGGTGTATTATTAGCAGAAATACTATAAGTTATTCCATTATCAACAATAGTTGTTACGTCTGCAGTTCTACATAAACCGGATAATGCATCTTCAGTTGTATAACAATCATTAAATGTTGCAGAATTATTTACTATACTTCCGTTATTAGGTACAAGTTGACCATATCCATCAGTAGGTCTTCCTGATAAAGCAAAAAGACAATTATTAAATATAAAATTAGTATTACTTATACTACCAAATATAAACATATATTCTGGACCAAAAACTACATTTGTCATTTCATTTCCATTCAATTCTACAGACCATGCATCAATAATATATACATTATTACAATTTGGAATAGCAATATAACCAGTATAATCTCCTGCTAAAATACAATCGTTTATATCTGATGCTGAATTACTAATATCAATAACAGCATATGTAGATTTTAATCTCCAAGGTCCATAATTATATACATCCCATGCGCTAATACTAACAGCTGAAGTAATCAATATACTAACATTTGATGGTGATTCATATGAACCTTTAGCTTTATAAGTTCTATTAGTTCCTGATAGTGAATCTATAAAATCATCATAATTAAAAGGATCAAATATTGTTCCTGCGTGACCGCTTGTAGATTCACTAAAATCAATATAATATCCTGAAAACGGTTCCGCCCAAGTTAATCCAACACCATAATCACCCCACCCTAAATTAAACTTTTCTAAGTTAGTTTCCGTAAAATGAGGTATATATCCCATATCAGCATTTAGTATGTTTCCACCACCATCACTATGATCTGAAAATGCCCCAGAAAAAGTTAAACTGTTTGTAATACAATCAACGACACTATTACCTCCATGTGTATTATCTATTAATGTTTCACTATTCTCTACATAAACACATGCATTTAAACAACCATAATCATATTCAGAGATATCAGATAATGTTTTAGTTAAAACAAAAGTATTCTTGCTATTATCATATAAAATAATAAATAATCCGTTAAAAATAAAACAATTACTAATATTACCAATAGCATTCATACCAACATCATAAAGTATAGCATTATCAAAATAAATAGCATCAACTATATTAAAACTCCAATTAGTGCCACTTAATCTCCATACTTCATCACCCCAACCTAATAACTTTACTAATTCACCGCCAGCATTATCTACTGCAACACCCCCACCAACTTGACTACCTTTACAATAAAAATTACTATCAGCCGAAATACTATTTTCCAAACAATAAACCATATCATCCCAGTTAAAAGGATCACCAGAAGTACCAATGTTTCCACTAGTACTTAAATCAAAATCTACATAAAAAGTATCAGCCATTTATTTTCCTCTTAATTCATAATGATTATATATCTTAGAATCTATTTCATTTACCTTATTCTTACTTATCCACCTATTTAGATAAGTAAAAAAATATACATATTCATTTAATCTTTCAGATCTTCTTTGTATTATTGGCTCTAACAATTTTAAAAAATCCTTAAAAAATCCAGTATTATTACCGTTATACATCATACTCAAATCCCAGTATCTACGATTATACTTTATTAAATATGGATGCTCTAAATCATCAAATATCGGTCTCTGTATTAACTCTATATCAGTATCTACATATAAAGTATTAGTTATTTGCCCTAGTAAATAAAATCTTAATATATCAGACCATCTAACCGAACTTGCCTGTAATATGATACTTTTTAAATAAGGATGGTCTTTATATAAATCTTCTTCTACAGTATTTATGCTTTTCCAATGTATCTTCTTACTACGTAAAAACTTGTTATCTGATACAATTGTTATAGTATCTTCATCCGTAACTTTATCTAAAACTGATTTAATATAATCTAATCTATTAGTTGGATTTTTACCTTTCCATAACATTAAATAATTCATATATTAACTCGCACTTGTATTATATTGATTTCTAGCATAACCCCACAAGCCAGTATCATATTCAGAATATGCCGAAGCTCCATAGCCCGGATTAGGCGGCATATCAATATCACTAAACGGTACTAAGTCTCCCTTCTTTAATATCACATACTCTATATTTTTATCATATAACCTATGACTTGGTGTAAACGGATAACTAACGGGTGGAGACCAACCAAACTGACTATCATCATTAGCTGATATATCAAAATCTGCTTCAATAGCACTAGAAGCTCTATTAAAAGTACTATTTCTAATATATACATCAGCAGCACTGAAATAATTAGAATCTTCTAAATCTAAATTAACAAAAACAGAATCTATTAAATCTAAATTATATCCTGTTTGTTGAGTCGCTGGTAAATATATTTCTGAATAATCTCCTACAACAAAATTATCAGTAAATCCATTTCCACTTAAATATAAAGTACTTCCTATAATATTTGAATCCGCACTTGGCATTACTACACCACATGTACCACCACAATATAATACAAAGTTCCAAGGGTCTATTTCTATTCCAGCATATGTACCTTGATAAACTATAAACATATCATATACATTAGTTATCTTTAATGTTCCACCATAACCAGGAGAAATATATCTCTTATTATAAATTATACCATTCTTTAATGTTGTTCCGACTGCCGATAATATCGAATTAGCATTTGTCGTTGTCCAGTCTTCTATTTCAAGCAACCAAGGCGCTCCATGAGTTGCTGAATTCTCCCAACAGTCAATAGTTAAGTTTTTCAATGAATTAATAGCCAACACATTTTGACCAGTAGTAGGTTTTGTTAATTTTCGACTACCACTCAAATAATATGTATCACTATAATCCGCACTGACAAACGATTCAACTCTAGTTTTAAATTCATCCCAATTATATGGATCTGCTAATGTTCCTATATTACCAGTATTAACATCATAAGCTGAAGTTATATTAACATAATAAGCGCTTGTTAAAGCTGATATACCTAATGTTGTAGTTGCTGTTGCAGAAAATGTTTCCTCTTCAGCTTTAGCAGTTAATGATATTGTTTTCATTCCTAATCCAACATAATATGTATTATCCGGATTAGTTGTACCTGAAACTGGAACGCTACCTGTACTATCTCCAAAATCCCATACATAACTATCTATACCATCATATCCATTAGCACTTGCTGAAACTGATACATATGATAATGGTCTTAATACTCCACCAGTCTTATCATTTCCAAAAGCATCATATACCTTTATAACAACTGTAAATGCTCCAACTAATATAACTCTTACTGGTGTTGTAACTGTATACCAGCCGTTTTTAGAAATCATAACAGCACTAGTATTATAATAATCTGTAGCTGAATATATATGCGCTAATGTACTATTTGTATTTACCGCGGACGTATTTTCATCATCAAAATAATATGTAGCACTCGTAGCACTAAAAGACGCAAATGGATCATTACCACTTAAAACAAAACTAATTGAAGTATCTACAGCTGCTGAAGTTAATGAAGCAGATACACAAACTCCACTTAATTCTGGAAAATATAAACTTCCTATACCATCTCGTCTTCCATTATACCATGTGTTTGTATAATCAGTATCTCCACTTATTGTAATTGTTCCAAAATCAGCACTTAAATAATGAAAACTATCAGCTGAAATTGCTGAAACACTTGCATTAAATATATCATCTGGTCTTGCCCATAATTCCTGTACATTAGTCCAATCTGTATCATCCGTTGTAAATCCAGCCGTAGCACTTGTAAACGCACAATTATCCAAAGTGAATACATCAACATCATTATCTTCTGTACAATCTATATCACTAACATCAAATATATCATTAACAAAACTCATACTAGCAATATTCTGACCCTTTACCTTATTCGCTACTAAATTAGAATTTCGTACTATTACACTATTAAAATCCTCAAACCCAATATTATATGTTGTTAAATTTATATAACAATTATCTATAACTAAATTCTGTGACCTAGATTCATCCTCAGTCGAATCAAATAAAACTTCAGTCGTTGCTGATAACGTGCATCCCAATATCATATCATATATGTTTAAAGTACTTGACCCAATAGCAAAATATATATCAGCATTATTACCTACAATGTAATATGGATCCTCTCCCCACGCACTAATTACACACGTAGCTCCACTAATTGTCATTAATAAATCTGTGTTGATTATCCTCGTTCCAGAAACATAATACTCATCAGAAACCGTAGTTGATGATAGTCTGTGTATAAGCTGATCAAAGTTATACGGGGAAAACGTGCTTCCTAACCCGGTTGATACATATGCATTACTAATTTTTACATAATACTTTGACATTTACTTCTCCTATACAAACTATATATGTATTTATAAAAATTGACAATATAGGAAGATTATGTTATATTATTATATTCTCATATAAAGGAGAAAATTATGTCATACTCATTAACTGATATAGCTTCTTATTATAGTACTCATAACGATAACGATTTTATAAATTATATTAATAAATACTCGTCAGATCAAATAAACCATATTATTAAACAAACATTAGAATTTGCTTATTCAAACTCATCATTTTTTCGTGAAAGAGATACATCACTTATTAATCTTACTTATGAACATAATAATAACAAACACGGATTTGATGGTTTTGATATACAAAATAATACACCTTTAGAATTCAAAGCTGAAAATATAAAATCAAATAAATATAAATTTAATGGTAAAATATCTTTTAATGATTTCACTAAAAGTATTTATAATAGATATAATGAAGAAAATCCAACGATCGTATGCTCTGCTTTTATTCATAGTAAACTAATCTGTGCTTTGTCTATTAAATTTAATGATATCAATAATATATTTTATAATTTACTACAACAAAATAAAAACGAACGGTGTTGTGTGTTTTATAATTTGAGTAAAGATATTTCATTAAAATCGTTAAAAGTTGAATTTTTAAGTCCTTATTGGAAAGATTATTTAGATTATATAAATAAAGACATTCAAACATTATTATTAAACTTTAAAAACATATATATTCATCAACACGAAAACAAATCAGACTTTATTAAAATGTTATATTTAACTTCAAATAATGATAATAATTTTATCAAAGATTTATCACAATATAATAAATCTGATTTGATTGAATTTTTTATTAAAATTTTAAATGATTTAATTCAAGATAAAAACACTTCTACGATTCGTGAAAAAATAGCTTGTCAAATTGTAGGATATAAATACTCTCCGGGTAGGGGATACGACGGATATAAGATGGAAAATAATAATAAGATATTCTGTGAAATAAAAAGTCAAATTTGTAATAAACTCTCAAAAAACATATTAAAATGCAAAGGAAGTTTTTCTGATTATAATATAAAATTATTAGAACGATTTAAAAGTTTAAATATAAATATATATTCAACTGGATTTTTTGAAGGTAAATTAATTTATATCATTCGATATAACATGAACGAAAATCCTAATCTTTATAATTATATAAAATATATATTATTAAAAAACAAACAAAAAAATAAAAGACATATATCATGGGATATTTCAAAATTAGAAAATCGCCACGTTGACTATGTTAATGAGTATTTTATTGATAAATGCTATCTAAACAAAAAGTTATATAAAATTCAAAAAAATTCACTTAACGATATACTTCAGTTTGAATATGATAAATAAACTACTATTAGGTAACAATTTAGATATTCTTAAAACATTCAATAATGATTTTATTGATTGTACTATTACTAGCCCACCTTATAATAAAGGAGAAAACAAAAACTCTGGTGGAATCTTAAAAGGTATTAAATATGACTCTTCGTCTGACAATATACCAGAAGAAGAATATCAAAATCAACAAGTTCAATTAATTAACGAACTATATAGAATTACTAAACCAGGCGGTCATTTATTCTATAATCATAAAATAAGATATATTGATGGTAAATCCATTTTCCCTATTTTATGGTTAAATAAAACTGTTTGGTCAATACGTCAAGAAATTATTTGGGATAAAAAATCCGCAATTAATGTAAGAGGTTGGCGATTTCATGTAGTAGACGAACGAATCTACTGGCTTTATAAACCAATTGATAATAACGATAGAGGTAAAGAATTAACTCAAATATCTGCTAAAAACAGTAGTATTTGGAGATTTGATCCTGAAACGAAAAATCAATCTGAAACAGAACAAAAACATCCTGCGCCATTTCCAATTGAATTACCTAAACGAATTTTATTATCTTTATATAATAATGATAATAAACTTATACTAGATCCATATATCGGAAGTGGAACTACGGCTATCGCTGCTAAAATGTATAATCATAATTACATTGGTATAGATATTTCTGAAACATATATTCGCATAGCTCAAAAAAGATTAGATAATACAAAAGCAGAGAACATTTGTACTTTTTCTCAAATGATAGAATAACATCAAAATTATCAACATAAATTAATTTTCAAATAAGCCTTGACAAATCCATTGAACTGATGTATATTATGGTTGCGATTGGAATTTAACCTAATGAAAGGATTAGTCAATGTTCAAGAAAATTGTATCAACCGTGCTTCTGTTCATTGGTATCAGTTTCGCCACTGATACAACTTGGTGTATGAATTTCGGTGATAAACAGCTCGGATATGTGAACTGGCATGATTCAGTTCAGGTATGTCCATTCCCAAATCCATGTCGGTATGAATATCTTTATTACGGTAGACTCATTATGAAATCGCCTACAGAAACGGTTTCCGTTGTGTTTAATAATGAAAATCCAAAAATCGGGTTTGGTATTGGATGTGGTCTTTTAGCATTTGAATCACCTAATACAATATGGTTTCGTGGTCCTTCAATGGATTATATCTTATTTGATTTATCCCTTAACATTATTGATACATTACCTGATTCAGAAGAAAATATATTGAAATTTATTGAACTAAAAAATACGTCAGTAATTACAACTTCAAAAACTATTAAAAGACCAATCCACAATTCAACAAATATATGTTGTGATTTACGCGGTAGAGTAATTAATACCCAAACCAAAAATTACAGCGAACAGATAATCATGAATTATATTCGATAGTCAGATCACATATCAATTGAACAATTTCATTATTTATTGAATATGCCGTAATATTTCCATCTGAATCTATTAAATTTCTACGTATATGTTGTAACCAGTCTTTATTAATATCTGAAATTAAGTTATTAAAATTAATGGTGTCAACAAAAATCGCATAGTTTCCGCCGCGACCTTTTAAATCATTATAAAGAACTTTTGCAAATTCATTAAAATATATTCGTTGAGTTATTGAATTAATTCTAGACTCTAAATTATTTAATATATAATCATCTATTGTCTGATAAACTAAAGATCTCTGTGCCGCATTGCTAAATCCATTATTAACCCATTTATTATTACCAGTCACATAGAATGTAGATGTGCTAACTGGTGTAGGATAGTCTGCTTCAAAATTCACATTAGCATAAACAACACTAGGAAACTGCTCTATTAATTCAATGCATGTGCTTAAAAATAGACTAGAATTGAAATCAGCATTTGTATCAGCCCATTTATAAATCGCATCATAAAAGTTTGTTCTTTCAGTTTCTGTATCATAGAGACTATTTATTTTTACAGTTCCAAAAATCTTCATTCTATGGATTATAGGGCTTAGGTATAAATTTTTTACTGTAATTTGTGCCCTTGTATCCAATTTATCTACCACCGTTATTATATTTTGGCTTAGATTGTTTGTTAGAGATACAAGTACAGCGTCCGGTCCAACTGCTGAAGTTCCTGACAAGATTCTTAAACCAATATCAGAAGCGCCTGTAGCGCTTGTAAATTCGTAGATATAGCATGGTGAGTCTTGTCCAAAAGCTATAGTCAAATTTTTATCTGTTGAATCGTATGTAACAGTAACGTTAGGGAATGCAGTTTGATTATAGTGTGTATTTTCTGTTGCGTTTGAGCCTCTAGTATCAGCGACCAGTAATAGTTTAGTTTGTATTAAAGATGCTAGAGTTTCCATTGCGTCAGTATCGTTTGATTTAGATGACAAACTTCTAACGTCAACAGTAATAGAAGTATCAGCGCTTAGACTTGTATTATATGATGAATCGTCAGTAGTATAGCTAATATATAGTGTTAGATTTTCACCGTAGTTTGTACTATAGTATGCGCCGGTAGTATCATCTATTTCGTGGCCATAGATTTTATATTGGAATGCTGATGTTGTATATTCTTTTAGTTGTCTTACTATTTGGGAGTTTGCCGTTAGGCTTTCAGTATCTCCTTTAACAAACACATTAAAATAGTTCCAGTAAGATATATCGTCTATATTAAAGTTTGAGTCTAGTACGTTATTATCCAAACCATTTTCTTTAGTATAATAGTAATATGGTGAAGTATTTACTTGGTATAAATGGCCTAATACAGAGAATAGAACTACGTTAAACAGACGAATAACAGCATCACGGCTTGTATCAGCGTTTAGTTCTTCAGCTTCTCCAAAGGCAATAGCATTTTTAATACTTATAGGTGATGTTAATGATTTAAGATAATTTTGATAATCTTCTTTTGTTACACATCTTGAAAATGAAGCAAAGATTCCTGGTGAGTTATACTTAATAGATTCTAGACTTTCAACATCAGCGCCACCAACTATATTAGTAGCAAAATAAAAATCAACTTTGTTTGTGATATCCTTTCCGGTATTAGTATAAACTTTACCACTATATGTTACTTTTTTATCAACAACACCTGATTGATTTGCTTTAAAACCTTTAGTAGCTAAGTATTGTACATATAAATTATCGTATGAAGTTATAGCGCCGCCTGATGTAGTATAATTTACGCCGTCACTAGCATATCTACCATTACCAAAAAGTAATTCTACACCTTCGTTAATAGAGGATCTAACTACCGCTACTTTGATATTTTCTTGATCTGAAAACGCTTCAATGACTTCCCAGTTTATAAGAGATCTTCTATCAATTGTATATTCGTTATCCGTTGATTTATTATCACCAATCCAGATTCTAGTAACAGGATTATCATAGTCTTCGGATCCGTACATGTTACTAAATTCTGTGTCATCAATTTTATAGACTTGGAATGTAGATCCAATTAAAGGATTAGTAGATCCTTCAATTACTTTTTCTTTAATTTCGCCTTGAATGATATCAATAGCATCATTATTTTGGTCTACAGTAATATAGTCTGATTCATAAGCAGCGCCGTCTAGAATCATTGCGTCTACGTATGATGAAAGATTAATTATTAGTGTTTTCTTTAAAATAAATTTATAACCACCATAACTAAAGGATGATTGTAACGGTATTTGTAATTTATCCGTAGTACTAATAATGGAACTAAAGTCGCCTTTCAACTTAATTTTTAAAGTAGCAGAAGCCGGGATTGGTCTTTGCATTACATAACCAAGCATACGGGAAAGTAGAATAACTGAACTTTTAAGTTTGGCTGTGTCTAAAAAGGCTTCCTCGGCTCGTCTTTCTAAATTATAGTTAACTAAGTCTGCAACGCCAGCAAATATTTCAGCCATAAGAGAAGCTATAGCAGATTGTCTAAAGTTAGCAAATCTAGAGTCTGAATTAAACTTATCTGTTATTTGTTGCAGAATTGAGTCATAAGTTAACGATGTATACTTTAAAAAATTAGTTGCCATTATATAACCTCATTATCCGTAGATTTTCTTTTGAAAGACGCTTTTTATTTTATTGCGTTTAATAATATAAGGAATTATAAGTACTATCATATTATTATCAGGTTCTATTTTAATTTGCATTTGACTTTC
>JAQUND010000023.1 GCA_028717785.1 Candidatus Nanoarchaeia archaeon | reverse complement strand
GAAGTACCTATAATAACTATATTTTTGTATCTCTGCATTCTAAAAGAGAAAATTATATAAACTTTAAATACCTTTCCTAAAAAACAATTAAGGAGGGAAATTAAATGTTAAAAGTTAAAAATATAAGTGATGTTTATAATATGAGTGTTTATACCGATGATGGTTCTTTTTTTGGTATTATTGAAGAATCTGTAATTGCAGATAATAAAATTGCAGGTTGGAAAATAAAATCCACAAAAGGTTCTGTTTTAAACAAAATGCTTGGTGGAGCAAAAGGTGTAATAGTACCTCATCAACTAGTAAAGGCTATGGACAACATTGTGCTTATATCAAAAGCAGCAATTCCTACTCTTGAAGAAGAAAATTCAGAAGAAGAATAAAATTTTTTACAATCATAACTTTTATATATTCATGATTTGTTTAAATTAATATGGCACAACCATCACCATTAGCTAACGCGATTCAATTCTTTCAAAATTTTGGTTTATTTGATGTAGTTTTACCTTTCTTATTAGTATTCACAATTATTTTTGCAATTTTAGAAAAAACTATGATTCTTGGTAAAGAAGATAATAAACCAAAAAAGAATCTGGATTCAATGGTTGCTTTTGTTATTGCTATGCTTGTTATTGCAAGTAATCAAATTGTAACAGCATTTCAAGTTGCTTTGCCAAATATAGTATTATTAATTGTTATTAGTGTTTCATTTTTAATGTTAATTGGAGTATTTGCAGTTACAGAAGAATTTGATTTCAAAAAAGGACATCCAGGTTATTATGCAGCATTTGTTGCTTTCTTACTTGCAGGTGTAATTTTAATTTTCTTATACTCAATTAAAATGGATTCAGGTTTATCTTGGTTAGAATATGGTTATAATTATGCAATGGCTAATTGGGGTGGATCAATAGTTTCAAGTTTTATTTTATTAGCCGTTGTTATAGGAGCAATAGTTTTTATTACAAGTTCAAAAAAAGGGAATAGTGGTAAGTAATGGCAGATTTTACTTCAGTATTTATGCAATTACAAACAATGGGAGTATTTGAATATTTATTACCATTTTTATTAATATTTACAGTTATTTTTGCAATCTTAGAAAAATTAGCTATACTTGGAAAAGATAAAAAGAATCTTAATTTAATGCTTGCATTAATTCTTGGTTTACTTGTTGTTGTACAACCAGAAATTGTTATGCTTATTAATTCATTTTTACCAAAAGTTTCATTATTTATTTTAGTTGTATTAATGTTTTTAGTTGTAGCTGGAATGTTTGGTGCTAATACATCAAGTTGGACACGTGCACCTTTCTTAATTGCAATTGTTGTTTGTATTTTAGCAATTATTTGGGCTCTATCAGGATCATCTTATTTAGGAATGCCTTACTGGTTAAAACCAAGTGAACAAGATAAGGCTTGGATTATTCTAATTGTAACTGTTGTTTTAGTAATCACTTATATTGGTGGTGGACAAAGACAAGAATCTGGTATTGATAAAATAGTAAAAGGTCTTCAAGGTAAATAAATGGCAACATTACTTGATACGGGATTATTGTATCACTTTTTACCTGTTATAACTTTTTTATTTATATTTTCAATAATTTATATTATTTTAGAAAATACAGACTGGTTAGGAAAAAATAAATCTTTAAAATTTGTTGCAGCATTTTCTATAGCAGCAATTTCTTTGTTTGCAGGGGGCGTAGTAGATTTAATTAATTATATTGTTCCTTGGTTTGTTTTTATTTTTATATTTTTAATATTATTATTTATGGGATTAACATTTTTAGGGATAGAACAACAAGTTATTTGGAATAATCTAAGTATTTGGACTGTAATGGTTATTGCTTTCTTATTATTGTTAATTGGTATAACTCAAGTTTATAGTGATATATTTACTCCTTATGCTTCAGGTAACGTAACAAAAACAATTGGTTCAGAAACTTTAAGAACATTATTCCATCCAAGAGTACTTGGTGCAATATTTATTTTAATTTTAGCTTCTTTATCTATTAGATTCGTTGCAACAAAAAAATAAAAAAAGAAATAAATTTATTTTTTCTTTAATTCTTCAGTAATTCTTGACAATTCTTTAATATTTGTTGCTAAAGGTTGTAAGATTCTTTCAAGAACACCTTCAAGTGCTTTCATTTCAGTTCCAACACTTGTCATTGTTTTATTATAATCTTCAACTCTTCCAAGAATTGCTCTTTGTAAATTTTCAAATCTTTCTTCTGTTCTAACTATTTCTTGTTTTATTGATCTAATATCAGTTTGAACTTTTTCTTTCCATATAGCAATATTTCCAACACTGGACATTAATTCTTCCCATTTTTCATTAACAATCGATTCTGCAATTTCTTCCATAGTTTCAACACTAGCTCTATCATTTGAAGCTCTAGGCATTATTGGTTGGGGTGTTTGCATATTTGTAAAATTAGATTCCATTATAGGTTCATCTTCCATTGGTTGTTGTGGAACATTTCCTTTAGTAATTATAGAAGGTTTCATTCCTCTCATTTGTGTTGGTGCTGGCGCTTCCATCATTTCATCACCAACTTGATCTTTTATTTCATCATATTCATTAGCCATTATACTACAACCTCATTTTTGAATTTTTTTCTAAAATCGATAATTTTAACAACATCTTCTTCTGTTGTGAACTTCATAGGGTTCCACATGTTAATATATTTTTCTAAAACTAAAACAGAATCTCTTCTTGCAAAATTTGTACTTTCTTTTATAATATGTTTAATCATTTCTCTTGAATTTTCAATATCTTCACGCATTTCTTTAACATCAGAAGTAATAGTTCTCATCTCTTGAATCATTCTTTTATATTCTTCAATCATATTTTGATTTGTAACTAGCAATCTTTCTCTTAATTGGTTATTCTTTTCTTCTAGAACTCTAATTCTTGTATTAATATCAATTAGAACGTTACTTGCGTCAGTTTCTTGCACCATTTTCCTCTTTTTGACTAAACGAAAACTTTTTTAATAAATAGACTTATTAGTATATAAATTTAATGTATTTAAAAGAGGAATATGCTATTTGCTAAAAAGACAAAACCTGGCGATTACGAAATAGTCAAAGAGGGTCAAGAAGAGGTGATGTGGATCAATTACAATAATTATCCATATTCTCCATCCATTGAAGATAATTCTATTTGTATGTCTAGAACAATAGATTTTCTAACTCAAAATCCAGGAGTGGTAAGAATTATATTTTCTCAATTGGGGAAAAATTATGAATATGATTTTACACAAACTTCAACTATTTCAGAAATTGCATCTATTTATAATCATTTTTTAAAACAAAAAAAAGTTTTAACACTTTCTGCAATGGCTCCAACACAACAATGTACTGTTTGTCTTGGTTCTAGGTTAGCACAATTACAAAATATTATTTTAAATTTATTAAGAACAGATCCAATTGGAGCTTATGTTGAATTAAGAAGATTAGTAAGAGAAGAAAATATTTTAATTAAAAAAACAACAACACCTTTATGTTTACACTGCAGAGAACATTATATTAATTTATTAAGAAATATTTTAGTTTATCTAGATCAAACAAAATTAATTTCTTTTGCACGTCCTCATATTGCAGGTTATGTTTTAGGTGATAGAACAATTTACAGAACAATATTCAGACCAACAATAACTCCTGATTTTATGTATACAAAATTAATGTCTGATCCTCCACTAAATGGAGAAGAAATAGATTCTTATTCAATTGATAAAAAAACAGATGTAACTCTTTATCGTGTTCCTGGAGATATTAAATTATTATATCATCTTAATCCTCCTGAATTTAAAATTTCAGAAGATAAATATATGTTATTAAATTTAGCAAGAAATGTTTTATCAGAACATAAACCAAAAGCAGAAGAATTTGTTGATCCTGAAAGAATGCGTAGAACTTTTTATAATATTGGAAAAGATTTGATTACTGAGCTTGCAACAAACAAAGGAATTGATCTAGCTTACAAAGAAATTGAAGAGCTTGCAGAAATTTTAGTTCGTTACACAGTTGGATTTGGTTTAATAGAAATTTTACTTAATGATCCAAAAGTTCAAGATATTTCAATTAATGGACCAATAGGACAAACACCAATATTTTTAGTTCATGCAGATTATGATGAATGTGTAACAAATATTTATCCAAGTGTTGAAGATGGAGAGGGTTGGGCAACTAAATTTAGATTGTTAAGTGGAAGACCTTTAGATGAAGCTAATCCTGTTTTAGATACAGAATTAACTTTGCCTGGATCAAGAACAAGAATTGCAATTATTTCAAAGCCATTAAATCCATATGGTCTTGGATTTTCTTTAAGAAGGCACAGAGATAAACCATGGACTCAACCTTTATTTGTAAATAATAAAATGATTTCTCCTTTAGGGGCAGGATTATTAAGTTTTTTAATTGATGGATCAAGAACTTTATTAGTTGCAGGTACTCGTGGAAGTGGAAAGTGTGTAAGTGGAGATACACTAATTCAATTAGATAATGGTTCAATTCTTCCAATATCTAAATTAATGATTACAGAAAATATAAAAGAAGAAAAAAAATATAATTTAAATTTGGGAATAATGAGTCTAGATAATTATAAAATTAAAAATTCTTATACTGATTATTTGTATAAAAGAAGATTTGAAAAAGAATTAATTAAAATAAAAACTCAATCAGGTAAGGAAATAATAACTACTCCTGAACATCCATATTTTACATTTAATATGGGAATAAAAGAAATTTATGCAAATAATATAAAAGAAGGTTTGTTTATAGCTTCTCCAAGAAAGATAAATACAAATTCAGAAGAAATAGAATTTAAATTTGATACAAAAGAAACAAAAGATTATTTTATATTTAAGGGAAAAACAAATAGTTTAGAATTTAAATTTCCAAAAAAATTTAATTCACAGTTATCAGAAATTTTAGGGTATATTTCAGGGGATGGACATATTGCTAAATCTGGGATTTATTTTTTTAATAATAATAAAGAAATTAGAGAACGATATAAAACATTAATTAAAGAATTATTTGATATTAAATTTAGGGAATATAAAACAAGAACAACTTTTTGTGTGCAAATATCCTCAAAAGATTTATCTAGACTAATATCTTCAATCTTTCAAATACCAATAGGAAAAAAATCTTCAAAATTAGAAATTCCTCAACAGGTATTAAAATCAAATAATGAGATTTTAGCTTCATATATAAAAACTTTATTTGATTGTGATTCACATGTAAGTGAGGTTGATATAGAATTTACTTCTGCAAGTAATCAATTAGTAAAACAGTTGCAGATGGCATTACTAAGATTTGGGATAATTTCATTTGAAAAATTAAAAATAGTTAAAAATAAACCATATTACAGGCTTTTTATTAGGGGAGATTCAATTAAAAGTTATAATTTAAATATAAATTATAATCATCCAATGAAGAAAGATAATCTTTTAAAAATTTCTTTTAAAAAATCTAATACAAATGTAGATATTATTCCACAAGGTACTAAACTATTTGGAGAATTAAGAAATAAACTTCATATTAGTCCAAAACAACTTAAAGAAATATTAAATAAAGATTATTGGGGTTATGAAAATAATAAATATGGAATTTCTCGTAATTGGTTTAATCAAATTATGCAATATTTTAATGTAAGATATAATCAAATAAGTTCCATAAATATCCGTCCTTTATATAATATATTAAATTATAATTTAAAAGAAATAACTTCAGAAATAAAAGAATTAAAAACATTATTAGATATACCTTATTCAGAATTATCTGCTTTTCTAAAAATTTCTGATAAGGAAGTTAATAAATTACTCAATCAAAAATGTAAAAATTCTTTTTTAAAATCTACTATTAATCTAACTTCCATGAATCAATTGTTTGAAAATAAGATTAATAATTTTGGCACAAATATTAATTATTCTGAAATGTCAAGAGCAACAAATATACCAGAAAGTTCACTTAAGAGTTATTTTTATGGTGGAATAAAAACTCCAACAGAAAGAAAGATTATAATTGATAATTTCTTAGAACAACATAGATCCTTATTAGAAGAAAATAAAAATAAAGCAAATATAATTATAAATTCCATAAAAAATAAATATAGGGATAATTCAATTGATTATATACAAATAGGGATAATTCTTAATAACTTAAGAAATGAACTTAATATTCCTAATGAAATGATAGCTTCTAAAGATATTTCTATACAAACAGTATCTAATTTTTTTAATGGTATTTATAAAAATATAAGTATAAATACATTAAAGGCAATTACTAAAAATATAATAAATATATATGAAGAAGTAATATCAGATGAAACTTCAAAATTATTAGAATTAGCAAATAATGTAGTTAATTCAGATTTATTTTGGGATAAGGTTATTAGTGTAGAAAGAGTAAAATCTTCTGATGGTTATGTTTATGATTTATCTGTTCCAGGTACACATAATTTTATAGCAAATGGAATTATTGCACATAATACTTCTTTTTTAGATTCTTGTTTAATTGAAATTATGAGAAAGTATAGAATAATTACATGTGAAGATACTTTAGAACTATCAACAGAAAAATTACGTGAGCTAGGTTATAATATTCAACCACTTAAAGTTAGATCTGCTTTAGCTGGAGGTGGTGGTTCAGAAATTGCAGCAGATGAAGGAATCAGAACTAGTTTAAGAATGGGTGATTCATCTTTAATTGTTGGAGAAATAAGATCTTTAGAAGCTTTAGCATTATTCGAAGCAATGCGTGTAGGTGCACTTGCAAATGTTGTTGCAGGAACTATACATGGTGATTCTCCTTACGGTGTTTTTGATAGAATTGTAAATGATCTTAAAGTTCCTAGAACTAGTTTTAAAGCAGTTGATATTATTGTAATTAGTAATCCAATAAAATCTCCAGATGGAATGCATAGGTGGCGTAGAATAACTCAAATTACTGAAGTTAGAAAACAATGGAATGAAGATCCAATGGCAGAAGGAGGTTTTGTTGATTTAATGAAATATGATGCAAAAACAGATTCCTTACAACCAACTGATGCTTTAATTAATGGAGAATCAGAAATAATAAAATCAATTGCTTCAAATATTAAAGAGTGGGCAGGAAATTGGGAAGCAGTTTGGGATAATATTTTATTAAGAGCAAAAATAAAAGAAACATTTGTTAATTACGCAATTGAATCAGGAATGATAGATTTATTAGAAGCAAAAGATGTTGTTCAATTTAATGATTTATTTCACAGAATTTCTGATGAAGTAAGACAAGAAACCGGAACACTTGATTCCAAAAAAATATTTTTTAGGTGGGAACAAGAATTAAAAAGATATATTAAACAAAAAACATTTGAAAATGGTGATATAAATAGCAAAGCCTGAAACTACAGAAGATATCTTAAAAAGATACGAAGCAAAAATAAGTAAAGAAGTTGATGAAGAAGATGTTCCTAAAGATGCAGAATTCTCAAGAGAGTATATTAAATTTAGAAAAGAAGCATTAGAAACTACTTCTAGTTTATATGAAACTTGGTGTAATAAAGCAGAATCAATAATTGCAATAAGACCACCAATTGAACAATATAAAAAATTAGAACAAGCAATTGAAACTGCTCATCTTAATGTTACTCCAAATGGTGCTACAAGCTTAGCTACTTTAATTTCAGTTTTAATAATTTTATTTTCAATTTTATCTGCTGCTTTAGCATATTTAGTTTTCAATACTTTAGTTATATTTTTTCCATTAATGTTTGTTATACTTGCAGCAGTTATTTTAAAACCATTATCCAACTTGCCAATTTATCTTGCAAATCAATGGAGATTAAAAGCAAGTAACCAGATGGTTTTGTGTATGTTATATATTGTAATGTATATGAGACATACAGCAAATTTAGAACATGCAATTAAATTTACAGCATTACATATTGGTGCTCCTTTATCTTTGGATTTAAGAAAATTATTTTGGGATATAGAATCTGGAAGATATTCAAATATTAAAGATGCCTTAGATGCATATCTTGATGGTTGGCGTGATTATAATCTAGAATTTGTAAATTCTTTTCATTTAGTAGAATCTTCTTTATATGAATCTTCAGAAGATAGAAGAATGCAATTATTGGATAAGGCATTAGAAGTTATGTTGGAAGGAACTTATGAAAAAATGTTGCATTACGCACAAGAATTAAAAAATCCAATTACAATGTTACATATGTTAGGAGTTATTTTACCTATTCTTGGTTTAGTAATATTTCCATTAATAGCTGCTTTTATGGGAAATTTAGTTAAGTGGTATCATATTGGATTATTATATGATGTTATTTTACCTATTGCAGTTTTTAGTTATGGTTATGAAATTTTAAGTAAGAGACCAACAGGTTACGGAGAATCAGATATTCAAAAAAGATTATTTAATCAAAAAAGATCAAAGGCATTTCCAATTTTTATAATTTCAGTATTTTTATTTATAGGATTTTTACCTGTAATTTTGCATATAATAAACCCTTTATATGATTTTAATTTAATGGGTGCTAAATTTATGGATTATAGATGTGAAGGAAATTGTGGTCCCTTTGGATTAGGTGCTTTATTATTAAGTTTATTAATTCCTTTTGGAATTGCATTAGGAATAGGAATTTATTATAAGGGAACAAGTAAAGATTTAATTAAAGTAAGAAATGAAACTAAAAAATTAGAAAATGAATTTGCGTCTTCTTTATTTCAATTAGGTAATAGATTATCAGATGGTGTTCCAGCAGAAATTGCATTTGGTACTGTTGCAGAAAATATGTCTGGCACTCCAACAGGAAATTTTTTTAGAATAGTTTCAGTTAATATTAGAAATCTTGGTATGAATTTAAAAGAAGCAATTTTTAATGGAAAAACAGGAGCAATTTTATCTTATCCATCCTCATTAATTGAATCATCAATGGAAGTTTTATTAGAAAGTGTTCAAAAAGGTTCAAAGATTGCATCAAAATCAATGATAAGTATTTCTAATTATGTTACAGAAATTCATAGAGTTAATGAAAGGTTAAAAGATTTATTATCTGAAATTGTTTCTTCAATGAAATCTCAAATTTCTTTTATGGCTCCAGTAATTGCAGGTATTGTTGTTGGAATTGGTTCTATGATAGTTGGTATAATTTCTAATATGACAAATTTATTTCAAGTTGCACAAGGAAATGCAACAAGTGCTAGTTCTCTTCAAGGGTTTCAGCAATTTGCAGAAATATTCAAAATTGAAGATATAATTCCTTCTTATTATTTCCAAATTGTTGTAGGAATTTATGTTGTTGAAATTATTATTATTCTAACTATATTAGCAAATGGAATTGAAAATGGTTCAGATAAATTAAATCAAAATTATTTACTTGGAAAGAATATTATTTTTGGAAGTGTGCTTTATACTATAATTGCATTTATTGTTATTGTATTATTTAACTTACTTGCATCTACTATTTTGGCAAATTCTGCGATGGGTGCTGTATAATAAGTTTTATATAGGAAATAATTTTAAGTATTATATGGAAGAGGATGATAAATCTTTAAGTACACTAGTTAAATTAATTTTACTTTTAACATTTATATTAGCAGTTTCTGGTTTAGTTTATTATGTTACTAGGAGGATTTTAAATGTCCCGTAAAGGAATGTCAGAAACAGTTTTAGTAAGTTTAATTGTTCTTTTAGCTGGTGTTTTAGTACTTGGTTATGCTACTAACTTAATTGCTGGAAATATTAAAAGTAAAACAGATATAGAAATTTGTAGGCAAAGTATTCAATTAAATGCACAAAAAGTTTTAGGGATACAAAAATTTTCTACTCCAATAAATTGCCCTTCAAATAATTTTACTATAAAAGATGAAAAAAGTGCTAATAAAGATATTGCAAATGCAATGTATGATTGTTGGTATAAATTTGGAGAAGGAGAATTAGATTTTATGGGTTCTGATAAGGGTTCTTTTTGTTATTTGTGTTCAAAAATTAATTTTGATGATTCTTTAAAAGATAAAGAATTGGATGGATTAGGAAATTATTTATTAGATACAAAAACTTCTGCAGGACAAACCTACGCAGATTATTTATTTACTCACCCTAATTATCTTGATTTAACTTCATTAAATAAAATACCAACAACAAATCCATTATATGTTATGTATATTTTTGATACAACAAATTATCCAAGACAAAAAGGATTAGAAACTTATGCAAAAGGGGCTGTAATAAGTTGTGTAAGTGCAGGAGCTATTGGACTTATTGGTGGGGGCATATCTGCTATACCTGCTTGTGCTATAGGTGCAGGTGGATTTGTATTTTTGGAATTAGTTTTTGTAAATCCCAGTGCAAATCAAGTAAAATTTAAACCTTCAGTTGCTTTGATAAGCAGTACAGAAGCTACAGCTAAATGTTCTGGTGCAACAAGTCCATGGGAAAATTTATTTAAGGGTATATCAAATGCAGGAGAAGGAAATACAGAAGGTCAGATACTATGAACAAAAAAGGAGATTTTCCAATGGAAACAGTAGGTAAATTATTAGTCGCTTTAGCAGTTTTATTACTTCTTTTAGCAATTATGTGGTTAGGTAAAGAAAAAATAATGTCTTTAATAGAAAGTTTAACAAATATTTTGAGGTTTGGAAAATAAATGGCAACTAAAACAATTGTTGAATTAGCATTGGTTATTTTAGTTATTGCTTTTTTAATATGGGTTCCAACAAAAGGTTGGCCTATTGTAAAAACTATTTTAAATATGAATCCTGAACAAGAGACTATATCTAGTATTCCAGTAGAAATTTCTAATAAATTTCCAGAAATAACAAATAGTTATGAAAAATGTTTTAATTCTTCTAAAAAAGAATGTTTATGTAATATTGATTTAATGACTTTTCCTGATAGATATGTACTTGAATATTCAAATATTAGAATTAGTTTAACAAGAGTAAAAGAGGAATATTCAAAGGCTTTTGATATATTATCAAATGCAGATTCTACAATTGGATCAGTAGGAAGTAAAATATTTTCAGGTAAAAATATTAATTGTTATATAACTTATAATAAAAATTTAGTTATAAATAATATTGCAGATTATTCTTATTTATTTTTGGCTAGTTATCCAAAAACAATTTTATTTAAAGAACCTTCAAAAACAGAAGCGCATTATTTTGTAAATAAACAACCAACTTTTTATAAAGAAGGAAATAATATTTGTTTTGTATTGGAAGATAAACTTTCAAAAGATGGAAGAGATTATATTAATAAATTATCTCAATGTTAACCAAAACCTTTAAATAGTTTATAAAATAAATAAAATTAGGTGATAAAATGAACAAAAAAGGTGCAGAACTTTCTATGAATATTATTATTATAACTATATTAGTTGTTATTGTATTAGTTATTATGGCAGTATTCTTTACAGGTGGAATGGCATCTTTAACAAAAAAAATTAGTAATATTTTCAGTGGTCAATTAACAGATATATCTGAAGCAACAACAAAATGTAATGCTTATTGTGTGAATTATCAAAATCAAAATAGTGATATAATCAAGAGTAGTATGATGGATAATTTCTGTAATGGTAAATTTGATGTAGATCTAAATGGAGATGGAAAGATAACTGCAGATGAACAAGGTAAAACTTGTAATACTCTTGGAATCTCTTGTGGAATAACTTGTGGATAAAATGAACAAAAAAGGTTCTGAACTTACTCTAAATACAATAATTGTTACAATATTAATTTTACTTGTATTTATTCTTTTAGTTTTATTCTTTACTGGGAATGCAACAAAAATTTTATCTAAATTTGATAATATTATATCTAGTTTAGTAGGTTAAAATGAAAAAAGGATTAACAACACTGGAATTTATAATAGGTTTAGTTTTTGGAATTGCTATTCTTTTTGCTTTATTATACCCTTCAGTTGCATTTACAAAATTATTTTTTGGTTCTAGTCAACCATGTATAACTGAAGAAGCTAAAAATATTGTAAATAGAATAAGTCAAAATATTGAAGGCATTCAATTAAATCAGGAATCTCAAGATATAATTAGATTAGAAGAAGAAAATTGTGCATTTGTTTTATTTTCTAAAGTTGGAGACACAAAAGTAATACCCCCACAAGAAATTTTTGGTAAAACAGCAATTTGTGTTTGTGAATTTAAAGATAACTCTTGTACAGAAAATAAATATTGTACTGAATTAAAAAATATAGATTCACTAACTTTTATAGATTCTTCAAATAATTATATTGGTTTTGATGGTAATCAGCTAGTGCCTATTTATTATAAACAACAGGGAACTAATGTTGTATTTTCAAGAATACCTATTGATATAAAATTGGCAGAACTTAATTTTAGTATTCCTAAAGAAACACCAAGCGGAGTTTATAGCCTTGCATTAAAAGATGGAGATCCATATATACTTGCTTTTATGAGAGCAATTACAGTAGGGGAAGGAACAGCTAAACCAACTTCTAAATGTCCAGATCCTTATAGAATTAAATTTGGTGGTGAATGTTTTACAGGAGATAAGCATCCAGATGATTGTGTTCCTTATAAAAATACATGTTCAACTGCTGCAGGGAGATATCAATTTCTTTCTAAAACTTGGATGAATTGGTGTGTAAAATATCAAGTTCCTTGTGATCAATTTACTCCTATTAATCAGGATTTAGTTGTATATTATGAATTGAAAGCTAGAGGTTTAGATAAACTTTTAGCAGCAGGAGATTTAAATGGAGCGTTAGATAAAACAAAAGGTACTTGGGCTTCTTTACCAGGATCACCTTATGGTCAACCAACTTTAACTGATATTGATTTTGAAAATATTTATAATGAATTGCTTGCTGAACAACAATCTAGTGCTACTGCTATTGCTTAATTAAACAAAACTAATATAAATTCTATTTGATATAAATTAATATGAACAAAAAAGGGGATTTTGAAAAAGAGTATATTATTTTATTTTATCTTGTTTTAGCAATAATTGTTGGTGGAATTATTTTAACATTTGTATCAAGAATAAAAGATGATACTTCATTTAAAATGAAACAAGTTGCAATTGATTCAGCATTTTTAATTGATTCAATTTCAGCAGCTCCTTTTGATTTAAATGTTAAAGCTTCATTTGCAGAAGAAAATTTATTTTTAAATTTTAAATCCAATCCATGTATCATAGAATCTTATCCTAAAGATAGAACTAATCCTTATCAATATTATTGTTTTAGCAATTTGAATATAGAAAATAAAGAAATAGAAACTTTATTTATTAATTTTAAAAAACAAAATAATAAGGTTATAATTGAAAAATGAAAAAAGGATCATTTAATCTAGCAATGGAAATGCCTCTATGGGTTTTAAGAATTGGTATTTTAATTTTAATTTTATTAGTAATTGTTTCAGGAGTTTCAATATTTTTAACTAGAGAAATTGATGTAAATAAATATGAATCACAATTAATTATGTATAATATTTATAATTGCTTGTCTTATGATAATCATTTTGGTATGATTGATAGTACTAAATTAAATAATTTAGATAAATGTTTTAATTTTGGAAATATCAAATTAAATTTAACTCTAAGAAATTTAGAAGATAATTCTGTTAGAGATAGATATATTGATCATGATGGTTATAAATTAAATTATCCATTATGTAAAATTAAAACTGAAAATGAATTAATGACTTGCTATATAACAAAAGATTATGTTATCATGGACAATAAACCAACATTATTAGAATTTAGTTTAGTTTTTCCAAAAAATTTTGAGGTAAATAAATGAACAAAAAAGGAATTGAATTAGCAATCTATGGGGTAGTAGCATTTTTACTGATTATTTTAGTATTAGCAGGTTTTTGGTATTTCATTGTAATTCCATATCAAACATTAAATGGCCCAGCAAAAGAAAGTATACTTGCAAAAGAAAAAATAGATTTAGATTTAGTTTTATTAAATTATTTAAGAACCTCTATAGAAATAGAAAATAAACAATATTTAATTTCCGATTTAATAAGATTTTATTATTTGGATAATAAATATGAAACTCAATTAAGAGAAGAAACTAATAAAACTCTTGGAAAATTATTTAGTAATTATAAATTGACTTTTGACAAAAATATATTTTTAGAAGAAAATAGAGATAAATATATTGCAACTTATGGACAAAAACTAAATTCAGAAAATATTGTTTTATTGAATAATAAAAATAAATTAGTTATAAAATTAGAAGCAGGAGTTGTTAATACATGAAAAAAGGAATTTTTTTACCTATGCTTGCATTATTTACCATTGTTATAATAAGTGTAATAGGTTTGATGTTTTATGAAAGAACTATTAATGATAAATCTAAATTATTAGGAGAAAAGTCTGGAGAAGTAATAAATACAATAATTAATAGAGAAAAATTATATTTTGGTATTCAAGAAGCAGCAAAATTAGCTTATTGCGATTCATTGAACGATATTTCTCAAAAATATAATATCGATAATTCTAACTGCATTCAGAATGATTTTCCAATATGGGATTTTACACCAACGTGTAATCCAGAAAATATTAATTATGAAGAGATTTTAGTTAAGAATTTCAAAAATAATTTTGATTCTTATTTGCCTAATGAATTGTTTGGATTAAAATATAATATTAAACTAGTAAATAACGGATTTTCTTTCGAATCGGATTCAGTAAATATAGAAGATAATAAAGATTTTATTAATATCAATTATTTATTTTTTGCAAATTATACTCAAGAAATAGATTCTAATCAAAAAGATTATGGAAATTTAATAAAAAAAGTAAAAAATTATAAAAATTGTCTGGAAAAAACTAAAAATATTGACACTTGCAACGTCGAAAATCAATTAGATGGAAAAAAAAGCGATAACTTAATAAAGTTTGAAGTTCCTTCAATTAAAAACCCTTGTACTTTACAAGAAATAAAAATTAAATTTGCAATTTTTGCATAAAAAAAACGAGGATAAATGTATAATTTAAGTTACGAGCAAATAATTGATATAATCTTATCAAATTCTAGTATTTCTAAGGAAGAAGTAGAAAATAAAATTAATAAAAAATTAAAAGAGCTTTCTGATTTAATTAGTAGAGAAGGGGCAGCGCATATTATTGCAAATGAATTAGGAGTAAAATTAGTCAGTGTTCCAACCACATTAAAAATTGAAGATGTTCTTCCTGGTATGAGATTGGTTACAATTACTGCTAAAGTGATTAATATTTATGAAACAAGAGAATTTACAAGAAATGGAAAAAAATCAAAAGTTGCTTCATTATTGATTGGCGATGAAACAGGAACTACAAGATTAGTTTTATGGGATGAAACTCAAATTAGTAGTTTAGTTCACTTAAAAGAAGGAGATATAATAAAAGTTAAGGGTGCTTATTGCAAGGAAAATAATGGATTTAAGGAATTACATTCTGGAAATAATTCACAATTATTAATTAATCCTGAAGGAGAATTTATTGGAAATGTTTTAGTTAAACAACAATTGATGAGAAAAAAGATTTCAGAACTTAGCGAAAATGATAATGTAGAAATTCTTGGAACTGTTGTTCAATTATTTGAACCAAGATTTTATGATGTTTGTCCTGAATGTGGTAAAAGAATAAAATTAATAGATGGAAATTTTAGATGTGAAAAGCATAATATTGTTACTCCAAAATATGCTCCATTGATTAATTTCTTTTTTGATGATTCTAGTGCAAATATTAGAGTTGTAGCATTTAGAGATCAAGCATTGCATTTAGTAGAAAAAACAGAACAAGAATTACAAGAAATAAAAGATTCACAGCAAAAATTTGATGCTTTAAAATCAGAAGTTCTTGGAAAACAATTACTAATTAAAGGTCGTGTAACTCGAAATGAAATGTTTAATAGATTAGAATTTGTGGCTAATAACATTCAAGATGTAGACCCAGTACAACTTGCAGAAAATATAATAAAATGATGTTTTACACTCACTTAGCTTTTGCATTACTTTCTTCTCTTATAGCTTTAAAATTTTTAAGTGTTTCAAATGTTTATTTGTTTATTTTAATTGTTTGCTTTGTTGCTTTAGTTCCAGATATAGATAATAGGGATTCAAAATTAGGAAAGAAAGTAAAATTTATTTCATATTTTTTTAATCATAGGGGAATTTTACATACAATATTTCCGCCTATAATTTTATATTTTTTATTCAATTATTTAGGTTATAATTTAATTGCTCTAGCTGTTTTAGTGGGTTATAGTTCTCATATTTTAATAGATGCTTTAACTTTAGAAGGAATTAATTTTTTACATCCTTTTTCTAGCTTTAGAATTTCAGGTTTTGTAAAAACAGGTAAATTATTAGAAATTATATTATTTTTAGTTTTGATGGGAATTAATGTTTTTTTTGTTGTTAAGATGATTTTATAATTTAAGTAATAGATCCAACATATTTTCCACCCATATAACCAATATATTCTAATCCTACTGTACTAAGCATACAAATTATTGGATAATTTTTTGACAAAATAAATGGAAGATATTTTCTTACTTCTTTTTTATCTTCTTCTGGTATTATTTTTAATAATTGTTCTAAATGTCTTGGATTATTCGCAAGTTCTATTCCAATTGGAACTTCTAATAAACCATTTGCTATAATTGGTCCATATCTTATAAAATCTTTAAATGATGGATCGATTGGTATTCCTTTTGATTCACAAAATCCTTGATATATTCCACTAACGAACGCACCCATACCAACTATTTGTGTTAAAGTCCAAAATTTTTTATTTGGTTTTGAAAGTTCTATTTTCATTTTTAAGTGTAATTTTTGGTTAAAAAACATTTATAAAAGCTACTTTTTGTTGTTTTAAATAGTATAATATTCTAAGGGACTTATACCTTTCATTGTTTCTATTAATTTAATATAATCAGGTGGACCTATATATTCATCATTATTAAAATCAAAGATATTTAAGTAATCATATCTTCTAGTTCTATTTGGATAATAACATGAGGTTGATCTTCCTCTCATTACTTGTGTGAATGCAGCATAATCAGGTGGACCTATATATGTATCTCCATTACAATCTCCCTTTACAAATTTTTCTTTATTTAATTCAATAACATTAACTATCCATTGTTTATTAGGATAATTTGATGGACATGTAACAATTTTATTATCATTTACACTGACATTTATTATATAAGTACCTAAATTAGGAAATGAATATTCAAAATTACTTTGTGTTCCAATTGTTGAATAGTTTACTGCTTGTTTTTCTGAATAAACACTAATATTATTTTTATAAACATACCAATTAAAAATTAAATCATTTTGTTCTCTATCTGTAGCATTAACTATAAATTTAATCATATTATTAGTAATATTAATAAAATCCACTTCAGCCCCACTTGAATTTTTAATAACATAATAATTACCATAAAGATCAATTAAAAAACCAGATTTACCATAACCAGAATCTAACCAATATTTATTAATACTTGGAATAACGTATCTAACCATTGTTGGGGCAGTATTCATAACAGAATCATTTTCAAAAACATTTACTTTTACTTGTTGAGATTGTCTAGCATTAACATATTTATTATATTTATCATCATCCACAGTCATATTTACAATATAATTTCCAACTTCATTAAAAGTATAATTAAAGTAAATAGAATAAACTAAATAAGAATGAATTTCAGTATGTTCATTTTTTAAAACTATATTATCTTTTGCAACATACCAATCTATTGTTAAATTATCATGTTCTATATCGCTTATATTAGATAAAAATGGTAGGTTGAAATTAGTTACATTAATCTGACGATAAATTCCACAAGTACCATTCCTTATTAAATAATAACCAGAATTTAAATATATTTCAGAATAACCTGCAATAGGTGTTGCACTTGGAGCAACATTTATATCATTAACTGTAATATTCCATTGAATAAAAGTAGATAATTGATTATTTGAAATATTTGCAATTAAAGTATAATTACCAGCCATACTACCATTAGGAGAAAACTTATTCCAATATAAAGACCAACAATTCCAACCATTATACTGGCAACTAACAAATTGTTCTTTATCTTTATTGTATAAAGACCAACTATAATCGTAATAAATAGGATTTCCTTCAGAATCGGAAGCATTTATAGTAAAATTTTGAGTCTGAGTTTCATCTATAATCAAATTTAAATTTTCAGGTGAATATGAATTTATTATTGGGTTTGCTTTAATAAAACTAGTAATAAATAAAAAAATACTTAATATAATTATTATTAATATGTATTTATTCATTCTATCTCTATCCATTCTTTTAATTAATTCATTTTATACTTTAAAAATATATCTAATAAGATTATAATATTTCTTTAATTTATAGGAAGGTTTTTAAAGTTATTTTGATAAAAAACCATTAATAGCCCCATAGTCTAGTGGCCAAGGATGCGAGCCTTTGGAGCTCGAGACCCAAGTTCAAATCTTGGTGGGGCTATACAAAACCTTTATAAATATAATAAAGACAAAAAACTAAGGATAAATCGGTTACAACTTGTTTATACCAATACAAGTTAGTTCTCGATTAAAATATTAAAAATGGCACGTATGCATTCAAGAAAGAAAGGGAAATCAGGTTCAACAAAACCTTCTAAAATGTCAAAGCCAACATGGCTAAGATATAAAGATAAAGAAATTGAACAGATTATTCTAAAACTTGCTAAAGAAGATAAAACTGCAAGTCAAATTGGAATTATTTTAAGAGATAGTTACGGTATCCCAGATGTTAGAATCATTCTAAATAAAAAAATATCACAAATTTTAAAAGAAAATAAATTAAATGATGAACTTCCAGAAGATCTTAAAGCTTTAATTAAAAAAGAATTATTAATTTCAAAGCATTTAGAATTAAACAAAAGAGACATGGCTGCAAAGAGAGGATTACAATTAACAGAGTCAAAGATTCATAGATTATCAAAATATTATAAAAAGGTTGGAAAATTACCAGAAACTTGGAGATATAGTAGAGAACAAGCTAAGTTATTAATTGGTTAATGATGGATAAATATAATGAGTTTTACGAATTAACTAACAGTTTAGTTGCAAAGTTTAAATCACTAAACAAAACTCCAGTTAGAATTGTATCTCATTTAGATGCAGATGGAATTGCTGCAGCTTCTATTTTAGCAAAGGCACTAACTAGAGAAAATATAAAATTCTCTTTATCTATTATAAAACAAATTTCCAAACAAAGACTAAAAGAATTTTCAAATGAAAATTATAAAATTTATTTTTTTACAGATTTAGGTTCAAATAATCTAAGTGAAATAGAAAATTCTTTTAATAATAAAGAAGTTTTTATTCTTGATCATCATATTCCAGAAAAAAAAGAAACAAAATTGAATTTTTTAAATCCTCATTTGTTTGATATTGATGGAACTAAAGAAATTTCAGGCGCTGGAGTTGTATATTTATTTACAAAATATTTAAATGAAATAAATAAAGATCTTGCTTATTTAGCAATTGTTGGAGCTATAGGGGATATTCAAGAAGATTATATTAACGATGAAAAACAGTTTATAGGATTAAATAAAGAAATTTTAAAAGATGCTCAAGAATCAGGTAAAATTAGAATTGATATGGGCCTTAGAATGTTTGGAATACAAACAAGACCCTTGCATAAATTACTTGAGTATAGTACAGATCCTTATATTCCTGGAATTACAGGATCAGAAGAAAATGCAATTCAATTTCTAAATCAATTAAATATTCCTGTAAGAGATTATGAAAATAAATGGAGAAGATTATGTGATTTAAGAGAAGAAGAATTAAAAAAATTAGTTACAGGTATTGTATTAAGAAGAATGGGTAGTGAAGATAAACCTGAAGATATTTTAGGTGAAATTTATACTATTCCAAATGAAGATGAATTATCTCCAACAAGAAATGCAAGAGAATTTGCAACTTTATTGAATGCTTGTGGTAAACTTGGTAAATCTAGTTTAGGAATTGGAGTTTGTTTAGGTGATAAAAAATTAAAGATTAAAGCAAATGAATTATTATTGGATTACAAAAAAGAAATAATTAAGGCTTTAAATTGGTTTTATGCAAATAGAAAAACAGGAAGTATAATTGAAGATAAAAATTTTGTAATAGTTAATGTGGAAAATAATTTAAGAGATACTTTAACAGGAGTTTTAACAAGTATTATTTCAAAATCAAATTTATACAAAGATAATACAATAATAATGACTATGGTTTATACTCCTGATGATGAAGTTAAGGTTTCAGTAAGGGGCGTAAATTCTAGTATTGATATGAAAAAATTATTGGAAAAAATAGGGGAAAAAGTACCTTTACAATTAGGGGGTCATACAGCTGCTGCAGGGTGTTTATTCACGCTGGATAAGGAAAAAGCTTTCATAGAAGCAGCAAAAGAAGTGCTATCAAGTATTAAATAGAAAGTTTTATTAATGTGTTTACAAGGCAAGAAATATGGTAGTATCAGACGCACTAAAGAAGAGAAAGAAGATTTGGGTATCTATTTTAGCACCTAAAGAATTCAAAGAAAAAGAAGTAGGAGAAAGCTACGTTTATCTTCATGAGCAAGTACTTGGAAAAACAATAGAAGTTAATTTATCAAATTTAATAGGTGATCCTAAAAAGCAAAATATTAATGTTCTTTTAAGAGTTAAAGAAATTAAAGAAAATAAAGCACATACAGAAATGATAGCTTATACATTAGCTCCTTCTTATTTAAAGAGATTAACAAGAATGAACAAAGGAAGAGCAGAACAATCATTAGCACTAAAAACAAAAGATGGTAAAAAATTAAGAATTAAAGCACTAGCTTTAACTAAATTTGAACCTCAAAATTCTATTTTAACTGCAGTAAGAACAAAAATGAAAGAATTACTTATTGCTAACGTACAATCTAATACTTTTGAAGACTTAATGAATGGAGTTATTGGTTATGAATTCCAGAAAGTTTTGAGTAAAGAATTAAAGAGTATTTATCCTCTTTCTTACGTTTTGATAAGATATGTTAAATTAACAAAATAGAAATTTATTTAAAGTTAGTTTTTAGTTTTTTTAATGTGCTTCTGTAGCTCAGTGGCTAGAGCAGCTGAAAATTAGCTGAAACTTGTAGCCATAGTAAGAAATCAGCAGGTCCCGAGTTCAAATCTCGGCAGAAGCTTTTTTTATTTTCATAAGGGCCTATGGTCTAGTGAGTTTAAAACCTAGAAGCTATGACATCGCTTTGACTTAGCGAAGATCGGGAGTTCGAATCTCCTTGGGCCCATAGAAATTCTTATAAACCTTAAAAACAAATAAAATTATGGTTGAAAAACCAAAAAGAGGTGTAAAATGGCAAAATTAACAGCATGGATTGTAACAATAATTGGTCTATGGCTTATTCTAGCACAGTTAAATGTATTACCTGCTTCTTTGCTTAATTTGCAAGGTTGGATAATAGCAATAGCTGTAACTGTAATAGGTGTAGGCAAACTTTTAAGAAACTATAGTAAAAAGAAAAGATAAATTTTTTTATTTAATTAAAAAAACTTTATCATTTTTTCTTATTTTTTTATTTATTTTTATTCCTATACTCATTCCTTTTTTGGCGCTGTTTATTTTTTTATTATTAATTTCTATAGAATCTATTTTTTGTTCATAAGTTCCTGTAGTTGGACCTTGAATCATTAAAGTATCATTTATATTAATAGAACCAGATTGTAATTTTATTTCAGCAACATTTACTTTATTATAATAATTTTTAACTACTCCAATAAAAATTTTTTTTGTTTTGGATTGATTTTCAGGATTTACAAATTCATTTATTGGTTTACCTAAGAAAAATCCAGAACTAAAACCCCTATTATAAACTTTTTCTAATTCTAACATTAATTTTTCTTTTAGTTCTTTAGTTAATTTTTTTTCAAAATAAGAATCAATTGCTTTTCTATAAACTTGAGTTACATAAAAAACATATTCAGGACTTCTTGCTCTACCTTCAATTTTAAATGCATCAATTCCAGATTCAATTAGTTTTTCTATAAAATTTAATGTACAAAGATCTTTTGGACTTAAAATATAATCTTTACCTAAACTTAATTCATGATTTTCTTCAGTATCTTTTATTGTATATTCACGCCTACAAGGTTGAATACATTTTCCACGATTAGCACTTTTATTAAATAAAAATTGAGATAAAAAACATCTTCCAGAAATAGAAACACACATTGCTCCATGAATAAAACATTCCACTTCTATTTTAGCTTCTTTTTTTATTTTTTTTATTTGGTTTAAGTTTAATTCTCTAGCTAGTATTATTCTTGAAGCTCCAAATTTTTTATACATTTTTGCAGATTCAGAATTAGAAACTGAAGCTTGTGTACTAATATGTAATGGAATATTATATTTTTTAACTTCATTTACAACACTTAGATCCCAACAAATAATCGCATCAATTTTAGCTTGTTTTGCTTTTTTAATAATCTCTTTTATTTTTTTAATTTCATTATCATAAACAATTGTATTTAAAGTTAAATAAGCTTTAATATTATTTTTGTGACAAATATCAGTAATTTTTTTTAAATCTTTTAATTCAAAATTTTTTGCACTCATTCTCATATTTAAATCCTTTAATCCAAAGTAAACTGCATTACAACCTGCTTCAATCGCTGCTGTTAAACTTGTAAAATCAGCTACAGGACTCAATAATTCTGGTTTTTTTATCATTGTTTTTATAAAATTTTAATACATAAAAATATATCTTATTTGGGTAAATAAATATAATTTAAACCAAAAGGTTTATATATAACTATTAACTATAAGTTAATAATTATTAACAAAATGGAAACAATAAAATTGGATTCAAGAATTTTGAAAATACTTTTTAAAGATTTTTCTGTAAAACACACTATAACTTCTATAGCTAAAGAAGTTGAAATTACAAGGGTAGGAGTTTGGAAAGTTCTTAAAAAATTAGAAATAAAAAAGTTAGTTACTCTTTCTCCAATTGGAGCAGGAATAACAAGTACTTATAATGTAAATTTAAATTGGGATAATCCGCTTGTAGAAAAATTTTTATCTTTAATATTAACTGAAGAAGCCATAAAAAATCAAAGATGGATAAATAATTTTACAGAACTTGAAAATAAGGTAAATTTTCTTATAATTTATGGTAGTATAATTCATTCACCAAAAGAAGCTAATGATATTGATGTTTTAGGAATAACAAATAAGAATAATTTTGTAGAAATTGAAGAATCTATAAAAAAAATACAAAAAACTCAAATTAAAAAGATTCATTCTTTAAATTTAACAGAAATAGAATTTAAGAAAGAATTGGAAAAATCAAATAAGGCTTTTATTGATGCAATAAAAAAAGGCATTGTTTTATTTGGGCAGGAAAAATTTATTAAGTTTATAAGGGGTATAAGAAAATGAAAGAGGTAAAAGATTGTTTTACAAATGCATTAAGAGATGAGAAAAAAGGACAGAAGCATAAGGGTCTTTTGATAAATAAACCAGATGATAAAATTGCAAAAGAATATTTAGATAAAGCAAAAATAAATTTGCAACTTTGTGATTTATATAAAAAACAAGGATTTGATTATAAAATTCCAGAAGAATGGTTTTATACACTTTATTATTGTGCCCTTGCAATTCTAGCTAAATTTGGAATTGAAAGTAGAAGTCAAAAATGTACAGCTTCTTTTTTAAGATACGCTAAAAATAATAATTTAATTGATTATAATAATGATTTTATTGATAGAATTACTGTTTATAGGTCTAAAGAAGAAAAATCAGATGTAGATGAAAGAGAAAAAGCAAGATATAGTTCTTCTATAAAAAGTCAAGAAATTGAAAGTAAATATAATTATATGACTAATGTTTGTAAAAAAGCTATTTTTCAATGTGAAGAAATAGTTTTTTCAGATAAAAAATTTGAAGTTCCTAAGGAATTATATGAATAAATTAACATAATAAAATATATCCTTTCAAAAACTTTATATATGGTTTTATTCTCATATTATTATGGAAAAAAGGGGTCAGGTAACTACTTTTATGATAGTTGGTTTTATACTTGTTGTTTTCGTAATTTCGTTTTTTATTGTAAGGCAATATGTATTAAAAAGTGATTTGCAGAGATTAACTGAAAAATCTCTAACTGTACCAGAAAAAATTAAGCCTATAAAACAAAAATTTGATACTTGCCTTGAATCAATTACAATTGATGCACTAAAATTAGCAGGTTCACAATCAGGTTATGTTCAAGTTCCAATAAATAATGTTCCTATTAATCCAAGCATTCC
>JAQUND010000022.1 GCA_028717785.1 Candidatus Nanoarchaeia archaeon | reverse complement strand
ATGATAGAAACTAAACATTTAAAAAGGAATTATGCGAATCAATATTAATGGTATTTTGGTTTTTCTCTAAAAAAGAGTCAGATAAGAGAATTGATGAATTACACGTTAAAATAGCTGATTCCTTCAAGAATTTGAAAAAAGATATGAACGGAACTGTTCAATGGATTGAGCATTTTAAGCTTAAACATGACAGTCATGATGAGCGTTTAAAGGGTATAGAAAGACGTTTATCCCGAATAGAAAATGATTATTCTGAAATTAAAGAACTTTTAGATGTTCAATCTACTGTTCAATCGTTCATGAACGTTCAATCACAAAAGTCAAATCAGGCTAAAAACGTTGAAAACGAGCTTCCTGACCGTTCAAGATTGTTCATGAACGTTCAATCGTTCATGAACGTTCAATCAATTGAAAAATTGACTCCTGCAGAAAAAAATATAGTTGCTTTACTAATTTATTCCGAAGAACCTTTAGGGTATGATGATATTTCTAAAAAGTTAGACTTGAGTGAGGTAACAGTTAGAAGACATATGAACGATATTAGAAGAGTGGGTTTCAAAATAAATGAAAAAGTGAGTGTGAGAGGTAGAAAAAAATTGTTCTATTTTGATGAAAAAGTTAAAAAAAATATAGTTAATGCAAAGTGAGTTCTTGTTAGTTTTTAATTAAGTGAGTTATTAAAATAATACAAAAAGTGAGGGTTATTATAACAAAATTTGAGTAAATAATGTGGCCTTTTTAGACAAAAGTGAGATTAAAAAAAAGAGAGTACTATATTGGGAGGGGGTAAAATATAAGACTTATTAGAAAAGTGAGAGTTCTAATTGAACGGTTTTGGGTATAATAATAAAAGGGTTATAAAAGTATAATAAAAAGTGAGATATATAAGGGTAAAATATAACAAAAATAGTAGGGGTTTTAGAGTTTTATTAAGAAAGTGAGGGGTAAATAAGTAAGGTTTCTTTTGAAAAAGGTTATTATAATAGGAAACATAATAGAAAGTGAGAGTTGATATATCCAAAAATCAATAAAACTAGTAATTTTTATTAAAATAAGTGAGCTAAAATAAACAATAATAAGTCCATAATAAAAAGTGAGAGATAATAATTCAATTTTATTTTTATATGTTCATATAATTTTATAATGAAATTTTAATAAAAATTAATTAGAGTGAGAATTAAATTAAAATTTTATTTGTAACTGTAAATGAAAAAGTTATTCTAAACTGGTGAGGGATGTCTCAATGGATTATCTATATTTTTTTATGCATAATAAAAGTTGAGAATATATATAAACAAAATTAACTTTTTATTTTTAGGGGTGGTAAAAATTAACAAAGAAATTGATATTCTAAAAATTATGAAAAAAGAAAAATGTGTCTGGGAAGAGGCTTCTAAACGTCAAAACGAGAGAAAAAAACTAAAAGATTTCTTTCAGCCAATATAATTATCTTTCTTGGACTTTAATTTTTCACTTTCTTTTTCTGCCATTACCATTGGTAATCTAATATGCGGTGGTAAGTTCAATTCTTGTGTTAATAATAACGTCTTAATATTACATCTCATTAAAATTGAATTAAATAATTTCTCCATTAATTCTGGTTCTAGGGTCTTATTTTTCTTCCAAGCTTCAATGATTTTCTTTGCTTTTTCTTCACCTTCAACATACATAATATGACCACTTAAATTAATATTTGCTATATTTGGTTTATAATCTACCTTAAATTCAAAATCAAATCTTAATGCTGCCTGTGCTTTATCTAAAAATACTTTTTCTTCACTTACTTTTGATATCTTTAAATCACTAGAAATATCTAATCCTGAAGTTATTTCAGACTTTTTTTCAGCATCTATTTTTGTTATATTAAATCCTAAGATTGGCATCTTTAAACCTAAAAAAGAAAATATATAAAGCTTATGGTTTACATCTCTTCTATAACGTCAATTCCTAATAAATTTAGACTATTTTTAATTACTTGTTTTGTTGCTTTTACTAAGGATAATCTTGTTGCTTCTAATTCTTTATTATCTGAGATGCACTGGCAATTATGATAAAAATCACTAAAGGTTTGAGCTAAATCATAAGCATAATTTGCTATTAAATCAGGCCTATAACCTAAAGCTGAATCTTTTACTATTGAAGGAAATTTAGCTAATTTTCCTATTAAGATTAATTCACTTCTTTCTTTTAACAATTCATAATTAGGCTTTATTTTACTATCTACTTTCTTTAATATTGAATTTGCTCTTGCATAAGAATATTGAATATATGGCCCAGTATCTCCTTCAAAATTTAATGAATTTTTCCAATCAAAAGTAATTGTCCTATTATTTTCCTTATTTAACATTGAATATCTTAAAGCTGAAAATGCTATCTTTTCTGATACTTCTTTTAATTTGCTTTCATCCCAATCATGTCTATTTTTAGTTTGATTATATGTTTCTTCTCTTAATTTATTTATTAAATCATCATAAGTAATTACAGTTCCTTCTCTTGAAGACATTTTACCTTCAGGTAACATTACTAAACCATAACCAAGATGATAAGATTTATTCTTTAATGGAGATTTCATTAATTCAAATATCTTGAATACTTGATTAAAATAAAATTCTTGTTCTTTTCCAACAACATGAATACTCTTATCTAATTTGTAATCTTTTGCTTTTAATTTAGCTAAAGCAAGATCTTTAGCATGATATACTGGAGTTCCAAATCTAGTTAGTAAAACAGCTACCCCTAAATTAAATTCTTTTAAATCCACTATAATAGCCCCTTCTGAAATTTCAGCTATTTTTTTCTTTACTAAATCTTTTGCTAATCTTACTGCATCTTGTTCAACTTGAGATTCAAAATATAATTTATCAAATTTAAATCCAAATTCTTTGTAAATACCATTAAAATAATCCAAGGACCATTGTCTTGTTTCTTTCCATAATTTTGTTAATTCTGGATCTTTTTCATATATTTTTTTATTAATTTCTTGAATTTCTTTTATAATTTCTATATCATCTTTAGCCATTTGATTTGCACGAGCATACATATCTCCTAAAAAAATAGCTTTATTTTCTCCTGGTTGTTCATTAAAATGCTTCATTCCCCATATTGCTGTTGCTACATGAGGCCCAATATCTCCTTGATAATTTACTTTAATAACATCATAACCTGCAAATTCTAAAATTTTGGAAACACTACAACCAATACAGATATTTCTTACATGTCCTATATGAACTGCCTTATGAGTATTACCTTCAAAAAATTCAATCATATACTTCTTTTTTTTACCTATATTTGATCTTCCATAATTATCTTTTTCTGTTAGAATTTCTTGAATAATTTGATTTGTTAGAATTTCTTTATTTATGAAAAAATTAACATATGGACCAATAGCCTTTATTTCTTGAATATATTTAGTTGGTTTTAGTTTTTTAGTTAATTCTTGAGCTATTATATTTGGAGCTTTAGATTGTTCTTTAGCTAGAGCAAAACAAGGAAAAGCATAATCTCCAAGATCAATATTTGGAGGTACTTCTAAAACTGGGTCTTTTACTTCTGTTTTTAATAATTTAATAACCTCTTCTTTAAAGTCCATTTTAATCTAAGAAACCTCTTTTTTATAAATCTTGTCAAATAATAAAACGAACATCTCATTATTTATACTTATCCCTGATTCTATTAAAACTCTCGCTAATTTCTTACCAAATTCAAATTCATTTGTATTTGAAGGTAAAACATTGAAAAGATTCTTCAAAGTATAATCACACAAATATCCGTTGTTTAATTTTATAACACAAGGCTTTAGTTTTTCATTAAAAATTTTAAAATTATTTAAGTCTACATAACAATTTTCTATCTCTAACTTATCCTTATTCTTTCTAAAATTATGGTTTAATAAATCGACTTCTACAAGGTTTTTTAGTATTACATTTACAGGTGTCTTTTCTACATAATTGTTAATATCATCTACTTTAGTAATATCCTTAAACTGAAGGTTAAACTGTTTTTGGGGTCTGAAAATATAACCTAAATACTGGCTATATTTTTGCTTAGAAGTGTTAGATCTCTTATCCCATTTAGAACTCACTAGATAACCATATTCCCCTTTTTTAATACGTTTTGTACGAATGTACATAATAAATCAACTAGTGCCTAATATTTAAATATTATCTTTTATGTCTTAATTTATCTAATTCTTGTTCTAAATTAGCTCTTTCTTTTTTATATAATTTTCTTAACAAATAAGAATCACAAGGAACTAATGGTCTTCCAAAATAACCATCTAAATAAGTGTGAAGATTAGTTCTGTCTCCTTCAAAATTTAATCTATCTTGTTCATCATAAATATGTTGGGCTAAATAGAATATATCTGGTGTAGTTACTATCTCTCCAGAATCTTCATTTTCTATTAAAAAATCTCTCAATTTGTGATCTCTAAAACTAGATGTAATCCTATAAATAAAAATATCTATCATACTTAAATTAAATAAACTTAATTAATATTATTTTCTATATTTTAATATAATCATTATTTTTCTCAAAAAGAAAGACTTAAAAGAATCAATATACTCTAAAATATATGAAAGGGGTGAAAGTATTTTTATTAGTTTTATTTGGATTAATTTGTATTAGTTCTATAAATGCAGCTGGTATGGGTATTTGTCTAGAAGCCCATGTAACAGATATCAGCCCTACTTCTATAAATATTGGAGATGAATTTACAGTAGGAATTGAAATTGAAAATTGTGGTTATGATTCCCCTAATTATGTAACTTTTGAATTAAAAGATATTAGTCCATATTTAGAAATTACGGATCCACTAAAAAGAGATATTGGAAAAATTAGTTATTCAAATAGTAATAGATTTTTAGTTTACCATATAAAAGTAAAGGATAATGCTGTTCCAGGAATTTATCAATTAAATTACGAACTAATTTATGGTGGGAGTTCAAATTCTAGTGTTAAAAGTATAGGAAAAATCGATATTAATTTAGTTGGTAAAGAAGCTAAATTAAACATTGCCTCTTCTAAAACTAAACCAATACTTCCAAAAGAAGGAGATACTGTTGAACTAACCTTAAGAATTGAAAACTATGGTGATGGTGATGCTAATTCTGTGAGAGTTCAATTAGATCATAAATTTGATGGTACAAAAGAAGCATTTATTGGTACATTGAATCCAGATGAAGATGGACCTGCTGTATTTAATTTTGTTGTAAATAAAAAAGGAGAATATAATCTACCTGTAACAATAACTTATAATGATGATTTTGGAGATAATATTGTTAAAACTAGTGTTAATCTTGTTGTTATTAAACCAAGTGCAAATATTGGGACAATAATTATGAGTATACTAGTAATGATAGCTTTTGGTGGTTCTTTATATTATCTAATTAATACTAATAAGAAAAAAGATAATGTAATAAAACAATTACTTAATAACAATAATAACAAACCAGTTAAAAAGAAAAAAAATGCTCAATGATATTAAGGTTGGATTACTTGAAGCAGTAAGTTCTATAAAAAGAGGTAATAAAAAAACTTTAGCATTTGTAATTTTTGTTTTAGCTCTTATTTTTGTAAATTTAGTATTTCTCCCTTCAATGATTGGTGGACTTTCAGGAACAATGACAGGACTTATGCAAGATTATAAATATGGAGATATAGTAATCGAACCAAGTGAAAACAATCCATATATAAATAATGCTGATTCAGTTGTTCAAAAAGTAAGATCCATTTCAGGAGTAAGATCTGCAACAAAAAGATTGGATACTGCTGCTTCTATACAATATAAAGAAAAAAATGTAGGAGTAACCTTAACTGGAATAATTCCTAATGAAGAATTAGAAATTTCAAAATATCCTTATATTATTAGTGAAGGAGATTTTTTAGGGGAACTTTCTAAAAATGAAATAATTCTTGGAGCTATGATTGCTGGAACAGGATTTGGATCGGAAATTTATGATAATTTAGGGGAAGTGCATCCAGGAGTGTTAGTTAATGTAACTTATAATAATGGTGTTAAAAAAACATACAAAGTAAAAGGAATTATGGAAGGAACATTTGAATTAGTTGATCTTAATGCATTAACAAATTATAAAGAAATTGAATCTGTATATGGATTAAATAAAAGTCAACAAGCAACAAGTATTGTAATAAGAGTAAATAATCCTGAAGAAAAAAATGAAATTAAAAATGAAATAATCGATCTTGGAATTAAAGAAAAAGTTTTTACTTGGGAAGAAAAAGCTGATGTTTTAATTAGACAAGCAATGGAAAGTATAAACACAATAGACATTATATCCAAATACATTAGTTTAATTGTTGGAGCTGCATTAATTTTTATTATAGTTTATATAAATGTATTAAATAGAAAAAAAGAGATAGGAATTTTAAAAGCAGTTGGAATATCTAAAATGTCAATAGTAATTTCATATGCATTCATAAGTATGTTTTATGTTTCAATGGGAATAATTTTTGGATTGATTTTATATTTTCTGCTAATAATTTATTTCACATTTAATCCTGTATCCTTTTATCAAAATTTAAGTATAATTCCAGAAATTCAAATGAGTTTAATTTTAAAGAGTGTTATGAATATGATGATAATGTCTATAATTGCTGGAATTTTACCTGCATGGATAATTTCAAAAGAAAGTATACTTGAAGCTATATGGGGAAGATAAAATGAAAAAAGTATTAATGAAAGTTAAAAATCTAAAAAGGTATTATAATACTGGAAATGTAATTGTAAAAGCATTAGATGGAATAAATTTTGAAGTTGAGAATGGGGAATTTATTGCTGTAACTGGACCTTCTGGAAGTGGAAAAACAACAATGCTTAGAATTCTTGGATTAATAGATTCTCCAACAAAAGGAGAGTATGCAATTCAGGGATTAGATGTTCAAAATTTAGCTGAAGCTGAAAGAACTTATTATAGATTAACTGAATTAGGATATATTTTTCAGGATTATGCACTAATAAATGAAATGAGTGCTTTAGAAAATGTATATATGTTATCATTAATGGAAGGAAAACAAAAAAAAGAAGCTATAGAAACGGCTAAAGAAGCTTTAAGAAAAGTTGGATTAGCTGGAAAAGAAAATAGAGTTCCGAATGAACTTTCTGGAGGAGAAAAACAAAGAGTAGCAATTGCAAGAGCAATATCAAAAACTCCCCATATTTTATTTGCGGATGAACCTTGTGCAAATTTAGATTCAAAAACATCTGAACAAGTTCTTGATGTTTTAAAAGAATTAAATCAAAAATATAAACAAACTATAATAATGGTTACACATGAAGAATGGCATTTAAAATATGTTTCTAGGATTATAAAATTAAAAGATGGATTAATTGTTGGTGATAAAAAAATCTAATCTTCTAATTCAATATTATTTGGAAAGGGACAAGCTTCAAAAAATTTACAGATATCACAATGTTCTTTTTTATGTTCTCTTATATTGCAAGGCAAATTTCCTAAATCAACTCCATCTGATTCTAAATCTTGTAAAAATAGTTCTAACTCTTTTTTTAATTCATCCTCTTTCATAAAAATATAATTAATTTATAATTTATAAAGATTTATGTAAAAAATTATTTATTAATTTGTTTTAATAAAGCTTCATGACCTTTCCAAGAAAGAGCTTCTTTTAAAACATCATTTATTCTTTCAACAGCAATTATTTGAATACCTTTTAATTTTTCTTTAGAAATTAAAACATCTTTTTCATTTGTTTTTGGAATTATAATTCTTTTAACACCTGCTTCAATTGCTGCTTCAATCTTTGCATTAATTCCACCAACAGCTAGAACTTCTCCACGAATAGATAAAGAACCGGTCATTGCAGTATCTTGTCTTACTGGAACTTTCTTTAAAGCAGAAACAATTGATGTTGCTACAGCAATAGAAGCTGAATCTCCTTCAACTCCTTCTGATGTTCCAAGAAATTGTGTATAAATATCATACTTTTCTCTAATATCTTCTCCAAAGTATTTCATAACAATTGCTGAAACATTTTTTACTGCTTCTTTAGCAATTTCTCCAAGTTTACCTGTTGCAATAAATTCTGCTTTTTTTCCACCTGGAGTTACTTCTGATTCTATTGGTAACATAATACCAGATAAAGATGAACCTGAACCAATAACTGCAAGTCCATTAACACGACCAACTTTATCTCCCTTAGTAAGAATAACTTGATATTTCTTTTTATGTTCAATATATTTATCTGCCATTTGTTGTTCTAAATTTCTAGAAACAATTTTTGCTTTTCTAATATGTTCAGGTAAAACTAATTTTGCGTTTTCTTCTTTTGCAACATCTCCTGCTGCTCTAATTAATCCACCCAATTCACGTAAACGAACTGTTAATTTTCCAGATGTTCCTGACATTTTTCTCGCTTCTTGTAAAATTTCACTAACTGCTTCCTTAGTAAAATCAGGAATTTTTTTATCTTTTTTTACTTCTTGTGCAACAAAAATAGCAATTTTATCTTGATTTTCTGGATTATCTTCCATAATTTCATTCATAAATACTTCATATCCATAACCTCTAATTCTGGATCTTAATGCTGGATGCATTTTTTTTATTGTATCTACATTACCTGCTGCAACTAAAATAAAATCTGTTGGTACTGGTTCAGATCTAACCATAGCACCAGAAGAACGTTCTGATTGACCTGTAATTGGATATTTTTTTTCTTGTAATGCACCTAATAATTCTTGTTGTGAATGTTGATCTAATAAAGCTATTTCATCTATAAATAAAACTCCACCACTAGCACGATGAATAAAACCTGGAACTAAACGTTCATAAGCAGGTGTTCCTAACCCTCCACTCTGTAAGGGATCATGTAAACAATCTCCTAATAAAGCTCCTGCATGCGCTCCTGTTGCATCAATAAACGGAGCATTTTTAGTATTTGAATTATCAATTAGTAATTTTGGAACTCTTATTTGATTTTTTGTTTTTCTATTTAAATTCATAATTAATACAAATCCAATAATAAATACAACACCAGTTATCATTGAAGCTGCATAAATAATATCTGTAATTTTTCCAGTTTTCCATAAATAATAAGGAAATAAAGAAACTAATAAAATAAAAACAAACATTAGTAAATTTTGATTTTTAAAAGAACTCATACTTTGTAATTTTGATTTTAAAACAAGATCTTTTCCTTGTCCTTTTGGAACAACTCTAATTAAAGGAATATTTTCATCTTGTGGATTATCTAGAGAAAGAACATCTTGTAATTTTTCTTTAGGTATTAATTGAGCTAATGCTTGTCCAATCATACTCTTTCCAGTACCAGGTTCACCAATTAATAAAACATTTCTTCTTTGATTTGCAGCTTTTTTAATAATTTCAATTCCATGTTCTTGACCAATAATTTGATCAACAATTTTGTCTGAAACTTTAATATCTGCAGTAGTCTTAAATTTCAATCTATCCATAGTTCAAACTTAGAAACAATGTATATAAAAAACTTTAGATTATATCTTCTTCAGCTACAACTACATAATCACCAATTGCTATTACTGAAGACCATGGTATAAGTAAAGCACCATTATTGGTTCTTTCTAATTCTAAACCTTCACAGTAACCTGTTGGGTTTTTTAATTGAATATGCATCAATTCACCTGTTCTAATTTCGAAAGAAAGATTTTCAACTTCACCGAATTTTTTTCCTGTCTTACTAACAACTGTTTTTCCTGTTAGTTGTCTAGCATAACGCTTTACCTCTTGTTGGGATTTGGTTTCCATTAATAATACAATAAATAACTCTTATATAAATATTTCTAATTTACAATATATTTGTTTAGATAATTAAATGGTAGTATTTTAATCACTTTGAATACCATTGTCTCTTTGTAAACTATAACTTCTTTAGATTTGAAGCCTAAGAGTATTATATTTATACCTCCTTTTTGTATTAAACTATTTAAAGAATTTAAAAATAATTGATATCTTAACTCTTCATTTGTATAACCTAATTCATTTTCAGGTATATTATAAAGAATTGATAGTTCATTTTTTGGATTTTCAGATCTTAAAATATTAATTAAATCTCTTTTAGTTATTGATTTTTTATTATAATCAAGTGTTTCAGGTAAATTTTTTTCTAAATAATTAATATCTATTATAATTAATTTGTAATTATTTCCTAAAATGTCTTTGTAAGACTTATTTTGATAATTTTGAATATTAGTTATTGCTTTATTTGAACTAGTCATAGTTCCTGGATTAATATAACCACCTGTTAAATAATTAGAATTATCAGCTAAAATGATAACACTTGTGTTTTGATTTAGGTTTTTATCTAAATCTTTGAAGTCTAAGTAAGTTAAACTTACCACTAAAGTTGTTAAAATTAGGAACAAAAATACCATACTAATTACAGTAAAAATTAACTTTTTTACAAACTTTAGTATTAAAAAAATAGCAATTATTGTTAAAATTAATGTAGTTAAAGTACCTATCATATTATAACTTAGTTAATTTGTTTATATAACTTTTGAAATGATCAATTTGGTTTAATTCCTTATTTTACGAAGGTTTTAACCTTTATTCTATAATTGTTTTACATTTATTTTACTTTTAATTTACATTTATTTTAATATTATTTTATGATTAGTTTGTTTTATAGTATTATATTATATTATAAAAAGTGTAAACTATAATTAATAATTTATATTAAAAATTAAAAACAAAAAACATACTAAAACAATTCAAAAATAAAAGAGATGTAAACTACAAATAAAATAAGATTAAAATTAAAGGCCAAAAATAAAATTTGAATTAATAAAAAGCATTAGAAATTCAAAATTTTTAAAAATTATTTTAATGAGTTATAGTACTTTCAAAATGAAAAAGTAAGCTAGAAAGGAAAAAAAGAACCTTTAAAATAAAAGGTTTCAAATTACTAATTAACTAACTAAAAGAAAAATTGTTAAAAAAACTTAAATTTTCAAAATTTTTTTAATTTTAATAAAAATTATAAATTTTTAAATTAATGAAATTTGGTTTCTGATTGAAAATTATTCTTTTATCTGAAAAAATGGCACTAAAAATAATTTAACTTAAAATATAAAACAAAAAAGGCCTTTTGAATAAATGATTTATTATAGCAAGTTTTATAAATTTTTATAATAATTAAAATTAAAATGCCATTTAAAAAATTACAAATAGATGTAGATAATTGGATTAAAACTACAATGGTTATTTTCCCCCATTAGAAATTCTATCTTGTATTACAGAAGAAAATGGAGAACTTGCAAGAGAATTAAATAATTTATATGGTCATAGAAAGAAAAAAGATTCAAAAGATACAGCTAAAATTGGAGAAGAAATAGCAGATATGATGTTTAATCTTATTTGTTTAGCTAATTCACACAATATTGATCTAAATGAAGAATGGCAAAAGAAAATGGATAAATGTTATGGTAGGGATAAGGATAGATATAAACATTCTATCTAGAATTTCTTATTTTTTTAATTGCATTATATTGTTTATCTTCAACTGTATTACTTACAGTTAAGTTTGGTCTTATTATATTATCTAAATATTCTTCCCCATATTTTTCTTTAACTAATTGAATCATAATATTAACAATATTTGGATAAGTAGTCAAGTTCAAATGATAATAGATTTTATCTTTTCTAAAAGAAGAACTTCTTTCTTCAATTAACCATAATTTCTTTAAACTATTAACCCAATATCTTACTGGAGCAGTAAAACTTCTTAAACATCTAGAAACCTGTTGTATATAACTTTCTTTATATTTGTATAAATACCATAAAACACCAACTGCTTTTTTTGAATTAACTATATTTTCAATACAGTCTAAATTATGAACCATCCAAGAACATTCTTCTTTTGATAATTGGGTTGTAAAAGAACTTTGACCTTTTAAAATATTAATAAATTTACTTTTTATCTCATAAATTGGTTGTTGGTGTCCTAAAATATCTTTAAAAGTCTGCATTAAATCGATATCTGTTGGTTGCATTTTAATAACACCTAGTATTTTTGTAAGAGTTAACAAAATTTAAATCTATTTATTAAGCTTTTGGTGGAATTTTGTTTAAACGAACACAGATATATGTACTGTAATATATAGTTTCTATAAAATCTTTTTGAAGTATAGTAATTTTTATATAAAAACTTATTATACTTATTGTAAGAAGATTCTACGATGGAAAATCAAAAAGAAAAAATAGATTATTTTATAGAAAAGGGGTTTTTAATTAGTCCTGAATTGTTAGATAAACCATTCGATGATGTTATTTTATTAAATAGTATTAAAAATAATATAATTACAAAAGAAAAACCACTAATTTTAACTCAAGATGTTTATCAAGTTGTTTCAAATAAAGGAGATTTAAACATAAATTGGATTGATTTTGAAAAATCTAAAACACTTTTAGAAAAAGGAAGAGATTCAAAGATATATAATACCTTTTTAGATATACTTGATTATAATACTTCAGAAGAAAAAAAAGAAAAAGTAGAAACAATTCTTGAAGAAATTAAAGAAGCACTAGTAAGAACTGTAATTGAAAAGGAAAAAGATCCACAAGAGAATTCAATATTAATATTAAAAAATTATGTTGAAGTTAATAAAAAAAGAGAAATTCAAGATTTTGTTTCATATTTTAAAGTAAGATACGAAGGATTAAAAAAAATATTAATGAATAGAGTTGAATTACAAAATGCTGTTTCTATAAATAAATTAAAACCAACTGAAGAAAGACAAGAAGTTGCTATAATTGGAATTGTTTCTTCAAAATCAAAAACTAAAAATGAAAATATAATTTTAACTTTAGAAGATACAACTGGAACAATTAGCGTATTGTTTAATAAAAATAAACCTGAACTTTGTACAATAGCAGATGATATTGTTTTAGATGAAGTAATTGGAATAAAAGGAAATCTTGGAGATAAAATAGTTTTTGCTAATAGTTTATTTATGCCTGATGTAACAGATGTTAAACAAAAAAAATCAGAAGATGAAGCTTATGCAGTATTTACTTCTGATATTCATATGGGATTAAAAAATTTCTTAGCAGATGATTTTATGAATTTTATTAAGTGGTTAAATCAAGATTATGGTGATGATGAACAAAAAGAAATTGCTAAAAAAGTAAAATATTTATTTTTAGTTGGAGATATGGTTGATGGAGTTGGAGTTTATCCTGGACAGGAAAAAGATTTAGTTATAAAAGATGTTTTTGAGCAATATAGAGTACTTGCAGAATATTTATCTAAGATACCCAAAGAAATTAAAATTATTATTTGTGCAGGTAATCACGATGCTGTAAGAGTAGCAGAACCACAACCAGTTTTAGATAAAAAGATAGCAAAACCATTATATGATTTAGAAAATGTTACTATTGTTACAAATCCATCTGTAGTAAATATACATGCAGCAAGAGATTTTCCGGGATTTAATGTTTTATTATATCATGGATTTAGTATTCCCCATTATGCAGATGCAGTTAATAGTATTAGATTAGCAGGTGGACAAGATAGAGCAGATTTAATTATGAAATTTTATTTACAAAGAAGACATTTTGCACCAACACACGCTTCAAATACTTATATCCCTGATCCAGAACAAGATTATATGCTAATTGATAAAATTCCAGATATACTTGCAACTGGACATGTACATAAAGTTTCTACAATGGTTTACAAAGGAATTAATTGTATTAATTGTTCATGTTGGGCTGCAAGAACAGAAGAACAAGCAAGAAGAGGTATTAACCCAGATCCATCTAAAGTAATTTTAGCAAATTTAAAAACAAGGGAGATAAAAATTCTTAATTTTGGAAAATGACATCTGAACTAATAAAAAAATATTTTGATAGTATTGATAATTCTCTTAAACATGCTTATGATATTGCAACTTTAGCAAGAACAAAAGGATATGATCCAGAAAAAAGTGTTTCTATTTTATTAACAAAAAATATGGCAGAAAGAGTAGTAGGAGTTATTTCTGTTGTAGCACCACAAGTAGCAGATACAAATATCGTTCAAAGAATTGCAGAATTAGAAGGTCAATATGGAAGACAAAATTGGAGAGTTGCATTTAAATTAGCCGAAGAAGTTGCACAAGAAAAGTTTTGTGCATTTAAAGATAAAAAAGAAGCAATGGAAATTGCATTACGTTTTGGTCTTGCATATATTACAAATGGAGTTGTTTCATCTCCCTTAGAAGGATTTGTTAGATTAGAATTAAAAAAGAGAAAAGATGGAAAAGAATATTTTTGTTTATATTTTGGTGGACCAATAAGAAGTGCAGGTACAACAGCAACCTGTATTTTTGTAGCAATAGCAGATTATATTAGAAAAATAAATGGTTATGAAATTTATGATCCAACTGAAGAAGAAATTAAAAGAAGTTCAACAGAAATACAATATTTTCATGACAGAATAACTAATTTACAATATTTACCTTCAGAAAAAGAAGTAGAATTTTTAACATCTCATTTACCTGTACAAATTGATGGAGATGCTTCTGAAGATATAGAAGTTCCTAATTATAAAAATTTAGAAAGAGTTACAGCAAATAAATTAAGAAATGGTTATTGTTTAGTTTTAGCTGAAGGTTTATCACAAAAGTTACCAAAGTTCTGGGGTAAGTTTAGTAAATTCAATAAAGAACTTGGAATGGATCATTGGAATTTTGTAGAAGATTATATGAAATTACAAAAAGAAGTAAAAGCAAAAGGAGAAATTAAGAAAGAGTCTACAGAAAAAATATTTCCAAATTATACTTATATAAAAGATTTAGTTGCAGGAAGACCAATTTTAGGTTATCCTTTAAGAATAGGTGGATTTAGATTAAGATTTGGCAGAACAAGAGTTTCAGGATTTTCATCCGAATCAATTCATCCAGCAACTATGTTTATTTTAAATAATTATATTGCAATTGGAACTCAATTAAGAACAGAGAGACCAAATAAATCAACAATTCTTGGAGTATGTGATTATATTGAAGGACCAATTATTAAATTAAAAAATGGAAATGTAATTTTTGTTGAAAATGAAGAACAAGCAAAGGCTCATGTTAATGATGTTGAAGAAATATTATTTTTAGGTGATATATTAATAAATTATGGAGACTTTTTAGTTTTCAATCATTTACTTGTACCACCTGGTTATTGTGAAGAATGGTGGGCATTAGAATTAGAAAAAGAACTAAAAGATAAAACTGAATTTGAAGAAATTTTAAATAATCCAATTAAAACAAAAGTAAATATTGAAAGAGCAATTGAAATTTCTAAAAAATATAAAATTCCATTACATCCAAGATATACTTATCATTGGAAAGATATTAATGTTCAACAATTATATAGTATTCTAGATTGGTTAGTATACGCGGTTGTAAATCCAGATAAAATAATTTTCCCATTAAAATATGATATTCAAAAAGATCTAGTTAATGTAGATCCAAAAAGAGTTTTAGAATTATTAGGAGTACCACATAAATTAGTTTCTAATGAATATGTAGTTGTTGAAGGAGAATGGGCAAAAGCATTACAAGTTAGCCTTGGATTTTATGAAAAGAATTTTGATGTTAAAGCTATTTTAAAAAAAATTGATGAGAAAAAAGATATGATAGAGATAATAAATAAATTATCTGAAGTTAAATTAAGAGATAAATCAGGAATTTTTATCGGTTCTAGAATGGGAAGACCAGAAAAAGCTAAAATGAGAAAAATGATAGGTTCTCCTCATTTATTATTTCCGGTTGGTGAAGAAGGAGGGAAATTAAGGTGTTTTCAATCTGCATGTGAAACAGGAAAAGTAACTTCTAATTTTTCAATGTTTTTCTGCGAACAATGTAATAAAAAAACAATTTATCCAAGATGTGAAATTTGCGATTCAGAAACAAAACCATTATGGAATTGTAATGTTTGTGGTGAATTAAAAGAACCTTGTAATATAAAAGAACATAAATGTGTTCGTTATAACAGTATAGAATTAGATATTAATAATTATTTTAAATCTGCAATTGCTAAATTAAATATTTCTGAACTTCCAAATATAATAAAAGGGGTTAAAGGAACAAGTAATAGAACTCATTTCCCAGAAAATTTAGTTAAAGGAATTTTAAGATCAACTTACAATATTAATGTTAACAAAGATGGAACTATTAGATATGATATGACTGAAGCTCCAATTACTCATTTTAAACCTAAAGAGATTGGAACTAGTTTTGAAAGATTAAAAGAGTTAGGATATGAAAAAGATATTTATGGAAAAGAATTAACTTCTAATGAACAAATTTTAGAAATAAGATGTCAAGATATTATTTTACCGTCTTGTTCAGAATCTTTTGATGAAGGAGCCGATATAATATTTTTTAGAGTTGCAAGTTTTATTGATGATTTACTTGTTAGATTATATAAACAAGAACCATTTTATAATTTAAAATCAAAAAATGATTTAGTTGGACATTTAGTAATTGCAATGAGTCCGCATACTGTTGCAGGAATTATTGGAAGAATAATTGGATTTTCAAAAACTCAAGGATTTTACACTCATCCATTATTTCATTCTTCTATGAGAAGAGATTGTTTACATAAAAATACATTAATTAATGTTTATGATGGATTAAACTGGAAATCCATTCCAATTGGAAATTTTGTAGAAGGATTTAATCCAAATAGGATTGTAGATAAATGGGGAACAAAAATAGCAAAAATTAATAATTATTCTACCCTTTCATTAAATTCTAAGACTAATAAGTTAGAACTTAAAAAAATAAAAGAAGTTTCAAAACATATCAATACAAAATTAATCAAAATTGAATTTGAAAATGGAAGAGAACTTATCTTAACTCCAGATCATAGGGTTTATATTAAAACAAAAAAAGGATTAGAAAAAAAATCAGTATCTTTGTTAAATGAAGAAGATAAAGTAATAATCCCTTATAATATCAATATTTTAGAAAAAGATATTAAAGAAATAGACTTATTTAAATTAAATACAAAAGATTTAATGATAAGAAATAAAAATTTAAAATTACCGGATAATTTAAAAATTAAAAAATATGATAATTTTATTAGAAGAAATAGTTATCCTTTAACTTTCTTGAATGAAAATAAAATTAATATACCAAAAAATTCATTGATTGGAGTAAAAAGAGATAATGTTAGTTTACCCCGATTCATTAAAATTTCTAATGATTTATTATATTGTATTGGATTATATTTAGCGGAAGGTTATTCAAGAAAAAATAATTCTAAAAAAGGATTTTATCAAATCTCTTTTGCAGCTATAGAAACTTATATAAGAAATAAAATAATAAATACTTTTAAAAAAGAATTTTCTTTAAATCCTTCTTATATTACAAATAAATCTATAACTTATTCAAGTAAATTACTTTATTCTTTATTTGTGGATTATCTTGGTTGTGGAATAAATGCAAAAACTAAATCTATACCATCTTTATTTTTATCTTTACCTAAAAATAAATTAAAATATATTTTACAAGGATATTTTGATGGAGATGGTTCGGTTAGCAAAAGAGACAATAGAGTAACTTGCGATAGTGTTAGTGAAATTTTATTAGAAAATCTTTATTTTTCTTTAGCTAGATTTGGAATTTATGTTAAAAAATATAAATATACAAAACAACCAGGACCTTTAGTTAGAAGTTTTTATGAAAGAAAAAATAGAAAAGTTCCTTATTTTAGTATAACTAAATTAATAATACCTAGTAATTTTACCAAGAAATTTTATGAAGAAATTAATTTTGGATTACCAAGAAAAAGATTAATCCTTAAAGAACTTTCATTAAGACACTCAAAGGGAACAAAAATAGAATTAGATCAAAATAATGCGTATCTTAAAGTTAAATCAATTCAACATTTAAATTCAGAAAAGACTTATTGTCTGAATATAGAAGATAATCATAATTTTGTTGCAGGGGATATAGTTGTTTCTAATTGTGATGGAGATGAAGCTGGAATTATGTTAATGATGGATGCATTTTTGAATTTTTCAAGACAATTACTTGGAGAACATAGAGGAGCAACACAAGATGAACCATTAGTTTTAAGTTCAATCATAATTCCATCTGAAGTTGATGATATGGTTTTTGATTTAGATACTTGTTGGAAATATCCTTTGGAATTTTATGAAGCATGTCAACAATATAAACATCCATCAGAAATTAAATTAGAAACTTTTAGAACTAGATTAGGAACTGATGCTGAATATGAAGGTCTTGGATTTACACATCATACAACTGATATTAATGCAGGAGTAAGATGTTCAAGATATAAAACAATTCCAACTATGGAAGAAAAAGTATTTGGACAAATGCAATTAGCAGAAAAAATAAGAGCTGTAGATGAAGCAGATGTTGCATCTTTAATTATTAATAGACATTTCTTAAGAGATATTAAAGGAAATTTAAGAAAATTTTCTCAACAAGAATTTAGATGTGTTAAATGTAATGAAAAATTTAGAAGACCACCACTAAAAGGAGTTTGTGCTAAGTGTGGAGGAAAAATAATATTTACAGTTGCAGAAGGTTCAGTTATAAAATATTTAACCCCTAGTATAAGTTTAGCAGAAAAATATGAATTACCTGCTTATCTAAGACAAGATTTAGAATTAACAAGACAAAGAATAGAAAGTATGTTTGGTAAAGATAAAGAAAGACAAGAAGGACTTGGAAGATGGTTCGGTTAGGAAAATATCAACATTATAAAGGAAATTTTTATGAAGTTCTTTTTGTAGGAACACATACAGAAACACTAGAAGAGTATGTTATTTACAAAGCATTGTATGATCATCCTAAATTTGGAAAAAATCATATTTGGATTAGGCCATTAGAAATGTTTTTAGAAAAGGTTGTTATTGATGGAAAAGAAGTTCCAAGATTTAAATTTATAGAATAATTATTTTTTATTTGTTGAATCATAAATTTCATTCAAATTTTTTCCAAGTTGAATCATTTCAATCATATTTAATTCGTTCATAAACAGTTCATAACTTATAGGATACTTTGAAGAAGGTTCTTCATATGCATCTAGACTAAGACTTCCAGGAATAATATTTATATTTTCTCTAAGAACCCCTTCTCTACGCAAGTAATATCTATATTTCTTTAAATTTTTATTATGACTATTTCTTTCAAATATTGCTTTTTTAATAGATTTTTCCCCTAATTCTTTTAATAGTACTAATAAATTAGGTTTAAGTTCTTCTGATAATAGTAAAATATTTTCTATATTTTTAACTGCTGTTTTTGCTTTTGTCATATTTTTATTGTAAATTTGGTATTTAAATACTTTTATTACTACTTATTTTACAAACAATTATATAAAATAACTTTTAAAGGATATATAATTATTTAAATTAAATTAATTAAATTAAATTAATTATATTATTTTATGGATTATAAAAAAGAAATTCCAAAATTTGATCTTAGAAATAATCTTTTAAGTTCTTTGGCAAGTTGTGCTGCAATAGATTTAGATATTTATCCAGAAGTATGTAATGATGAAAGTTCAACAGAATATTTATCAGAGTTACTTAATAGAATAACTTTAGGAGAAGATCCCGAAATAAACCGTTTAGATAATTCAGTTATTTTGGGTTATGCAATATCAGGGAGAAAAGAGTTTGAAGAATACTGGAAAGGTAAATCTAAAGATGATTTAGTATTACAAGTTAATTTAGTAGCAAAAGATTTAAGAAATATTCAAAATTTATCTGGTGAAAAAAGAAAAACATTAAGTGAATTTTGTGTTAATTTAAGTAGAGAAATAAGTTATCATCAAGATCAATATTATTCTGGATCTTCTTATTTAGCAGCATAATTTATAGAATAAAATATAATATTACAGGTAAAATTAAACATCCCATTAAATGAGTTCTTCCAACACCTTTTAAAGCAGGTAATAACCCAATAAAAGTAGAAACTAGTAAAATTAAAAATCCAATAAATCCTGTTAAAACAAAAGATAAAATAACAATTAATAATATAATTGAAATACAAGTTATTTGATAATTTATTTTTGTCATTATAGTTGATGCAAATTTCGCAATTGTTAAGGTAATTAAAACTGCAAAGAAAGCAACTATTAATGAAACTCCAACAAATAAAATTAAATCATTTAAAGTAAAATCTTTCATTATTTTTGATACTGCAACAATAGAACCACTTCTTGCTTTTTGAATTGTATAATATCCTACAATTGAAAGAAACATAGTTATAGTATCAATAGAACCAACTAAAATTAACCAAGATCTTTTTGACCATTCTTTTGAAAATGATGAAGCAACAATTGCTGCTTGTCCAGATCCAACTCCTGGGAGTAAACCAACTAAAATACTTGCAATAACACCTGAAGAAATAGATTTTGTTAATTCTTTTTTTGTTAAAATATCTGATTTTATTTCTTGTTTTGGAATATTTACTTTATCTTTAATACTTAATAATAATCCACTTGTTCCGAATAATCCTGATAATAAAGGAAATAAAGGATTTTTTATTGGTAAATTTAAAGTTACTATTCCAAGAATACCTGCGATTGTAAAAATAACAAAAGCCCAAAATTTTAATTTATCTCTAAATATTAAATAAATTGAAATAAATATTAGAATAAAAACAATATAGTTTTCTATTGATGAATAAACTAAAGGAATAAATATAATTAGTAATGGAAGTAATAAAATTACAGTCATTAATCCAAATAATCCTCCAATTAAAGTTAGTTTAACGGCTTCGTATCCACGACCTTGTAATAATAAAGAATGTCCAGGTAAAACTGCTAGTGCAGTTGATTCTTCTGGGGCACCAAGAAAAATTGAAGGGATTGCATTTGTGAATGTATGTAAAATAGACATTGCAATAATAAAAACTCCAATTGCAGTTGCACTTGTTAGTGAAAGTAAATAAGAAGCACTGGAAATTATTAGTACACTTACTAAATTTAAATGAACTCCTGGAGTAATGCCTGTTATAGTTCCAGCAATACAACCTAGTAAAATTGCAATATAAATTTCTATCATTTTAGTAATACCTTTTTTGCTATAATTTCGGTTTGATTTTTGTATTCAGTTACAGTTCCTTCAACAGAAACATAAGAATTTTTTAATAAAGTAATATTTTCTTTTTTAAAAATTAAAACAGTTATTTTACTAGAATTATTTTTTAAATCTAATAAATAAAGTCCTTTTGTTTCAAATATTCTATCAATATAACCAGAAGTTTTAACTCTTTGATCCATTAATTTGTAATTAATATCTTTTATTGGAGTTTCTTTTAATTCTAAATTTTCAGCTAATAATAATAAACAGAATATTCCAAAAATAGAAACAACTAGAGAAAGATTGAATAATTGGTTGTTTTCCATAAAATCAAATAGATATGCATTTTATATTGATTTATAGTTTTTTATTATTATATTAAATTATGAAATAAAATTTACATCATGATCTTTTATATAATATATACTACTTTTAAGAAGTATCAATAGAAATGTTTATAAATATGAATAGCGAATATTTAATATGAAATTAAAAATGAATCAGTGTTTAGAAAGTCCCTTATTAAATTGGATTAATAAAAAAAATGATGGATATTATATTAATTCTTCTACTTGGAGTTTTGGACCATTTGAAGATAAAGAAACTGCAAAAATAGCCTTAGAAGAAGTTTTAGAAATAGAAAATTATTACAATCATTGTTGTGAAGTAGGATCTAGGATAAGCTTTATTGAAGATGGAAAGAAAATTCCTTATTGTCTTAAATATAATAGATTAGAGGATATACCTCAATTTAGAGAGTTTACAACAAAGTATAATTTGAAGTAAATTTATATTTATTCACATCAAAACCTTTATATTTTGAATAAAGCTTAGTTTTTTATGGATAGATTCGAGTTAATAAAAAGGAATACTCAAGAGATTATAGAAGAGAGTGAACTAAAGGAATTACTAAAAAATAAAAAAAATCCAACTGTTTATTTAGGAACTTCAATAACTGGAAGACCACATATTGGTTATTATGTTTGGGTTTTGAAATTAGCAGATTTTATTAAAGCAGGATTTAAAGTTAAACTATTATTAGCTGATATTCATGGGGCTTTAGATAATACTCCTTGGAGTTTATTAGAAAAAAGATACGAATATTATAAAATTGTTATACCTGCTATGTTTGAATCCATTGGTGTAGATTTAAAAAATTTTGAAATGATTAGAGGATCAGATTTTCAATTAAAAGATGATTATGTTTTTGATATTTTAAAAATGTCAACTTTAACTTCTGTAAATGATTGTAAAAGAGCAGCATCAGAAGTTGTTAAATTTGGAGATAATCCAAAATTATCTGGTTTAATTTATCCTATAATGCAGTCTTTAGATGAACAGTATTTAGAAGTTGATGTACAATATGGTGGAATTGATCAAAGAAAAATTTTAATGTTCGCAAGAGAGTATTTACCTAAAATGGGGTATAAGGCAAGAGTAGAAGTAATGACTCCTTTAATTCCAGGATTAAGTGAAGGTGGAAAAATGAGTTCATCTATAAAAGAATCAAAAGTTGATTTAATAGATGATGAAAAAACCGTTAGTGATAAATTAAAAAATGCTTTTTGTCCTATTGGAGTTGTTGAGAATAATGGTGTTTTAGCTTTTGTAAAATATGTTGTATTTCCTATAAAAGAAAAGTTTACTATTAATAGAGATAAGAAATTTGGTGGAGATGTTATTTACAAAACTTATGAAGATTTAGAAAAAGATTTTGTAGATAAGAAATTACATCCACAAGATTTAAAGAATTCTTTAGCTAAAGAAATAAATTTACTTCTTAATCCCATAAGAAAAAAATTTGATAATGCTAAAAATAAAAAAATACTAGAAGAAGCATATTCAGAAAAATGATTATAACTAAAGTAAAAAGTTCTCAAGGTTGTTTAAAGGCAAATCTTGGTTGTGAAGAAGCTCCAGATCAAGTAATAGAAGAATTAGATAATACTTGGTCTAGAGAAGATGGAATAAATAAAATATTTACTGTAAATGAAGTTAAAATTGTTAAAGGTAATTTAGAAGAGACTAATAAAAATATAGAAAATGCTTCTGGTGATATTTTTATTGGTGGAGATCATAGTATAACTTATTCTTTAGCAAAAGGATTAGCAAAAAAAGGAGAAATAGGAATAATTAGTTTTGATGCTCATCCTGATTGTTATAAAACTGAAAATTTTAGTATTCCAACTCATGAAGATTGGTTAGCTAGTTTAATTAAAGATAATATTGTTAAAAAAGAAAATGTTATTTTAGTTGGTTGTAGAAATTTTGATCCTAAAGAATTAGAATTTATTAAAGAAAATAATATTAAATATTTTAATATGAGTAAGATTGAAGATAATATAGAAAATGCTTGCAATAATATCATGGAAATTGCAATTAATTTTAAAACTTTGTATTTAAGTTTAGATATTGATGTTGTTGATCCTGCTTTTGCTCCAGGTACAGGTTATTTAGAAGTTGGAGGGTTATCAAGTAGAGATTTAATTTATTTTATACAAAGAATAAGATTATTAAAAAATTTGAAAAGAGTAGATATAGTTGAGATAAATCCTAAAAAAGATCTTAATAATATGACTGTTAAATTAGGTGCTAAATTAGTTAAAGAATTAATAAGATGAGATTATTCATAGCAATTCCATTACCAAAGGAAGTAAAAGATTATTTATATGATTTAGAAAAAGAACTTGTTAAATTACCGGCTAAATTTTCTTTAGTTTCAAAGAAAAATTTACATATTACTCTAAAGTTTATTCCAAATGCTTCTGAATCTCAACTTGAAGAATTAAAAGCAAGATTAAGTAAAATTAAATTCGATTCTTTTAAAATATCTTTAATTGATAAAGGAATATTTCCTAATTCTAGAAATCCAAGAGTTATTTGGGTTGGTTTAGATTCTGATGATTTACTAAGGAAATTACAACAAGAAATAGATGAAAAATTATTAGATTTATTTTCAGGTAGTCAAGAATTTACTTCTCATATAACATTAGGAAGGATTAAATCAATAAAAAATAAAGAAACATTTGATAATGAATTAAAAAAGATTAGTGTTGAAAGTTTAAAATTTAATATTGATGAATTTGGTTTGTTTAAAAGTACACTAACAAAAGAAGGACCAATTTATACTCTAATTGAGAAATATAAATTAGATTAATCTTTATATTCTTCATCAATAACTTTTTTTATTTCAGTTGATTTTTTAGGTCCAAGTTTATCAACTTTTTGTAAAACTTTTTCTTCAGAATTAATTATATTTTTAATAGTTTTAAATTCTTTTAATAAAGATTTAGCTAGTGTTGGTCCAATTCCAGGAAAACTTTCTATAACTAATTCTTGTCTTTCTTTTAGTGTTAAAGGTTTTCTTTTTTTAAGTAAAGAAATAGTCATTTTTCCTTTTTCTAATCTATTTAGTATAGATTCAATTAAAGCAACAGTATCATTAACATTTCTTGTATAAATTATAGGTATTTGAAAATCAATTGCAATAGCAGATAACATTCCACGTATTGCATTTGGATGCATATTTCTTATAGAATAAAGATTATCTTC
>JAQUND010000021.1 GCA_028717785.1 Candidatus Nanoarchaeia archaeon | reverse complement strand
CCCATTATCAATCCAATTGGAGGCATAACTATATCATTTACTAGGGAAGTTACTATTTTACCAAAAGCACCACCAAGAATAATACCTATTGCTAGATCCATTACGTTACCACGCATAGCAAATTCTTTAAATTCTTTAACAAATCCCATATTAATAATTATTAGTAATTATTTATAAAACTTATGTAAAAAAAGAATTAGAGAAAATCTGTTTATTGATTTTCTTCTACAAATTTTTTAATGTCTTCAATATTATCAAGAATTAATTTTGCTTTCTTTAATCCAAAAGAAAACGGAAACTTTTCTGAAGCTTCTGATCCATCAGTTAAAATTAATATTTTATTTCCTTTAAATTCTCCTAATTTTGTTGCCATTTGTTTTCCTCCTAATTAAATTAATAGTTTACTTTTTGTTATTTAAGTTATATTCTACACCTAGGTATAACCAAATAACAAAATAAAGCCCATAAATAATTTATAAATTATTGGATAAAATCAACTTATAAAACTTTCTGAAAGTTAAATCAAAACTATTATAAACAAATTATTCTATTAATAAAATAATGAAAAAAGAGGTTTTTAGAGCTGCAGCTACCCTAATGGGTACAATAATCGGTGCTGGTGTTTTAGGAATTCCATACGTTGTTTCAAAAGCAGGTTTCTTAACTGGATTAGTTGATATTATTTTTATTGGGGTAATGATGTTAATTCTTAATTTGTATTTAGGTCAAATAGTTTTAAGCACAAAAGAAAATCATCAGTTAACTGGTTATGCAAATAAATATTTAGGAAAAAGTGGAAAATATTTAATGTTTTTATCAATTATAATTGGAGATTATGGGGCTTTAATTGCTTATTTAATTGGAGAAGGATCTTCACTAAGTGCAATTTTTGGTGGAAGTAATCTTTGGTGGAGTATTGCATTTTTCTTTGTAGTTGCTTTCTTAATTTTCAAAGGTATTAAAAGAATAAGCTTTTCAGAGTTAATTATTTCTTCTTTAATTTTAGTAACTGTTGTAATAATAGGAATATTGTCTTTTAGTCAAATTAATATTAATAATTTAACTTCATTTAATTTTAATAATTTAGTAATTCCTTATGGAGTTGTAGTTTTTGCTTTTCTAGGATTAGTATCAATACAGGAAGTAAAAGAAGTTTTAGTAAAAGACAAAAAAGAAATGAAAAAAGCAATTCTAATTGGTAGTATTATTCCAATAATAGTTTATTGTTTATTTGCTTTGATTGTTGTTGGAGTAACTGGAATAAATACAACAGAAATAGCTACAATTGGTCTTGGTAATTATCTAGGTATTATAGGATTAATTTTAGGGAATATATTTGCTATATTTGCTATGTTTACTTCTTTTTTAGCTTTAGGATTAGCCATGAAAGAAACTTATTTATATGATTTTAAATTGAATGAAAATACTTCTTATTTACTTGCTGTTCTAGTTCCATTATTTGCATTTTTAATTTTAAGAAATGTAGCTACATTTACTAAAGTTCTAAATTTTGCTGGATTTTTAGCAGGAGGTATAGCAGGTATTCTTGTAATACTAATAACATTTAAAACGGAAAAATTAAAATCAGAATATAAAATGCCAAAAAGTCTTTTATTAAAAATATTAATAATATTAATTTTAGTTGGAGGAGTTATTTATAATTTAATATGATATGGATTGTTTATGCTTTATTATCTGCAATGTTTTCTACTGTTAGTACTATTTTTAGAAAAAAAACAATTGAAAAAGAACATTCTATTACCTTTTTAACTGCAAATAAATTATTTCAATTAGTAGCCTTATTAGTAATTTTACCTTTCATTAATTTTTATTTATCTTTAGCTACTTATTCTATAATTGCTATAATAGCAGTATTATCAATAGAATCTGATATTTTCTGGACTAAAGCACTTAAAAGATTAAATATTAGTATTGCTACTCCCTTAACAAATTTAAGTCCTGCAATTATTGTTATTCTTGCTTATTTTATACTTGGAGAAAAAATTACATTTTTACAATTAATTGGAGTTATCTTAATTGTTTTTGGTGCCTATGTTTTAGAAGCAGATCATGGATTAACAAATACTAAACAATTTTTATTAAAATTAAAAAAATCCAAATATTCTATATTATTATTCTTATCTTTAATTATTGGTGGATTTTCTGCTATTGGAGAGAGATATATGTTAGGAAATAAATTTATTGATCCTATGAATCTTTTATTCTTTTCTTATTTATTTACAACAATTTTAGTATTAACATTCCAATTAAATGATGATAAAAATTTAATAAAAGTAAAACAAACTATAAAAAGATCTAAATTTCCATTAATTGTAACCGCAATTGCTGGTTTACTTAACACTGCTTTTTACTATTTAGCTATTAAAACTGCTTATATTTCCTTAGTTATGCCAATATTACTAACAAGTACTTTATTAACTACAATAATTGGTGGAGAATTATTTAAAGAAAATAATATTTTATATAAATCCGTAGCTTGTTTAATAATGTTATTAGGTGTATTTTTAATAATAGGAATTTCTATTTAAATATAAATTAATTTTTAGTACAATCTTTCAAAGGAAAATTTTATGATTAAATTTAAATTTTATATATTTGTTTCTGTTAAATATATTATTTTAAATACATTTATTTAAATTACCTTCACACTATAGAAATCTTTTTAAATATCTTCAAAATATTATATATTATGGGATTATCTTTACTTTCAGCATTAGAAATTCAAGGAAATGAAACGTTAGTAGATGTTTATCAAGATAAACAATCTGGAAAATATGGTTGGGCTATTACTCACAATAAAGAAAAATATTGTCGTCCAATCGTTTCATGTGATCCTGTTTATAATTCTAAAAATAAAGCATTGACAGAAGGAAAGAAATTAATGAAACAAATAAAAGAATCGGATTTAAATTCTCAAAAAAAGTCACTTATGAATATAATTGGTGGGACAGAAACAGCAGAAACTATTGATTCAATTGTTCAAACTTCAAAAATTGAACCCTAACACTATTTTAACAAAATTTGTTAATTTCTTAATTATTAAACTTTATCTAAGTATTTTACAAACAATAAATCTAAAAATTATTATAAATTTTTTATAAATTCTAGAAACAGAAAAAAACCATTATATTTTAAAATAATTTGTCTTGTAATTGAATCTTTAATTAACGCTAAAAATAAAACATTTGAATCTATAATTATTCTCACGCAAGAAACCTCTTTGTAGCTAAGGATTTTATCTTTTTATCGAATTCATCAACATCTTTTTTAGTAAATTTACTTTTGGCAATAATTTTATCCATTAATTCTAAATCTTCTATCTTTTGTTCTATTGCTTTTCTTGCAACTTCACTCCACCTTATATCTGTATGATGTTTCATTTTTCCATTTAATTCATCAGGTATAGATAATGTTATATTTGTCATATTTTCTCCTTTGTGTTTACACATAAATAAGTGATAACCCATATATAAACTTTTCTATTTGACTAACATCTTCTTAAGAATTTCATTTACTTTTTTAATATCTGCTTGCCCTTTAGTTTTCTTCATTATAACTCCCGATAAGAAGAATAAAGCTTTTTCATTTCCAGATTTATAATCATTAGCAACTTTAGCATTTTGTTCAATTGCTTCTTTACATAAAATTTCTAATTCTTTATCACTTGATACAATAATAATTCCTTCTTGTTTAATATATTCTTTTGGACTAAATGGTTTTTCAATTAATTTTTCCATTAATTTTTGTCCAACCCTTTCAGTTATTTTTTTAGAACTTATTAAGTCTAATAATTCAATTAAATGAGTTTCATCTAATTCTAAATCATGAATATTTAATTTGTTATATTCTAATACTCTAACTAACTCACGTCTTAACCATTTTGCAGCTAGTAAAGGATCTATTTTCTTAGCTACTTTTTCAAATAAATTTGCAAGTAACATTTCAGCAGCAATTGTTTCTGCATCTTCTTTAGGTAATTTAAAATCTTTAATATAACGTTCTACTTTTTCATGAGCTAATTCAGGAATATCTTTTTTTATTTCTGCAATATATTTATCAGTTAATTCTATAGGAACTAAATCAGAATCGGTAATATAACCATAATCTTCTTCTGTTTCTTTTGATCTTTGAAATAAAGTAATTTGTTTATTTGCATCCCAACCTCTAGTTTCACGTTTAATCTCATTACCTTCTTTTAATTCTTGTTTTTGTCTTTCAAATTCATATTTTAAAGCTGATTCAATTTCTTTAAACCCAGAAATATTTTTTATTTCAACTCTTTCATGTCCTTTAATTGAAATATTTGCATCTGCTCTTACTGGTCCTTTTGCAGGATCATAAATTCCAAGATAATTAACTATTGTAATTAATTTGTTTAAGTATTCTCTTGCTTCTTCTGGAGAACTTAAATCTGGTTCTGTAACAACTTCTACTAATGGTATACCAGCTCTATTATAATCAACTAAACAAAAACTTCCTTTATGTTCTAATGCTCCTGGATCTTCTTCTACATGAGCTCTTGTTAATCTTATCTTTTTTCCAGAATCTAGTTTAATATAACCATTTTTAGCTAAAGGTAATTCGTATTGAGTTATTTGATAATTTTTATTCATATCAGGATAAAAATAAACTTTTCTTGAAAAAATTAATTCTTTTGCAATATCTGATTTTAAAGAAATAGCTAATTTTATTGCTGATTCTATTACCTTTTTATTTACAACAGGTTTACTTCCTGGCATTCCGAGGCACACAGGACACGTAAAACTATTAGGTTTAGCATTTTCACTAGGTAATTGACATCCACAAAACAATTTAGTATCTGCTAAATTGATAGGGACGTGACATTCTATACCAATAATACATTCTTGTGACATTAGATAAGATTTAATTTAATATTTTATAAGCTTTTCCCAAAAGAAAACCTTTTAAATACAAAAAATACAATGTAATGAGGTGGTTTTGAATGGATTATGAATATGCAATAAAACGTCCTTTTGAGGATTTAAAAAAACTTCTAATAGGTATCTTACTTAATATTTTACCAATAATCAATTTCTTTGCTATGGGTTATGTTATAGAATCAACTAAACTAACTTTAGAAAAGAAAAAAACTTTACCAGAATGGACTAATTGGAAAAAATTATTTGTTAATGGATTATTATCTTTTGCAATGGGTTTAATCTTTGCCTTACCAGGAATAATTTTCGCTGGTCTTGGTTTAGGTCTTGGAGTAATAAAAGGATTATTAACTAAAAGTGTACTTGAAGGTGTAGAAACTGGTGGACCATTATTAATTGCTGCAATTATATTATTCTTTATAGCTTCTTATGTAATGCCTTTAGCTATAATATTATTTGCAAAAAAACTAAAATTTATGGATGCATTTAACTTTTCTGAAATTATTAAAAAAATATTTACAGGAAAATATGCATTAATTTGGTTAATAACAATGATAATTAATTTAGTTATAGTTGGTGTTTTATCTGCAATTCCATTAATTGGAAGTGCCATATCTACATATTTATCTGCAATGATAACTTTAACATTATTTGCACAAACATATTTAGAAATAAAATAAATAGAAGATTTTAATGGAGGAAAATAAAATGTGTATGAAAAAATTTGTTAATTGGTATAACAAAAGATTGAAAAGATTAGATATTTGGGATATGGCTTTAATTAAAACTGCTGTTGGTATGTTTGCTTTAGTAATTGGAGCTTATTTTTCAAAAGATATTTTACAATATTGGTATGTTTTTATTATAATAATGATTTTAGCTATGATTAAACCTTATTATAAAGCTCTAAAATAAATAGAGAGAGAAAATGACAATAAAATTTAAACCTGAAGTAGAAGAACTTTTACAAGAATCAGCTAAACTTGGAGTACCTAATGATTTGCTGGGTCATATTTTTATGCAAGTACATACAGACACAATTGATCATGCTATAGAAACAGAAAATGCAATAGCAAATTCATATACACATGCACATGAATCAAGTGTTATGAGATATAGATAATGTCTGAACAAGAGATTATTGAAGAAATTAAAAGACTAGAAGATGAAATTAATAGATTAGATGGAGAAGATGATTCACAAATAATTGTAATGGGAAGTGAATTGAATAGAACCTTACAAGAACACAATTTATTAGTAGCAAGATTAAAAGGTTATCAAGAAGCTAAACAAGAATTAAAAGATACTCTAATTATACATGGAATTTCTTCAGTGATTATAACAACTAGAGAAGATTATCAAAAAATGGAAAAAGAAAATTTTAAAACTGTAGAAGTACGCCCTGGATGTAATTATGGATTATTATGATAAAACTGATTTGTGTGGGGAGTTTAAAAGAGAAATTTAAGTTCTTAGAACAAGATTTTAAAAATAAAATAGAAAAGTTCACTAAATTAGAAATTATTGAACTAAAAGAGATAAAAAGCAATTCTAGTAAGGAAATACAAGACAAAGAAGGATTATTAATAGAACCTAAATTAAAAAATAAAGTAATAATGTTAAGTGAAGAAGGTAAAAATATTAGTTCAAAAGAGTTTTCTAATTTAATTAAAGAAGATGTAACCTTTGTAATTGGTGGATCTTATGGATTAGGTGAAAATATAAAGAAAAAAGGAAATTTAATTAGTTTATCAAAAATGACTTTTAATCATCAGTTAGCTAGAATAATTCTACTAGAACAAATTTATAGAGGTTATTGTATAATTAAAAACTTACCTTATCAAAGAAATTAAATATCATACTTTCTATAAAATAAATTTTTTGCAATTTGTACTGTTATAAAATAAACTAATACTATTCCAACAATAATCATCACGGTTGTAAATGGTAATGGAACAAATCCAAAATAAGATCCTAATTTAGTATAAGGAATAATCCAACCAATTGCAGTACATAATATAGTTGTAAAATATAAATATTTACTAGCATTACTTTTAAAGAAAGGGGTTTGTTTTGTTCTTATTATATGAATAACTAAAGTTTGAGATGCTAAAGATTCCATAAACCATCCTGTTTGAAATGCAGGAATACTTGCTCTTAATATAAAATATAAAACAATAAATGTTAAAATATCATAAATAGAACTTACAGGACCAAGCAATATCATAAAATTTTTAATAAAATTAATATTCCATCTCTTAGGTTTTTTAATAAATTCTTTATCTATATTATCAGTTGGTATTGTAACTTGTGATGCATCATAAAGGAAATTATTTAATAAAATTTGTACAGGCAACATGGGTAAAAAGGGTAAAAATATTGCAGCAATAACAACTGAAAACATATTACCAAAATTAGAACTTAATTGCATCATTATATACTTTAAAGTATTTCCAAAAGTTTTTCTTCCTTCTAAAACACCTTCTTTAAGTTCTTTCAAACTTTTATGAGTTAAAACAATATCAGCAGTTTCTTTAGCAACATCAACAGCACTATTTACTGAAATACTTATATCTGCTGCTTTAAATGAAGGAGTATCATTAATTCCATCTCCAAGATAGCCAACAACATGTCCATTTGCTTTTAAGGCATTAATTATTCTATCTTTTTGATAAGGAGAAAAACGAGCAAATATAGTTGTATTTTCTACTTTTACTTTTAAAGCATCATTAGTTAAATGATCTATTTCGGTTCCTAATAAGACACCTTTAACTTTTAATTTAATATCATTACAAATTTTTTTAGTTACTAATTCATTATCCCCTGTTATAATTTTAATTTCAATACCTGCTCTTTCTAAGTCTACTAAAATATTTTTAACATCTTTTTTTGCTGGATCCAAAAAAGAAACAAATCCGTATAACTCCATCCCAAATTCATCTTCTTTTTCATAATTGTGGTCTTTTTTATGTACTTGTTTAACAGCTACAGCTAAAACTCTATATCCATCCTTACTCAAATCATAGTATTTTTTTCTTATTTTTTTTATTATTTTAGAAGTTAATTTTAATTTTTTTCCATTAATATAATAAAATTTACAAATATTAAATATTTCTTCGGGAGCACCTTTAGTTATTAAATATCTCTTTTTTGATTTTTCAACAACAATGCTCATTCTTTTTCTAATAAAATCATATGGAATTTCATCTATTTTTTTATAATTTTTTATATCTATTTTTTTAAAATTTAGAACAGCTTCATCCATCTGATTTTTTATTCCAGTCTGAAAATAACTATTAATGTAAGTGTTTAAAAAAACACAATCAGCATTTTTTCCATTAACATCTGTATATTTAATTAATTTTATTTTATCTTCTGTTAAAGTTCCTGTTTTATCTGTACATAAAATATCCATACTTCCAAAATTAGGAATAGAAGATAATTTTTTTACTATTGCTCCTTTTTTTGCCATATCCCTAGAACCATTAGCCATGTTTATTGACATAATAACAGGCAATAATTCTGGAGTTAAACCAACAGCAACGGCTATACTAAATAATAATGATTCTATAATATCCCTATGTAATAATGCATTTATAAAAAATATTAATAATACTAAAACTATAGTTGATTTCATAACTAAATAACTAAAATTACTAATTCCATGCTCAAATTCAGTATGAACTTCAGTTGCAAATATTTTCTGGGCTATTTTACCAAATTCAGTATTCATTCCTGTTTTAATTACAATAGCTGTAGCAGAACCAGAAACAACACTTGTTCCAAGAAAAACAATATTTTTCATTTCTATTAAACTTGAATCTTTAGAAACAGTTATATCTGCATTTTTTTCTGCTGGAAATGATTCTCCTGTTAAAGCAGATTGTTTAATGAATAAATCCTTTGCACTTATTAATCTTGCATCTGCAGGAACCAAATCTCCTGCACTTAATAATATAATATCCCCAATACACAAATCTTCTTTCTTTACTTCTATTTGTTTTCCATTTCTTATAACTGTAGCCGTTATTTTTACAATTTCCCTTAATTTTTCAACAGCTTTTTGTGCTTTATGTTCAAGAACAAATTCAAGAGTTACACTTAAAAAAACCATTAAAGCTATAATAGAAGCATTAACTGGTTCTTTTAAAATAACAGAAATTAAAGAAACAACAATTAAAGTAATCATTAAAGGATTGCTAAAATGAGATAAATATTCAAGAACTATATGTTTTTTCTTTTTACTAGAAATAGAATTAATTCCATATTCTTTTATACGTTCCTTAACTTCTTCATGAGATAATCCTTTAGGAGAAGAGTCCAATTTCTTTAAAACATCACCTGCTTTTAAAGATGCATAATAACCATAATCTTGATTAACTAACATCTAATAAATTAAGGAAATATTCATTTATAACTATTACTATTTTTATATACAATAGTCTTTTATTTTAAAAAACAAAACAACTAAAACACCTAAAGCCAAAGTAGGTATTCCTAGAGCTCCAAAGAATTTAATATACCAGCTAAAATAATCACACATTAGTTTTAATAATGTATTTTCCATTAATTTATTTAATCTTTTTAAATATTTAAATTTAATTATTTCAATTTTTCATTTAGTAATTTGTAATCATTTAAATGATCTGCAATATACATAATACCAACTGGCATTTTCTTTACAAAACCACAATTACAAGAAATATGAGGTAGACCTGCTAAATTAGGACCAACTGTTAAAATATCCATCATATAATTCTCTAAAGGAGTTAATTTTTCTATTTCAGAAAACTTAGGAGCAATAACTGGCATTGTTGGACTTATAATTAAATCATATTTCTTAAAGACATTTTTATATTCTTGAATTATTAAATTTCTTACTTTAGCTGCTTTCAAATAAAATGCATCCCTATAACCAGCCATCCTAGTAAATGTTCCAAGAATAATTCTTCTCTTAGTTTCTTGTCCAAAATATTCTGTTCTTACTTGACTAAAATATTCATCAAAACTTCCTTTTAATTCAGAAGCTGCACCATAACGCATTCCACAATATTTTGCTAAATTTGTACTAGATTCAGCCATTGCAATAATATAATAAACAGGAATTGCATATTTTTCTGTTAAAGGTAATGAAATTAAATCATAATCCCCAAATTTTTCTTTAACTGTTTTAAGTATTAATTCTTTTATTTCTTTATCAACATTTAAAGATTCTTTTATTATAGCAACTTTTTTTATTTTATCATCTTTATTTAATTCTTCTTTTAAAGAAGTAGAATCTTTTTCATCATATCCTTTCATAATATCAAATACTTTTTTAATATCTGTTAAATTATCAGCCATTACTCCAATTTTATCTAAAGAATTTGCATAATCAATTAATCCGTATCTTGAAACAATTCCATAACTAGGAGTAAATCCATATACTCCACAAAATGCTGCTGGACAAGCAATAGAACCTCCAGTAGATTCTGCAATAGAAACATGATTTATTTTTAATTCTGATAGTTTTTTTGTTATACCTGCTGATCCACCAGAAGAACCACCACAAGATCTTAATTTATCAATTGGATTTTTTGAAATATTATAAGTATTTACAGAAAATGAACCAAAACCAAATTCATCTTGGCTAGTTTTACCTAAAACAATCGCACCTTCATTAATTAATCTTTGAATTGCAGTTGCATTAAATAATGGTTTATATCCTTCAAGAATTTTTGAACCTGCTTTTGATTCAACATTTTTAACACAAATACAATCTTTAACAGAAATTGGTAAATTTTTTAATTTACCTTTAGAATTTTTTTCTTGTTTTTCTAAATCTTCACAAATTACATTAAAATAATTATACTCTTTATTAATATCTTTTAATTTTTTTAATAATTCTTTCATGTATAAGGCCAATTCTTATTCATATTGGAAATAATTCTATTATATCTTCTTTCTTGGATACTGATATTTGCTTCTGAAGTTTTAAGAAAACTTATCAAATGTTTTATTTCTTTTGATAATAAATTAATATTATTTAAAACCTCTTGACCTGGTAATGGAATTTCCATTTTATGTTCTAGTTCTTCTAATTTTTGTAATAATTCTGTTTTTGCGTCTTCTACTAATTTCAAATTTCTTTCCATTTTACATTATCTCCCTAAACATTCTTTCTTCTTGACTTATGTTAACATTATGTCTAGCGCACATCTTCATAAAATTTTCTATAACCACTTTCAATTTTGGATCTGGATTTTTCTGATAGTGAGCTATTTTTACAGCTAATAGATTCTTCATTCCTTTTTCATCTATTAAATGTTTAACTTCTTTCATTTTTTTAATATTTTCTTTACTTTTTCATCTGCTTCATTAAATCTTGCTATTTCTGGTCTAATATCTATACCAGATAATTTTACAGCAAGTCTTAATATTTCTGTTTTTAAATCCTTACTACCATTTTTTTCATATTTTCCTATTAATCCATTTAAAGTTTTTATATCTTTTTTATCTTGTTCTGTTGGTTTATTAAATTCCATTTTGTTCGCCTCATATCGCCTTTGGTCCTTTAAAGTAACCATTTATTTGATGTTTTGCATTTTTCAATGCATCATCTTGTGATAATGAATCTTCAATTAAATCTTCTCTTAAATGATTTTTTATTGGAATTGGATGAAACGCCGGTTCTATATTTTTAGTATCAACTTCCTCTATTTTTGAAAATGTATTTAGAATATCTGAACACTCTTTTGTAAATTTCTCTATTTCATTTTCAGTTAAATTTAAACGAGCGTTTTTTGCTACTTTTTTTATTAATTCTTTATCTAGTTTCATCTTTCAATATGCTTTCAAAATAAGGAATTAAGTCTTTAAATAATTTTAGTAAATCTTTCACTTTTTCCATAGAAACATTTTTAGCTTCATAAGTTAGCTTATTTCTTATTATTCTACAATCATCAAATAAGTCTAATTTATCTGAAGATATGTCATAATTCTCTTTTAAAAAAGCTATAATAACTTCATGAGAATAGGGTTTATAACCATTTAATGCCAAAATTGCTTGTGCTGACTCTCTTAAGGATTCATATAAATCTTCAAATACAAATTCCTTGTTTTCTTCAGTTATATTTTTATTTTTAACTTCTTCTTCAAATCTTCTCTTTGCTCTAATGATTAATGAATTTGCTAAATCTATATTTGGTGTTTGCTTTATTACTTTCTGTTCTTTTAAATATTCAGCAAAAGTTTTTATCATTTAAACAACCTCAATTTTCCATATAATACTAACCCATTTATTATATTATTTAAAAATTCTTTATCTGAATTCTTAAGATCTGTTTCATGAATATTAATTTTTCTCTTTAATAATTTTTCGTATTTTTCTAAATTTAATTTCTTATTTTTATCTGTAACTATTAAAATATCTATATCCGATTTAATTATATCTTCTCCCCTAAGATAACTTCCAAACAATAAAATTGTATTAGGATATTCATAAATTTCTTCAAGATAGTTCAATAAATTACTTTTATATAATTTATGTAAATTAAATATTTTTTTAAGATTGATAAAATTAATATTCTCTCTATTTGCTGTAAAATTTGTAGTTAATCTTGTCTTCTCTTTTAAGATTAAATTTTGTTTCTCTAATTTTTCAAGTATTTTCTTAGTCCAAGATGGAGATATTTTAGCTCTTCTACTAATTTCCCTTAAATGAAGTTTTGTTAATGGATCTATAAAAAATAGTTCTAATATTTTATTTTCTTTTGTTTCTATCATTGTTCTTTTTAATAAACAGTTGTTATTTATAAAGAACAGTTGTATTTAAATCTTTCTATTTTATTATTTGTTTTTTTAAAATATCATAATACCCTTTTGTACCGTGTAATTTTTTATGTTCTTTTTCAGATGGAGCCTTAAGACCTAAAAATTTATATCTCAATAAATTAGCTTCTTCAACTACAAAAGGTTTTATTAAAGTTCCAGAAAAATCTACAACAACTATTTTATTTTCCATTCTCTTTACTCTCTTTTTTAACAATATCTAATTTAAGATTTAATTCTTTTAATTGTTTAGTATCAACTTCTGATGGTGCTTGTGACATAACATCTTCTGCTGCTTTGTTTTTTGGGAAAGCTATAACCTCTCTAATTGATTCATTTCCAGATAATAAAGCAACTAATCTATCAAGACCGAAGGCAATTCCTCCATGAATTGGAGCACCAAACTTCAATGCATCTAATAAAAATCCAAATTTAACTCTTGCTTCTTCTTTTGAAATTCCTAAAGCTTTAAACATAGTACTTTGAGTTTCTTCATCATGAATTCTAATTGAACCTCCACCAAGTTCAACTCCGTTTAAAACTAAATCATAACCATGACTTCTTACTTTTCCTGGTTCTTTATCTAAATATTTTAAATCTTCTTTGAATGGTGCTGTAAATGGATGATGTACAGAAACCCATCTTTGATCATCATCACTATATTCTAATAATGGAAATTCAGTAACCCATAACAAATTCCATTCAGGTTTAATGTAATTATATTTTTTAGCTATATGTTGTCTTAATCTTCCAAGAACTTGATTAGCTATTTTTTTTCTATCTGCAATAAATAATAATGCTCCATTTTTAGTTGCATTTGTTTTTTTAATTAATTCTTTTTGTAATTTTTCATTAAAGAATTTTGCTAAATTACCTTCAAATTTACCATCTATAACTTTAATCCAAGCTAATCCTTGTGCACCTTCACGTATTGCAAAACTAACTAGAGTATCAAGATCATTTCTAGGAATATCTCTATCAACAAATAAACATTTTACAATTTCTGTATTTTTGAAAACATTAAAATCTGATTTCTTTGCAATATCATCAACATCAATTAATTTTAGTTCATATCTTAAATCTGGTTTATCTGTTCCATAATTTTCCATTGCTTCATCAAAAGTCATTCTTCTTAATGGAAGTTTTATATTACAATCTAAAATTTCTTTAAAAATATCTTTAATCATACCTTCACTTAAATCTTGAATATCTTTTTCATTTATGAAAGACATTTCAATATCTATTTGGGTAAATTCTGGTTGTCTATCTGCTCTTAGATCTTCATCTCTAAAACATTTTACAATTTGGAAATATCTATCAAATCCAGAAACCATTAGTAATTGTTTAAAAATTTGTGGACTTTGAGGTAGAGCATAGAATTTACCTGCATGAATTCTACTTGGAACTAAATAATCTCTTGAACCTTCAGGAGTAGATTTTGCTAACATTGGAGTTTCTACTTCAACAAATCCTTGTTTGTCCATATAATCACGAACTATTTTTGTTATTCTATACCTATTTATAATATTTTTTTGAATTTCAGGTCTTCTTAAATCTAAATAACGATATTGTAATCTTATATCTTCATTTATTTCCTTTCTTGAATCTAATTCAAATGGAGGAACTTCAGAAGGATTTACTAAATCAAATTTATCAACTAAAATTTCTATTTCTCCTGTTTTAATATGTTTATTTTCCATACCTTTTGGTCTTTTTCTTATAGTTCCAGAAATACTAATACAGAATTCACGTCTTAATTTATCTGCTTCTGTAAATATTTTCTTATTTTCAGGTTCAAATACTATTTGAGTAATACCATAACGATCTCTTAAATCAATAAAAATAATACCACCATGGTCCCTCCTCGCAGCAACCCAACCACATAAAGTAACCTTTTTCTTTAGATCTTTTTCTGTTAATTCTCCACATGTATTTGTTCTATAATAGGTTGGAAACATACTCTTTATCTCGTTAATATATTTATAAATCTTTTGAAAGAAAATTACCTTTTTTCCTTAATAAAGTCTTCTTTAATCTTTTTAATTTGTTTTTCTAATTTAGGTATCTCTTCTTTTATAGTAACCCAAATAACATCTAAATCTATATCAAAATATTGGTGAATTATAACATCCCTTAAACCGGCAATATTTTTCCAAGGAATTTCTGAATATTTTTCTCTAAAAGGAATTGGAATATTTTTAACCGCTTCTCCTATAATCTCCAAACTTCTGATAACTGCATTTAACTTTTCTTTATTTTCACTAAATTCTTTTTTAGAAATTTTTGAAGTAAATGTGTTTATATCATTTATACTATTTAATATATGTTCTATAAATATTAATAAATCTTTTTCAGTCATATTATTCTAACCTCTTGACTCAAAATTCTATCTCTTAGATAAGGACTTATTCCATTATAACTTACTAAGTCAACTTTCTTTTTTAATTTTTCTTGAAGTTCTATCTGAAGTCCAAAAAATTCAAAACCCATATGTTTTGTAGGTTCTACTAAAATATCAATATCACTATTTCTTTTCTGTTCCCCTGTAGAATAACTTCCAAAAATACCTGCTTTTTTTATTTTATATTTTTTTAAAATATTTATTATTTTTGGTTTTAACTTTTCTAAAGCTTCATTTCTTCTTATTAAATTAAAAGATTTATTTGCTTCTTGTTCTTTTAATAATAACTCTTGCTTATTTAAGTTTTTACCTAAATATATTCTTTTTTTAGAAATTTTATTATTTTTTCTTATAGATAATACGCTATAAAAATATATATTTTCATTTCGTTTCTTTATTTCAGTGTATACCATATATAATGTACGGGCACAATAGTATATAAATCTTTCTGTAGACGTACAAATTTAAATTAACCATTTATCGCCCATATAAAAACCAACCAAGAAGAACTGAAATAGAAGTAACTGCACTTAAGGTATTAGAAATAATAACAGCAGAACTACCTAATTCAATGCCATACAACAACCAAATTATTCCCCCTATAGTAAAGCAAGAATAAGAAATTGCAGAAATATCTTTTGCACTTTTTCTTTTATAAATTTTATAAATTTGAGGTAAAGCAGCTAAAGCCATTGCTCCTCCAGAAATTGTTGCTAATATAGATAAAATTGTCATATTAACCATTTACCATTCTTTTGAATAACTTTTCCATCAGCAATTATTTGTCCATTTTTTCTTAAATCTTTAACAATATCCCAATGAATATTTGATTTATTTGGTTCACCACATTCTTTGTAAGCCATTCCAAATGCTAAATGTATTGTACCATTAATTTTTTCATCAAATAATAATGCTTTTGTAAATTTGTTAATAGCAGGATTCATTCCAATTCCTAATTCTCCAAGATATCTTGAACCTTCATCAGTATCTAACATTGTATTAAGGAAATTTTCATTTTTATCTGCAGTTGATTTTATACACTTTCCATCTTTAAATTCACAATAAATATTTTGAACTTCTACACCATTTTCAATTGCAGGATAAGTAAATCTAATATGTCCATTAACTGATTTTGGTTCAGGAGCACAGAATATCTCTCCACCTGGAAGATTTTCTTCTCCAGAATCAGCAATAAAAGATTTTTTATAAACATTCATTGTAATATCTGTATCTTCTCCAATAATTCTAATAACTTTACATTTATTCAAATAATCTCTTAAATAATTAAATCTTTTTTTCAATTTTTCCCAATCTTGATTAGTGGCATTAAAAACAAAATCTTGATATTCTGTTAGAGACATTTCTGCTTCTTGTGCTTGAGCATAAGTTGAAAATATTGTACTGCAACGTCTTATTTTATCATGCTCGTTACAAATATAATCTGAAATTGGATGAGTTATTTTTCCTCGTAAAGATAATTTTTTAGGATCTACATTAGCTAATTCTCTTGTATTAGTATCTGAATGAATTCCAATATATCCTTGAGCTTTTTTTATTTCACTAAAATTAACTTCTGGGAATTTCTTTAATTGTTCTTCTGATGCATATTTATAGTAAAGATAACCTGTTTCAGGTAAACCAACTTTTAAAGAAGGATAAGCCCCTTTTTGAATTATTAATTTATAAAGTTCTAGCATTAATTCTTTTGCTTCAACTCCACCAGAAATAATAATATATTCTCCTTTTTTTACTTTAATAGAATGATTAACTAAAATCTCAGCTTCTTTTGTTACCCTTGGATCAACCATATATAAAAAATAGTAAAGTGATATATAAAATTATTGTTCTATTAAAATCATAGTATAATCATTATTCAAATACTTTTTAACTACGTTTTTAACATCTTCAATTGTAACCTTATTAATTTCTTTCAAATAATTATCCATTAATTTAGAATCTTTAATAAATTCCCATACATTTAGTGTAGTTGCATATTGAACAGGATCAACGTTTCTTATTAAAAAACTACCTTCAATAGACATTTTAGCTTTTTCTAAATCCCTTTCAGTTATACTTAATAATTTATTAAATTCATTAAATATTATTTTTTTAACTTCTGGAATATTTTTCTTATCAGTTCCCAAAAATATAGCAAAATAACCAAAATGTTTAGAACTAACTGAATCTGTTGCAACTTGATAAGCTAATCCTCTTTTTGTTCTTATTTCATCAGCTAATCTTGAAGATATACCATAACCAAGAATATTATCTACTATATCTAAGGCATAAGAATCTTTTTCTATTCTTGTTGGTGTTTTGTATCCTAAAACAAAATAAGTATGATCTACTTTTCTTTTTTCAACAAATTCAGTTTTTTTATTTCCTCTTGCTATATCTAATTCAATACTTTTTTTAATTTTAGTATTAAAAGTAAATTTTTTTTCTACATTACTAAAAACATTACTAACATCTCCAACAATAGTAACAATTGCATTATCAGGGGTATAATAGTCTTCATAAAATTCTTTTAATTCTTTAATACTAATTGATTTCATAGATTTAATAGAACCAAAACCAGAATTTCCAACTGGATGTCCTTTAAATAATTCTTTTTTAAATAATTCCCATCTATGTAACTTTGGATCATCATGCCATAATTTTATTTCTTCTAAAATAACATTTCTTTCATTTTCTACAAATTCTTTTTCAAAATACGGATTTTGAATAACATCAGATAAAATTTCTAAACCAGTTTCAAAATATTTTTTAGGAACATGAACATAAAAACAAGTAATTTCTTCTGCAGTAAAAGCATTAATAACTCCACCAAGAGATTCAATTTCTGCACTTAATTCCTTAGCTTTTCTATTTTTAGTTTCAAATAATAAATGTTCAATAAAATGAGCAATTCCACCAATTTTTTCATTTTCAAATACAGGTCCGGTTTTAACTAAAACTTGAATAACAACTGTATCAGTATTTGTTTTATGATGAATAACAGTTAAACCGTTTTTCAAAACCTTTTTTTCCATATAAAATTATAAAATTAAGCATTTAAATAGATTATGATAATTTTTTTATTAAATTATTATATAAAATTAGAAGTTAATAAATATTTATTTATTTTTTTGTGTTTTTGACACCTTTATTTAATACCCCAAAAACAGAGCCACCAATACCTAAAAAGTATTTACCAACGAAAAGAATATTATTACTAGAAAACCAATCAGAATACAAACTCACAACATTTAAAATAGGATCTTTAAATTCAAATTCAGAAACATTAACTCCGTCTTTATAAAATTTAGAAGAAGCAATTTCATTAAAATTTTTAGCTGTTTTTTCAGAAGTATGTTCTAATAATCTTGCTAATCCACCCTTTGCAAAAGCATTACCATCTTGAAGTCCTTGTTTAAAAGAATCATATGGTGCAAAACCAAAATCATTTTCGCAAAGATAGATTCCATTTACTTTTTTAATATTATTTAAATAAGATTTAAGTATATTTTCATCAATTATGGGATTTCCTTGTTTATCTTTTGGAGGATTTGCAAAAACTCCTTCTGAAATTTTAACAATATAACCTATTTGAAACGATCTTTGAAGTTTTGGTTTTGCTAAATGTTCAAAATCATAAGCAATAACTGAAATAGATTCAGAAGTTGTTGGTTCCCTAAATGAAATTACTTTTCCTGGTTTAGGATGAAAATATGATTGTTTCATTCTTGCAACATTATCTTTAAAATTATTTGGACCAAAAGCATGATAACTAACTGTTAAATATTTACCTTTATGAGGAATTCTTAGTAAATCTATTAGTTCAAATTTAGGCCTATGTGCTTTGATTCTTCCACATTTCATAATTTTATGATATTATATTCCTTTATAAATATTTCGATTTGTAACTACTTTTAAATAGAAATATAATCAACTTAACTTCTTTATTAATTCAACTACCTTCTTCCCATCAACTTTACCACGATATTTTTTCATTATTTCCCCAATTAAAGCATTTAATGAAGCTCCTTTATTATTTTCAATAATAGTTTTAATATCTTGTTCTAAATCTTTATCAGAAGTTAATTTATATTTACTTGAATCTAATTTTCCATTTTTTATAATATCAATTAACATTTCAATTGCAGCTGTTTTTGGAATTCCTTTATTAATTTCAGTTAAAACTTGTAAATAATCAGAATCTTTTAATTTTGTAATGTCTAATTCGAATCTGGTCTTTATTTCTTTAGGAATTTCTATTAATACCTTAACAACAAAGTTTGGTTCTAAGTTGCCAATTAAAAATTTATCAACATTAATATTTCTTTTTAAAATTTCTTTAGCTAAATCAGAATTAATATTATATTTCTTTTCTAAATTCATTATTTTTTCAGTTAGTAATTCAGGTAATTTAATTTTAGACAATAATTCTTTTGTAATTTGTATTGTTGATATATCTGTTTCAGGGTACATTCTTTCTGCTCCAGGCATAGGTCTTAAAAATTCAGAAGTTCCATCAGATTTAGCATTTCTTACTTCAGATTTTACTTTTTCTTTTTTCTCAATTAGTTTTAATTGTCTTTCAATTTCATTTTGAATAACAGAAGGAATATATCTTAATTCTTGAAATCCTTTTAATTCAATTCTAGCTCCATTTGTTATAGAAACATTAATGTCTTGTCTTATTGTTCCAATTCCTCTTTTAATTCCATTAATTGATCTCAAAATCATTCCAATCTTTTCTGCAACTTCTTTTGCATGTTCTGGATCTTTAATATCTGGAGCTGTTGCAACTTCTATTAATGGAATTCCTAATCTTGATAAATTATAAATAACTTGAGAATCATTTTTACTAACAATTTTAGCTGCTTCTTCTTCTAAACATACAGTTAATATTTTTACATTCCCTTTACTAGTTTCAATAAAACCATCTCTTGCTATTAATCCTGTTCTTTGAAAAGCAGAAGTATTAGATCCGTCTATAACGGTTTTTCTCATAAAATGTAATTCATCTACTACTTTTGCATTTAATAATAAAGAAACTTGTAATGCTATATTTATTGCATCTCTATTAACTTCATGTGGCGGTTCTTCATCAATATCAACTAAACAATTACATTCATTAAAAACATGATAAATAAACTCTTTCCCAATTTTTTGTTCATGTTTTGCAGCAATATCAATTTCTCCTGATTCTCCTGCACTAGCTCTTAATCTTCTTTTGATAATATAATCTGGTTCTTTATCTGTAATAATTGTAGGACAAGAACAAAATAATTTTTTTCCTTCTAATTGTTGATGTATTTCTAAACCTGCTTTAAAACCTAATTTATTATAATCCATACTAAATAAGATATTACATTCTATTTAAATTTTATTAAAAAAAGAAAAAAAGAAAAAATTTAAGCAATACATGCTCCGTCTACGCAACCGTTTTCACAGTAGTTAACATCTGATCTCCAACCTTCTAAAGATTCAGAATCACAAGAATATTCTTTAATTTCATTTACTTTAGATGAACAATAATCTGTCATCTCAAAAGAATTTCCTGCCCTATCTGTTCCAGAAATTGTTCCTTTAACGAAAATACTTCCTTGATCACTATCACTACATGATCTTTTAAGTGCATTTCCTGTAGAACTAATACTTCCTGAGAAAGCGACTACGATAACAAGCAAGACTACTAGTCCTACTATCACCATGTCTTTTGTTTCCATAATTTATTAAAGTTATAGTTTAATATAAATCTTTCTATTAATTAAAAAAGAAAAAATAAGAAAAAAAGTTTATTGTATACATGCTCCGTCTGAACAGCCATTTTCACAAACAGTAAAATCAACATTCCATCCAGAATAAGTTTCCATATCACAATAGTATTCTTTAACATAATAAATTCTGTTAGAAATACCAATTGTTTTATCTGAACAATAATCTGTCATGGTATATGGATTACCTGCTGCATCTGTTCCTGCAATGGTTCCTTTTACGAATGGATTGTTTCCATTATCACTATCACTACAAGTTCTCTTAAATGCATTTCCTGTTGTTGTAATACTTGTTGAGAAAGCCACTGTTAAGACAAGCAAGACTACTAGTCCTACTATCACCATGTCTTTTGTTTCCATAATTTATTAAAGTTATAGTTTAATATAAATCTTTCTATTAAAGAATTAAAAATAAAAATAAAAAATTTTAAGAATTTAGTTTTTTCTAAAGCTTTTTACCTAGAACTTTTTATGTTTTTGGTAACAATCTCTACAATAAACTGGTCTTGGATTACCTTCAGCATCATTACTTGGCTTGAAAGGAACTTCACATTCTTTTCCACAGTCAGCACATACTGCTTTATGCATCTCTCTAGGGCCAAAACTTCTTCTGAAGCCGCCTCCACCAAAATTACTTCCACCTGATCTTGCAGGTCTTCTTTCGTGTTCCATTTTTAAATTCACCTTATATTAAGTTATACACATTTTCTATATGTATACCGATTCAAAACAGAAATTATAAGTATTTAAACCTAACTATTAAGTTGATATAACTATAAATTATACTTAAAAAATAAGAAATTTTATTGTTTCTACTTTCAAGAGAAAACTTTAAAAAACCTTTATTTTATTAAAAGTATATGGAAATTAATCCAAAAAAACTTCAATATTTAGAATCTTTTACTAAAGATGATTTTGCTAACTGGATATCATATGGATGTATAAATGTGAATAATCCTGATTTTGAAAAAAGAAGATCTACTTTTGAACCATTTCATACTTTAATTACATCTCCAGTAGATAGGTCAAATTATCCTGATTGTTCTGGAAAATTAAAACAAATTTATGATAATCTTACAGATAATTCTAAAAATAATTTTAACAAAGGAATAATTAAAATATGTTCAACTTTAAATGAATTAGAAAATCCAAATGGGATATTAATAGAACTTACAGATTTAATTAGAGTAATAAAAATTCCAGAAGCATTACCTGAATTAATAAAACAAATCGAAAATGATCAATTAAAAGATGTAGATAGTTTTGCTAGAATTTTAAGTGTTACTTGTGAAATGGGAATAAATAAAGGAAAAGATTATACACAAATCCTCGATTTAATAAAAAGATTAAAAAATAATTCTCATTTTAGGTATGGTTTTTCTCCAATAACTTTTTTGGGTCTTTGTAGTGCTGATCCAGATAATTTTTACAAACATTTAGATGAATTACGTACAAATTTTACTTTAATGAATAAAGAATTAGGAACTGATGAAGCTTATATAACTGGAGCAGAATTTATTCATTATGTGGGTATTGAAAGATTTTTATCAGATTTTGAAAAATTAAAACTTACTTCTCCAGATGATAAAAATATATTAAATTATGATAATTGGTTAGTACAAGCAATTTTTGATAGTACGGGCGGAATTGAAAACGCAAAATTTGATAAAGATAATTTAACTATTTCCCATAAAGAAAATAAATATAATGTTCCAGAAACGATTGCAAAAAAATTAGAAGAAATTTTAGCTTAATCATTAAAAGAGAAATTTTATATACTAATAATATAAATTAACAAAAATGAGGTATGGTTCAGAGTCAGTTACATTAGAATTCTTAATTAAAACACTTGCTAAGAATTTACAGTATATCTTTTTAGTATTAGCAACTTTAAATTTATTAAATATTTTAAATTTTAACTTAAATCCTCAACACTTTCCAAATTTAAGTATAAATTCTGAAATATCTAAAATAATTGATTATACTTATAATCCTATATTTATTTATGGACATTATTTATATATATTTTTTTTAATAATTAAAGGATTTGCTACATCTTTCATTGAAACAATACAAACAAATTGGATTTCTGCAATGATTATTTCTTTACTAATTGTCAATATTTGGTTTTTATATTCAAAGATGAGTAATAAGAAGAATGTTTTATCAGAACTAACTAAAAATGTTTGGTCTGAATCTAATATTTTAGAAAGAGGATTATGGGTAATATTCTTTTTAGACATTATAACAATTATAACAACCCCCGGAGAATTAGAAATTATTGCTTTAATTATAGTTTATTTATTAATATTAAGTATAAAATTTATCCCGTATTTATCAGATTTTATAATAACTACAACAGAAAAATTAGAAAATACTTTTTTGTATAATAAAAATGTGATGTTAACTATTACAGGATTAGATATATTATTAATTTATTTTGATTCTAGTTCCATTTTTACTTTATTTTTAATAATATTATTATATAATGGAATTGCTTATTTGGTTTTAAAATTCTTAAAAGAGTATAGAAAATTATATGATTATATGTTTTATATATTTAATTTTGGTATGTTAGTTTTCTTTTTCAGTTTAGTTTTAATATACTGGATTGCATTTGCTGTTGTTTCTGTAATACAATCCCCTATAATAGGAATTTATTATTACAAATATAAAAAATTCTTGTCCAAAAACATTATAGAAATTGTAAATGGTTTAATACTAATAGTATTATTATACTTATATTTTATTTAAAATCTAAAAATTTTTCATTGTAAAGAATTCTTTCATTAATTTCTCCACGTAAATTTTTTAATAATAAATCTTTAATTTCATTTTTTTTATAATTCCCTAATAACCAAGATAATTTAATATAAGCTGTTTCTGATAACATATCTAATCCTTGAATAACGCCTATTTTTTGTAGTTCACGACCGGTTGAATAAACATTCATATTAACACCACCAAAAATACATTGAGATGTCATAACTACAATAGTTCCAGTTTTAATTAAATTTTTAATAGAATCTATAATTTTCTTATCATTAGTTGTATGTCCTAATCCAGTTCCTTCAATTATTAATCCTTTATAACCTTTAAAAGAATCAAATTGTTTTGAAGATATATTTGGATAGTATTTTATTATTCCTACTTTTTCTTCTAACTTATCTTTTAAAATTAATTTATCTTTTTTCTCATGTAATTTTTCTAATTCAGATATTTCTCCATTTCTAGTAATTTTAGCAATTAATTCAGAATTAACTGGCTTAAAAGCATCTCTTCTTGAAGTATGTAATTTTCTAGTTTTACAAGGATTTAAGATAACACAAGAATCATCTGAACTTGATTTATGCATACATATTGCAACTCCAGCAAAATCAGTATTAGCAATAAAATGAGAAGCACATAATAAATTCAAAAATGCATCACTAGATCCACGATCAGAACTTCTTTGAGCTCCAACTAAAATAACAGGAATATGTAAATTTTCTAACATAAAAGCTAAAGCACTTGCAGTATAATGTAAAGTATCTGTTCCATGAGCAAGTATTATTCCATCAAATTTAGTTACATTTTCAAATATTTCATGAGCTATTTTTTTATAATGAGAAAAGTTCATATCTTCAGAAAAAATATTAAATAATAATTTTGATTTTATATTTACTATATTTTTTAATTCTGGAAACATAGCAATTATTTCTTCAGGTTCAAATTTAGAACTTACACCACCAGTTTTATAATCTACTTTAGAAGCAACTGTTCCACCTGTATGTAAAATTAAAACATTCTTTAGTTGTTTGTTTGATTCTAATTTACCTAAAACTTTTTCTTTCTTTTCAAGTTTTTTAATTAATTTTATTTCTTTTACTTTTTTCTTATCAATACCAATATTATATCCATTATCTAATTTTATTACAATATTATCTGATTGAGAAGGCATTAGTACCCCAGAAATAGTTTCCTTATCAGTTTTAATTTGAACTGAATCACTAGTATCACAACTTTTCATATTATAGAAAAACGTATCCAATATATAAACATTTTCTAAATTAAAAATTTATTTTATTTTTTTATTTATTAATTTACCAACGAGAAAACTATCTATATACTACAATATATAGTTTACATCTGAATAATATTTATATATTTGTTCTTTATTTAATATATTGAGTTAAAAAAGTTAAGAAATCGTTTGAGTTAATATTGAGTTTTTCTAATAAGATAGTAGACTAAACTTATATATAAAGTTTACTGTACTACAAAATATATATTCCAAGGATAAAAACAAAGGGGGAGAAAAAATAAAATGGAATTTATTATGCAAACAGCCTTAGCAAAGGCAAAAGAAAATCAAATAAGTGACGCAGATTTAAGAATAGGAACAGCAAATATTAAAGTATTTGGTGTTGGTGGTGGCGGAAGTAACGCTGCTAGTTGGTTACACAGAAAAGGAATAAAAGGTGCTGATGTTGTTATATGTAACACA
>JAQUND010000020.1 GCA_028717785.1 Candidatus Nanoarchaeia archaeon | reverse complement strand
AACCAATTATCCTTTATGAAGATCTTGTTCAATACAATAAAAATTTAATTGTTTCATCAGCTTGTATGGGTGGAAGAATACCCAAACTTGTTTTAGAAAACAAAGAAGCAGAAGCTATTGAATTTATCAATTATATGAAGTCAGCTTTTGGAGAGGATTTCTATATTGAAATTATGGAAATTCAAATGGCTGATCAGACAGCATTTAATCAATGGGCTATAAATAATCACAAACGTCTTGGCGTAAAATTAATATGGACAACAGATACACATTATCTGAAACCAGAACATGCTGAAGTACATGATGTAATGAAACTTATAAACTCTAAAGGTTCATTTCAAGACGATAGTTGGCAAAAAAGAGTTTATAAGTCAAGAAATCTATGGCTCAAAAAACGAGAGGATATCATTGCTGAAGCTCAATTTCTTGGATATGATCTAGAATTTATTAATCAATGTTTAGATCGCACACTAGAAATAGACAGCAAAATCGAAAAAGTAAAGCTTACTCGGGCGCCAGAAGTTATTATGCCTAAGTTTGCTGACAATTCATATGAAATTCTTGAGAGAAAAGCATTTGAAGCATTGAAAGAAAAAGGTTGGGACAATAGACCTGATTATGTGGCTAGAGTAAAATCAGAACTTGAAACAATCAAATTCAAAAGAATGGAAGATTACTTCTTGATTGTTGCTGACATTGTCAATTATGCCGAGACACATGACGTACTTGTAGGCTGCGGCCGTGGAAGCGGGGCCGGTAGCTTAGTGGTTCATTTACTTGGCATTACAAAAATTGATCCTATAAAATATGGGCTCTATTTCGAACGCTTTCTAAATGAAAAAAGATTAGATCCTCCTGATATTGATCTTGATTTTGATTCTAAAACAAGATACAAGATTGAAGAGTATTTAAAGGGTAAATATGGGATTAATTCTGTTTCTCATGTAATTTCATTTGGCACATTCGGGATTAAGAATGCAATAAGGGATACGTTTAGAGTTTATTTTGGGACAGAAAAAAAAGACAGTGTCGATAGACTTTCTAAATGCCTTGAAAATGACGATGATGTGTTCGATGATGCAATTCAAAAAATGATTGCATTGGAAGGTGACTGGGCAAAGAACTTTATTGAAGAACATAAAAAACAATTTGATATTGCAAGAGTTTTAGTCGGGAAAAACCGTCATTATTCAATGCATGCAGGTGGTGTTATTATTGCACCTGATAATCTAGAACGATTCATCCCTATTATGCGGATTAGTGACAATATAGCAACAGGGTACCCAGAAGGTGGTGATACTCGATTAATGACTGATGCTGGTCTAATGAAATTTGATATTCTTGGTTTAAATGCTTGCACTATTATCAGTGACACATTGAAATTATTACAAGGCAAAGTTAAATTACAAGATATTATAGATAATGATGATGATCCCAAAGTACTTGAACAATTCAATCAAGCCAGAACATTTAGCATTTTTCAGTTTGAAGGAAAGAACATTACGAAGTTCGTCAAAAGAGCAAAACCTGAAAAATTTGTCGATCTTGTTGCTATAAACGCTTTGTATCGTCCTGCCGTTATACAAGCAGGCGGTTTAGAAATGTATCTCAAAAATAAAGAAAATTATGATTACGAGAAAGCAAAACAGGATCCGTTTGAACGTGTTCTTGCTGACTCTTATGGAATGATGCTGTACCAGGAATCTTCAATGAGAGTATTCCAAGAACTTGGTGGCTTTACTTTGTCTGAAGCTGATGAGTCTCGACATGTCTTCAAGTTACTATTTAAAGGCAAAACAGATTATACTGAGTTTAATCATATGATGGACAAGTTTAGAGCAGGTTGTCATAAGAATACAAATTATGACGATAAAAGAATTGAAGAAATAATGGATACAATGAAGAATTTTTCAAAATATTCGTTTAATAGAAGCCATTCTTGCGCTTATGCTATGATGGCTTATATAATGATGTATTTGAGAACATATTATCCTAATGAGTATTTTGCTTCTCTTCTTTCTAACACAGAAAATACTGAAGCAATGCAAGACGGCAAAAAAGTAAATCTTTTTCAGAATTATGTAACAGAAATTCAAAAGAGTTTTAATGTAAAGATAAATAAACCTGACATAAACGATTCAGGTGCTGATATGTTTAGAATAAAACCCGATGGTTCTTTGTGTTATGCATTTGGGCATATAAAAGATGTAGGGTCTAAGGCTGCTACAAATATCCAAGAAAATCAACCTTATACTTCTTTTAAAGATTTTTTGAGTAGAGTAACAAGAAGAGTGGTAAATAAAAGAGTGATTAAAGCTCTTATTTATTCGGAAGCAATTAAATTTGATGATACAGTCGAGTTGTTCAAAAAAGAAATTGGTGAAGAAATTGATACGACAAATTTCTTGCAAAAACAATTTGAACATACAGGTCTTATTGTTTCAAAAGATTTGAAAGAAGCAACAAACAGAGAATATTCTTTAAAGGGTGTCGAAAAAGCTGCTGCTCAGGGTAAGACTTTGAGTAGAAATAATGCAATTCCAATGATTGTTTTTGTGAGTAAGTTTAGAAGACTTGCTGGAATAGGCAAAAAAACACAAAAACCGTATATCATGTATTTTGCAACAATTTATGATGGCACTACAAGAATAGATGATTGTATTTTGAATGATGCAGAAGATTTGAAAATTGAAGAGGGCGATCTTGTTTCAGGTAAGCTTTATTTCGAAGAAGCAAAGAACAAGAAATATTCTGATCATGTTTTTTATTTGTCAGATATCACAAAAATAAAGAACACTGAAGGATATGATGCTTTGAGCAAATTCAATCTGCAAACAGAAAAACAACCCGAAATAACAGAACAAACAGAACCTAAAAAACCTAAGCTGATTTCGAGAAAAATGAAAGGAGCAAGGCAAGAGATACTTACAGAATTGTTCAAGAACGATACACCTGCTACTTTAACAGAGACGAATGCTATTAGATTAGAACTTGGTGAACCCATTAAAATGATTTCTAGAAAAAAACGTGTGGCAGATTCTGAGACTGTTAACGAAATAGTCAAAGAAAGCAAACCAAAACTAATTTCTAGAAAGCAGAGGAGTATATGAGTCGGCCAAATTGGGATGAATATTTCATGTTGACAGTCGATACGATTGGATTACGAGCGACGTGTGATCGAGGGAAATCTGGTTGTGTCATTACTAAAAACAACAGGATTTTGGTGACAGGTTATGTCGGGGCACCTTCTGGGTTTCCTGATTGTTCTGAAGTTGGTCATTTACTTGAAACGGTAGTTCATCAGGATGGAACAAAGTCCGAACATTGTCACAGGACTATCCATGCTGAAATGAATGCAATACTTCAAGCTGCACATATTGGTGTTTCTCTCAAAGGTGGTACTTTGTATTGTACAATGACGCCTTGTATGAGATGCGCTATGAGTATAGTTCAGGTTGGTATTGCACGTGTTGTTTGCAAGCAAAAATACCATCAAGGAGCAGCTTCAGAAGATGTATTTAAGCAAGCTGGGATAGAAGTTACTTTCTTAAATGAATCTGTCGTGGTGTATCCTAAATGACATGGAAATTGTTTGACCAACCTTATCGTAGAAAAATTGCTATTTATACAGTCAGACTGACTCCACAAGAAAAACTCTTTTTAAGCCGCTCAATTATCTTAAAACTTCAATTACGAAATGATCATGTAGCACAAGTGTGGTTCGATTCCGAAACAAAAGAAGCAGGTGTTACTTTTGGACTTACTTTTGATAAATCACCATTGTCTATAAGAGGGTTAAATCAAAAGAATGCTTATTTAAACGTGCGTGGTTTTTTCAAGTTTTTTGGATTAAAACAACCTGCAAAAGATATAAAAGTACAAGCTGAATTTAAATGTAAAACCCTTGTTTTTAAATTACCATGAAGCGAATTGGCATCTCGGGCATACCTGGTTCGGGTAAAACTACATTAGCAAGAGCTTTAGCAAGTGCATGTATTGATAAACATGTCGAGCTAATCAGCGAGTATGCCCGTAGTTATATTTCAAAGCATAGGTCCATAGATACCATTTGGGAACAAATCATTGTGACTAGCAAACAGATAGAATGGGAAGACAGTGTCGTACAACAGGCGGATTTTATGATAACTGATAGTCCTATATATCTTGGTTTTTTGTTTGCAATGGATCTTGTCCTATTCGAGAATCCTAAAGATTTGATAGCATATAATTATTTATTCAAGAGATTGTTGAATCTTAATAGTAGATATGATATAATATTTCATCTAGATCCAAGTGTTGAGCCTAAGGATGACGGTGTTAGACCAGACTTACATTTTGATGCACAATGGAGACAGAAATCTAATACCGATTTATTGGGCATTTTTAAAATGTTTGGACAGCAAAATGTAGTAGAGATTAAAGAAAAAGATTTAGATGAAAGAATAAAGAAATGTCTCAGTTTAATGTAAAGTATACAATGACAAAAGATTTTTGGAAACAAATAAAACAAATTTTTTCTTTACTTTCACAGGGTTCTTGGGAAGACTGGGCTAACACTTATGAACCATATGATTCTATTGAATTTGACGCAGAAAATGCTAAAATTAGTGCCGAAAAAGAAACACAACAACAAAAACAAGCTTTAAAAAGAACTGCTTCGAAAGCTACTCAACGTTTGCAAATTTTCTTAGACACGGGTATTTGGAAAAATAGAGTTGAAATAAAGATATCTGATGAAGATTCGAGATTACAAGACCTATTGATTTCATTAAACAAACAATGGCTTAATATTAAAAGTAGAGCAGGTGGTTTATATACACAAGCAGAATTGAAAAAGAATGAAATTAACGATTTGAAGGTTCTGAACAACAAAGCTGTGGATAAAATCCAAGAGGAATTGAAATTTAGACAGACAAGACGTGATAAACGTAAATTTTCCTTCCTTATTGATAATTAATTTTTCCAATTGACAAGCACTTGTAATAAAAAATAACATGCAGGAATTGTATAAGAAGTTTTTCGAAACATGTGAAGCATTTGATAAATTTGTGCAAGAGCAAAAATGGAAATATGTAAAAAATAAAGCTGATTTTAAAGTAGTTATTGATAATGAATTTGCTTTTTGGACAAGAGTTTTAAAAATGCTACCACCCGAAAAACGTTTGGTTAAAGAGTTTGAGTGGATGAAACAATGTTACGAACAAATCAAAAAGAATTTAGAAAATGAGAAAGTAAACTGGAAACTCAGGTGGCTCCATGATGATGACAGCAAGGACGTTATCTAATACGTTGAAGGCAAAAATGAAAACAGTACAAGTGCAAGCAAAAACATTATCTGGTTTATTAGTTTCTCAGATGAACGATATTAATTCAAGGATACAAGTTTTAGAGCCTTTGAAGACTTCCAAGAATTTAGACGAAAAAGAATATGCTTATTTTATGGAAGAAGTTTATAACGAAATTCTTGAAAAAATAAAATTGAGGATAAGTCAAGCTAATGTCAACAGAAAAATCAAATTCCTTACCGAATAAAAAGAATAAATTTGTTTTTCTTACTACAGGTAAGTCGTTAGATATTCCTCCTGAAAAAAAGAAAAAACAAGAAAACATAAATACAGGTAATGAATATATTAGAGGAAGTGTAGGATGGACAGGAATACAGGGTTGGGGGGTGGGTATTTAATTGGTATGTCCTTTGGTCAAAATATCTAATGGCTGTTGTAAAAAACAAAAACGATATGTATGCGAGGGCAGGGGAATGTTAAGAGTCCTTTCGAGGAGAACTTTGACTCCTCTTACAGATTGATACTCTTTTCCCCTGCCTCCTATCTTAGATAGGAGTGAGTTATGACAAAAAGTTTAAGAGAAACTGTAACAGAACTCGAACAACTTGTAATATCTATACAAGCATTCAATGATGCGTTTTTGCGTATAACTCAGATTATCCCTGATATTACAGAGAGCGTTGACGCTCTTGAAAAATCTCTTGAAGATTTTCTATCTGTCAAAGAATTCAAACCCAGAAATTGGTCTGAGAAAATTTTATATGTTCTCAAGACAGAAGGTTCAATGACTTCAGATCAAATTTTTAAAACGTTGATTCGACGTAGTTGGATAAATCTTGAAAAACAAATTCAAGAACGACGGTCTGTTAGAAATGCTCTTGTATGGCTTATGCAAAAAAGACGAATAACAAAGCAACACCCGTCCCGGTCGAAGTTTTCAAAATTTACTATAGTCCCACAAAGCTAATTCTACGTCAAATCTTTTCTACAATTTTTATACAGATTGAGTTATATAATCTAGTATGATTATTCTAAGAGATAGAAAAACCTCTATCTCTTTTTGCATTTTATAGGTGCTTTCAATTATAAAATCAAGTACCTAAGAGATAAAAATGAATGTTCTATTAATTAATCAAGTTTTTCCATTTAGAAAACAAGAAAATTGTTTGTGTCCCTTATGTTCCTTGAAAATCAAACGAAATATTTTGTATAATCATCTAGAAAAAAACCATGATATGACAATTCAAGAATTTAAGATCATGTGTTTTGAACATTTAAAAACTGATAAACTAGGAATCGAGATAATTGATTTTTATAAAGATCATTCTAATTTTATAAGAGGGGAAAACGGTATCTGTCAGAAATTTAATTTTGATGATTTTTTTGTTCAAAGTTTTCTAAGTTTTTGTGGAATTTCTATAAACAAACCTGAAACTTATGGCCTTGAACTTGTTAAATCTGAATTAGGCTTGAAAATAATAGAGATGTATCAAAAACATATTTCAATGAAATCTATTGCAAAGAAACTTAGCATATCTTATAATGTTGTTCATAAAGTAATGAGACACACTCCATATATAAGAAAAAGAGCCCAATCATATCAAGTTCAATGCTTGATTTGTAAAAAGCAAATTAATATTTTAGGCTTAAGTCAACATGTAAGATCGACACATAATGTCTTATACAAAGATTATAAAAAAATTATCATTGATAGTCTGGGTAAAGATAAAGTTGTCGAACTTATTGATGACTATTCAAATAAAAGAATGAATCAAGAAAGTCTTTATAAGAAATACAATCTAACGTTAGATATTTTAAAAACAATTTTACAAAATAATCAAATAAGAATTCGACAAAGATCTGAAAATTTATCCGACAACCAGCTTTGGTTTTTGTTTAAAAACGAATTTTATCAAAGTTCCTGGGAAATTAGATTTGCTTGGTGGCTTGAGTCTCAAAACTTAGATTTTATAACTCATAGTAAAATAAAACCTTTTAAGTATTATGATTCAATAAGTAAAAAGCAAAGAGATTATTTTCCTGATTTTTTTGTTTTCGAGTGGCAAGAATATATTGAAGTCAAAGGCAGACTCGACAAGCAGACGCAACAAAAACACAAAGACATTAAAGATTCTAACCCAAAAATTTCTGTTAGAATTTTTGGCTATGAAGAGTTTATAAAACACAATATATTTAAAATTGACAAGCTTTTAAATCGTAGTATTTATGAATACACTATTTTCCCTATTTCGCGGAAAAAACAAATAGATTTGTTGTATGAAAATCAAGAAAAAGTTTATAGCTTTTATAAACAAATTAAAGATATTAGAGATTGTCATAAAGAAATTGTAAGATATTTTAAAATTAGATATGAAGTTCTTTATCAGTTTCAGAGATTATATAAAGAAAAAATTTCTGAGATAAGAAGGTTGGCATAATGGATTTGTTTCTCGTCGAAAGTCCTGGAAAAATCAAGACAATACAAAATTTTTTGCCAAGAGGTTTTGTTGTAAAAGCAAGCGTTGGACATTGTTATCAATTCCCACGAACAGATTCAGCAATAAATATCAATAAAAATTATGAACCAACCTATGTTCCGATAGAAGGAAAAGAAAAAGTTATTGCTGAAATAAAAAAACTTTCAAAAGACGCCGATACAATCTATCTTGGTATGGATGCTGACAGGGAAGGATGTGCTATTGCATGGTTAATTGCTGATTATGCAATAAAAGATAGAAAAAAAATTAAAAGAGCGATTTTTCATGAGATAACAGAAAAAGCAATTTTAAATTCAATAGAACATCCTATACAACTTGATTCGCAAAAGGATTTATTTCATGCTCAACAAGCAAGATCTGTCTTGGATATGCTTGTAGGTTTCAAAATTTCTCCTGTTTTGTGGAATAAAGTCAAGTCAGGTACGTCAGCAGGTAGAGTTCAATCAATAGGCCTGAGACTTATTGTAGAACGACAACGAGAAATCGATAAATTTGTACCAAGAGAATATTGGACATTACCAGGTATATTTTTGACAATAAAAAAAGATCAGCTAAAGGCCCTCTATCAATCTGAAAATGAAATACCAAATGAAACTATAGCCGTTCAAATTCAAAAGGAAGTCGAGGCTCTCGCTGATTGGTACGTGGATTCTATTTCCAAATCCACAAAGGCGAAGCAACCCTATCCTATATTCAACACGTCTTCATTACAACAATTTTGTTCGTCTACTTTCAACTGGGATGGAAAACATACAATGTCTCTTGCCCAGAAACTTTATGAAGGTGGACATATCACATATCATAGAACTGATTCTTTGAATATTAGTGACGAAGCAATTTGTAATGTAAGGAAACTTATTACATCGGATTTCGGGAAGAATTATTGTCCTGCTAAACCAAGGACATTTAAGACAAAAAACAAAGTTGCTCAAGAAGCTCATGAAGGAATTAGACCGACACATTTAGAGAAAACATTAGACGATGTTAAATCATGTGTTTCTGATGCTGAGTTCAAGTTGTATGAAGCAGTTTATGCTCGATTTTTAGCCTGTCAGATGAGCGATGCAGAATTGAATGCATCTAAGGTAGTAATAAAATCTAAATCAAGCAATCATACCTTTACAGCAAACGGTCAAATTATAAAATTCGACGGATATCTGAAAGTCTGGGGACAGTACAGCAATACTAAAGACGAAGAACTCCCTCAGATTTTAGAAAAGGATAAATTGGTTTTAAAGGAAGTAAAGACAGAACAACATTTCACAAAACCTCCAGCAGCTTACAATACGGCGTCTTTAGTTAAGGTGCTAGAGGAGGAGGGTATAGGAAGACCTTCAACGTACGCCGGCATCATTGACACATTAATAAAAAGAACGTATGTTGAGAAGGACGGAAAATCATTTAAACCAACAGAACTTGGTTGTCAAATCTGTGATTTCTTAGTTGTAAATTTCTCTGAGTTAATGGACACAAAATATACAGCAAGAATAGAAGAAGAATTGGACGATATTGCAAATGGTGAACGTGTATGGCATGAAGCTGTCGATGTGTTCTTTAAAGAGATAAGGAAAAGAATAGTTGCTGCTCAGGGTTCAGAGAGTTTGAAAAAAAGTGAAACAACAGACATTACGTGTCCTACTTGTAAACGACATAAACTAGTAAAACGCACTGGTAAGTATGGAGATTTTTACGGATGTGCAGGTTTTACTGTTCACGGTAAGCATAAATGCGAAGCAATGTTTAAAATAGGTGAAAATGGGGAACCAGTTGCAAAAGAGAAAAAAGAAGTAAGATACTTAGAAGGTGTTGTTTGCGACAAATGTGGTTCAAAAATAGCAATTAGAGTATCGACAAAAAACGGTAAAGAATTCGGAGCTTGCAGTGCGTTTCCTAAATGCAAAAATCTTTATTCATTAGATGGTACGAAGATCGAATTAAAATGATTATTAAGCCATTCATAAATAACAAAAATGAAATCGATAAAAAGAAAATTATTGTCGTATGTCATTTATGCAAACTCAATGAAAGAATGTTTTATAAGTCAGAACTTGATGAAACTTTGCAAAAACTAAAAAATAAAAAATATCATGATGGACAATATAGATGCTGGCCTTGTTCTCAAAAAAACAGAAAAAAATGGGGAGTGCAGATTGGTCATGAATACAAGTATAAGTCAAATCAAAGATACGTAAGAATAAAAACAGAAAATGGACGAGAACATGAGCATCGTTTAATAATTGAAAAACATTTGAATAGAGACTTAACTTCACAAGAACATGTTCATCATATCGATTTTGATTCTTTAAATAATAATTTAACTAATCTGTATGTTTGTCAAAATGGTTCGGAACATAGAAAAATTGCAATAGAGCTTGAACGGCTTGGTTACGAGTTTTTAAATAAGAGAATTTGGTTTGACAAAAAGAATAAACTCTATACTCTTGAAAAAATAGAAAATCAAATTTTTGAAGAACCTTTAATAATATTACCTGCATATTCGAGCAAGATTTATACAGGAAGACATGATAGACTTGGTCGACATTATCCTACAGTACAAACAGCAAGACATGTTCATAAAACTTATTGGAAGTTAGTAATGGAATGTTTTTTGCAACGTGAACTTGTAAAAGGTGAGTGCATACATCATATTGATAATAATTCGATTAACAATTTGTGTCTTTTGACAAATAAAGAACATCAAAAAGCTCATAATTCTTTACTGAAATGTTGCGTGGAACTTTATAAAAATGGTTTAATCAAATTCCACAATGGTACTTATTTTGAAACTTAGAAAGGGCAGTGATAAATTAAATACCTATTAAACCAGTGAACATACACAAAAGGAGTGTAAACAATGTCTGATGAAGAAGAGGATAAAGGAAAAAAATCTAAAGACAAATTCTGGCTTATTATGGTTGTGATCCTCATATTAATTATCGGGATGCTTACCTACCTGCTAATCACCATTACTTTCAATATGAAAAAAGAAATGGTGTCTATCCGCCAAACGCAAGATCAGCAATTTAATAGACATATAGAGACTAATCAGTTTCTGTTATCGACTATTGACTGGTCAATGCGAAGAATGAAATTAACTTTGTTCATGCGAGATCAGATTGTTGACGAATGGAAAAGGATAAATCAACAAGTTAATCTCGATGAAGCTTATTTGATTTCAGAAACAATAATGAGAGAGTGCGAGAATTATTCTTATATTGATCCCTTTTTCATACTTTCTACTCAATTTGTTGAATCAAGTTTTAGAAAGAAAGCGGTCAGTAATATGGGAGCAAGAGGGATAAACCAAATTATGCCTGCAACAGGAAGATTACTAGCGGGATATTTTGGAATGGAATACTCAGACTCTTTGTTGTTTAACATTCCAATAAGTACGAAGTTTGCTGTTAAACTTTTTGATTTTTTGTATGCTCAATATAATGAGTGGAATATTGTTCTTGCTGACTACAATGGTGGTCCTTGGCAAGCACATTACTATCAGAAAGACAAAAAAACTTTGGCAAAAGAAACAGCAGAATTTGTGCCTAAAGTTCTTAACAGAAAAGCGTTGTATGACTCGCTTTTTGTGAAATATAAAATCAATGATCAGATGGTTTTAGCAAAAACTGATTCGTTAGTAAAAAAATAATGGCAGTTGTAATTTGATCATGCGACATGGGTAGTACACAAGGAGACTACCCATGCTTTATTTTTATCCAAATAAACCTGTCCTTATCACTGTTGACAGCACGAAATTTACTGAAATATCAGCTGATCCAGATTGGTGGGCTGAAATAAAAAAGAATGGTTCAAGGTTAGCTCTTCGAAACGATCCAACAGAAGCTTCTCAAAAAACAAGTTTTAACGGGTTTGTTTTCTGGAACAGACACAAAGAAGTCCTGTCATATCAACCCTCCACTGGACTTCTTGATGAATTAATGTCTTTCAAAATCCCTCCAGGTTGTCATATTGATGCCGAACTTTTACATCAGAAAACAAAGCATATTAAACATTATATCTATGTATATGACATCTATTGGTACAAAGGGCTCCAAGTCATGGAGTCGCTTGAAGTTCGTCGCAAAATGATTGAAGACATTTTTGGGGGCAAACATACTCATTTTACGCTTTCAAAGTTATTTCCTGAGAATTTTCGCTCAGTTTATGACGAAGCAATCAAGGATTCCGAGAACGAAGGTCTTGTCATGAAAAACAAGAATGGAAAAATTCAGTGGAACTTGAAAGACTGCCCTGAAGTCTGGTGGCAAATGAAAGTAAGGAAACCTTCAAACAGTTATCAGTTTTAAGTTTTTGACGGATCGTTGTATCTAACTTCCCTTACATAATCGGGAATGTTATTATATTTAGACTTCTTGATTTTTTTATTATAATAATCATCTAAACGTTTGTAGCCACGGGCAGCAATTTTCTCAACCTTTGTTTGCTCTCTCTTTTGCATAAATTTTCTCCCTGGAGTAATGTCATGTTGTTTCTTTATGCTACAGATCTTCATGGCGATCAAGAGAAATATAAGAAAATTCTATCTTATGCTCTTGATCATCAAATAAAAATAATTCATCTTGGTGCCGACATCCTACCTGATGTTCAAACTACTTTTGTAAAGAAATTCTTAAGAGAATTCTATCAGAAAGCAAAAGATAATGAAATAAAAATTCTTGCTTCATTTGGAAATGACGATCTTGTTTCAATGAAAAAAGAATTCAGGCGATATGGAAGTCTTTTAGATGAAGAGCCCGTCGAGATCGAAGGATTTCTTTTTAAAGCATATCCTTATGTTTGTGACTATCCATTTCCTTTAAAATCAATTTGCAAATTAGACTATAGAGGATGGATGAGACCTTTTTGTCTTGATGGAGTTAATTATACTGAAAATGGTATGAGGGTAGAAATACTCGATATCGATAAGTATTTAGCAAAGAAAAGTACAATACAAGAAGATCTTGCTAAAGAAATCGTACTGCATAAGAATTTTATATTCTCCTGTCATATGCCGCCCAGAAATCTAGAACTTGATGTTTGCGGAAGGAGAATACACACGGGTTATGATAGACTCGAACGTGTGGGATCTGTGTCTATATACAATTGGATAAAAGAACAACAGCCTTTATTGTCATTGCATGGCCACATACATGAAAATTATGCTATTACAAAACAATGGAAAGTAATATTAGGTAAAACTTTAGTCGTGCAACCCGGACAACCTTTTTTAACGATCTATGATAAAGAAGCAAAAACAAGATTTGTAAAGTTCGAGCTTGAAAACGAACATGTAGTGGATGCTACATTAATTGAAATTTAAGACAATTTTTTGCAAAGTTTTTATACGAGAAAATAAAGCATATAAAAATTAAGTTACGATTAAAAACGTAAAATTAAGATTAAAACTAGGAGCTTGTTGTATAAGAAAATAGCGAGTGCATCATGCAAGATTTTGCTAAATTTCTTACTGCACAAATTCATGCAATAGATAAATCAGTCTATTTAGCAAGTGAAAAAGAGAACTTCGATTTACGCTATGATTACGATGGTAAACCAAGCGAACAATATTTTTTGCAATGGGTCGATGTACACGCAAGTGGTTTTAAAAACGCTTGGGAAACTTCACTTTGTAAAACCTGCAAGAAAGTAAGTAACTGTTATGATTGTTTACGAGATTCCTGCCCTTCTTTCGAAAATTCAGATTAGATTATATTAATTAAATTACACACTAATTAATACCTATAATGTGCCTGGGAAAATACCTGGGCACGTTATGTTTTTGGTTGTTTTTGTGCGCGCTTTAGATATAATAGAAGAACAGGAGATAAACTATGAGATTATTTGATGAAGCAAAAGAAATTTTAGAATTGTTGCAGAAAGCATCGAACTCCTATTACAATGAAGGAGTATCGATTATCACAGATGCCGAATATGATCAAAAGAAAGACCGGTTAGCGACTCTTTATAACCGTGTTCTTTTCCCCAAAAAATCAATTGATCCAAGCTTCGTTGAAGATGTTGAAGTCTACCTTAATCAAATAGGTGCACCGATAGTTGCAGCTTCCGAATGGGAAAAAGCAAGTCATTGTATTCCGATGACTTCCCTCAACAAGGTAAATTCCCAGGCAGAATTTGAAACTTGGGCAAACGAGATTGGCGACTCATCCTATGTCATTTTTGATAAAATGGACGGAGGCTCAATCGATCTTGTTTATGACAATAGCAATCTGATTCAAGCAATATCTCGAGGAAATGGTGTTGAAGGCGAAGACATGCTGCAGAATGTTTTGAAAATGCAAAATGTTCGAGCAACAATACCTGGTTTCACAGGGAACATTTACGGAGAAGTTTTTATCCTCAGAGATGACTTCGAAAAACTTCTTGTAAAAAGTGGTAGAGATTACAAAAATCCCAGAAACACTGCCACGGGTCTGCAGAAAACTCTCACTGGTGAAAACGTCGAATTTCTTTCAATTTATTATTATGATATCGCAGGAACTACTTTCTTTACAGAAGAAGAAAAACTTCAAACAATCGAGAGATTCGGTCTCAAAACGTGCTTCTGGAAAAAGGTTTCGATTGTAGAAGCAATTCAAGTTTTTAATGAATACGAATCGAAAATTCGAGCGACTTTGCCCTATGATATCGATGGGCTTGTAATACGAGCAAATTCCATTACCATCCAGCAGAAACATGGGATGCTCGGCGGCAATCCTAAAGCGAAAATTGCTTGGAAATTCAAACCAATGCAAAAAGAAACGATTCTCAAAGACATCCTGTGGCATATAGGAAATAGCCGGAGGGTTACACCCATTGCTATTCTTGAACCTACACCCATGGGCGGTGTAACCGTACGTCGTTGTAGTTTGCACAATGTCGAAATGTTCAAAACTTTCAAGTTCAAGAAAGGTTGCGCTGTTCTTATTGAACGTGCAAACGACGTGATCCCATACCTGCTCGAAAATCATGGTGGAGGAACTGAAGATTTTGTAGTTCCCGGTGTTTGTCCTGAATGCGGAGGGAAAACTGAAATTCAAGGTAAATTCCTTATGTGTACCAATGATGATTGCTCAGGGCTCGGAACAGGTAACCTCGAACGTTGGGTTCAGGTTCTTGACATTGACGGACTTGGTCCCAAAATCATTCAAATGCTCTATGAAAATGGCCTTGTTAAAGAACCTGCTGATTTCTATAAACTCACAGTCAATCAGGTTGCGGGTCTTGAACGTTTGGGCGAACGGTCAGCTACGAAAATCGTAACAAATCTGAGAGCAAAAATGGCAATCACATTGCCGGAATTTATTGCTGGTCTTAATATGCCTAATTTCTCTAAAGAAACGGCAACAGCACTAATGGTTGCTGGATACGACATTGTGAAATTATTTAGTGCAACTGAAGAAGCTCTTATTCAAGTGAAAGGAATAGGAACAAAAACAGCATCACAAATTAAAGCTGGACTGGCTGCTAAAGCGACATTTATGAAAAATTTGTTTGATGTTGGTATTACTATAAAGGAACCCGAAAAAATAAAAATTGATTCCAATAAATTTGCTGGAATGAGTTTCTGTTTTACAGGAGCAATTCAAGCAATAAAGCCCGATGGAAAACGGTACACTAGAGAAGATATGTTGGCCTTGGTCAAAGCGAATGGAGGAATTGCTGAAGATTCGGTCAACAAAGGTTTGACTTATCTTGTCATGGTGGATCCGAGTTCAACAAGCAGTAAAGCGCAAAAAGCAAGACAACTTGGAATTACGATTTTGAGTGAAAGTGATTTTTTCAAAATGTTATGAGGAGAGAATGAGCGTATTAGATCATGTTTTGATTGGCATTATCTGGATTTTGTTCTTAATTCTTGTTTATTATCAAAAAAAATCAATTGAAGATTTGCAATTGCATTTGAAGTACCTTACAAAAGGACTCAGAAAACAACAAAATCTTCTTGACTTAGTAGCTTCAGCATTGTGCAATCCTGCAGCAAGATCGCTTTATTCACGACTGAGCGAAATAAAAATTGAAGATTATCCAGATGATAATAAAACAATGTCCGAACTTATCGAAAAGTTTTCTCATGAAAATTATACAAAACAGCGAAAGATTTTACTAGATCTAATAGAAAAAACGGAAGACCCTGCACAAAAAAGTATCCTTCAAAAAAAGCTTGAAAAATTTGATGAACTAAAAACTGTTACATCATTATTAGATCATGATTCGAGCGATGAATATAAAAAGACTTTGATAGACAATATCGACAAGATAATTTTTGAATTGTATAACAACGAGGAAGAAGAAGACGATGACACCTGAGTATGTAGAAGCACATACGATTTTTGAATGCATTGTTGGGTCCCAAGCTTATGGGACCCATAACGAGTTTTCGGACACAGATTACGCTGGTGTCATGATCCCTGGATATGAATACTTTCTAGGCCAAAAAAGAGTAGAGCAATTCCAAGGATATACTGATCTTGATAAAACTATTTTCGAAATCAGAAAAGCATTAACACTTGTTGCTGACAATAACCCAAACATGCTTGATTTACTGTTCACGCCGGAACGATGTATCGTCCAAATGCACTCTGTGTGGGAAAAAATTATTGAAAACAGATCGATCTTCTTATCAAAAAGAATGAGATATACGTTTTCAGGTTATGCAATTGCCCAACTCGACAGGATTAAAACGCATAGGAAATTCCTTTTGAATCCTCTAAAAGCAGAACCCAAACGGTCTGATTTTGGATTACCCGAGGAATCAATGTTTCCTACATCACAAATAAAAGCTGTTTGTCAAGCAGCTCTTGAGATTATTATCGAATCTGAAAGAGAGCCATTTGTTGCTGAACTCGATCGGATTTACGGCGATTATGTCGTTCCTTTGCTTACTCGTTTCATTATACCTGAAGAACGAACCTTTGCGATGGAATGGTTACAAGCAGGATTGAAAGCTCAATGCCATGCTTTTACTTCTTTGGGTTCTCAATATATCAAAGACGAATATGTAGAACAAGCGCAAAGAGAACTTAAATTTCATAATGCAATGTCTGAATGGAAACAATATCTAAATTGGCAAAAGACACGAAATCCCAAACGAGCCGATTTGGAAGCAAAGTTCGGGTATGACACCAAGCATTCAATGCATCTTGTAAGACTGCTTCGAATGGGTAGAGAAGGATTGCTTGAAGGAACTTTGCATGTGGACAGGACCAATATAGATGTTGAGGAACTCAAGTTTATTAGAAACGGTGGATGGCCTTTCGAAAAAGTTGAAGAATATGCAAAAGAACAAGATGTTGTTCTTGCTGATATTTATAAAATTTCTAAGTTGCCTAAATCGCCTGATCGCGAGTTAATTCACGAATTATGCATTGATGTTGTAAAAACATTTCTTGGATAATTGGCATTAATCTTATCTTCTATCGATATAACGATTTAATGGATGACAAACCAAAAAGATTTAAAGCTTTTGTAAAAAGGCTTTACAGAGAAATTGAAAAAGCAAATCCTGATTGGAGAGTTTCAGAGTATGCAATTCCCATGACGTTTTTGCTTGAAAAGCGAACATTTGATGGAATTTCGGTTAATATTACGTTCATACGAACTAGAGTTGCTTTAGTCATGGCAGGTCTTAAGAAAATTGCACCCTTAGTTCATAAAGAACTCAGTAAAGAATTAAGGACAATGAAATGAAACTGACAGAAAAACAAGTAGGATGTTTAATCATGCTTGGTGTCTCTTCTGGTTCGATTGGCTTTATTGTTCTTATCATATACACTTTATTGCGTTTATGTCAAATTACGAATTAGAAAGAAAACATGAATTCTAAAGCACTTTCAATAATAAAGACTTTATCCGAACAAGGCTATCAGGCTGTTTATGCTGGTGGTTGCGTAAGGGACTATATTCTTGGTCTTGAGCCGAATGATATAGATATAGCCACAAATGCAAGGCCAAACGAAATAGAGGCTCTGTTTCCCAAAACTGTAGCTGTCGGAAAAGCTTTTGGTGTCATCGTTGTCATTGTCGACGGAGAAGAGTTCGAAGTTGCAACTTTTCGGTCTGATGGTGCTTATTCCGATGGACGGCGCCCTGATTCAATCGAATTCACTTCCTTAGAGGAAGACGCAAGGCGACGAGACCTCACGATCAATGGTATGTTTTATGACCCCTTAACTGACGAAATTATTGATGTCGTGGGTGGTCAGACTGATTTAGAGCAAAAGATAATACGGCTTATAGGAAATCCTTACGACCGCATAAAGGAAGACAAACTCCGTTTAATGCGTGTTGTTCGGTTTGCTGCTCGGCTGGGATTTGAGATCGAAGAAAACACTTTACAAGCTGTGCAGCAGAATAGCCAGCAAATTCTTTCGGTTTCAGCTGAACGCATTGCTGACGAAATGACGAAAATCCTTGGAGTCAAAGACAAAAAGAGAGCTCTTGAACTGCTCCTTGGCACGGGTTTGCTTTCAGAAATCCTGCCAGAAGTTGTTGCAATGGTTGGTTGTGAGCAACCGCCCGAATTCCATAAAGAAGGTGATGTTTGGGTGCATACCTTATTGGCTCTCGGATTACTTCCTGAAAATGTGTCTGACACTCTATTATGGGGAGTTTTTCTCCATGATATTGGCAAACCATCGACTCAAACTTTTGAGGATCGGATACGTTTTAGCGGTCATGATATGAAGGGAAAATACATGGCTGAAGAGATTCTCAAAAGACTCAAGTTTTCGAACGAATTCATAGATCATGTTGTTTCTATGGTTGAGCATCATATGAAATTCCCTGTAGCTGAGAAAATGAGGGTCTCTAAGCTCAAGCGGTTTATGAATTTACACAAGTTCGACGAGCATCTCGAGTTGCATCGAGTCGATTGTATGTCATCTCACGGTGGTCTTGAGCATTACGAGTTTATGCAAAGAAAGCTCAAGGAATTCGAAGCCACACCCGAGACTGTGAAGCTTGATAAACTCCCTCGTCTTGTAACTGGGTTCGATCTGATTGCTTTGGGGTATCCTAAGGGGCCGTCATTTAGAACTATGTTAGACGACGTACAAGACCAACAACTCGAGGAGAAACTGTTTACTCGAGATCAAGCCATTGAGTATATAAAGAGGACATATCCTTTATGAACCTTTTTATAGGAGATATTCAATGGCTGAAATTGTGCGTAACTTGAAGAAACAAGGAGCAAAAAACCGAGAGATAAACGCATCAATCAAAGAAGTGATGAAAATGATCAAAGAAAATAGAGAAGCAAAGAAAAAAGCTGATCAAGAAGCTCGAGCAAGAAAAAATGATGTAGAGAAAGGAATTCAAAATGATAACGGTCAAGCAACAACAGGAGAAATTTCAACCTGAAATTGGTGATTTCATTTTTGACAACGGGAGATTGATCCATAGTTATTTTGAATTCGATGATGTTAAGTCGTTAATGTTTCCATTGACATTCTATGGGCATTTTGACCCTTTTCTCACTTTACGGAGACTTGACGTCCGCGATCAAGATTTGCTCGTACAATCAGCAAAATACGAATGTCCTTTCTTAAATGGGAATATTTATTATGGTTTGCTCCCTGTAGCTATTCAGACAAATGATTCTTCGGTTTATCGAGTTGGGCCTTTTGCTCGTTCAGAATATGATTATGTTTTTGATCTTGAATGGCAAAAAAAGTATCGGCAATCATTTGTCGAAAATGAAATCTTGACTAGTTTTATGGGTAGTGGGTATACTAATGATTTCCTTCCTTCAGATGGAAGCCACAAAATTGTTACTGTTAAAATCGAATTATCCAATAACGATTTTATAGTAGCAAAAACTTTTGAGTGGTATAATAAATGAAACGAGTCAAGATCTGCTCCGCATGTGGCGGTTCTGGATACTATGACTCGAAAAATTCTCCAAAATGTGGTGCATGTAATGGTTTGGGAGTTCGACGTGGAAAAATGCTTTATCGTTTATGGAAACGAATTGTGATTAAGTATTTCGACAAGTCAACTTACGATATAGAACAAATATACGAGGCAGATAGATCATGATGTGTGATATACGAAAAATGCCAGCAGGCGAAGTATTACCTATTCTACACAAAATGCAAAGAGAAGCTAATACGCAAAATTGTGATATTAAATTTGACGATGAAGATCATGTTTGGTTCATACAGATCACAAATGATAGTTGTTGGTTAGCAGGAAGCAAAGATTGGCGGTTTGATGCTTCAGCACGTGGTGGAGACTTATCGGGAAACATTTCTTGGTTTTTTATGAGTTATTATCCTCCAAGTGGAGGTAATGTAAGATTTGATGCAAATGTTGGAGGGAGTTTTTCGACTATAACAGATAGCAAACAAATTTCTGAAGCAATAGAGATTTATAAAGAATTACTTGTTAAGTATGGACATGCGGGTAAAAACACTATAGCAAGATTTGAAGATTTGAGTGAATTTAAAGAAGAAACGTGTTCAAAACCAAAACAAACTTTAGTAAAGCATTTTTTGGCTTTAGAGTTGTCTTCAAAAGATGTCTTATCTAAGCTTCGAAAATTGTTTCAATAATGATTTGACTTTTTTAGGGTCATTTGCTATATTCTTTACTTGTTCCCATTTATCGCAAGCTTCACTGTGTGTATCGCCGCCAATTGAATAAGAACCATCATAAGTAAGTTTTCCACTGAATTTCCTGCAGTTTTTCTTTTTCTCGCAATTAAAGCATGTCTTTTTGATTTCGGGTTTGTTTAATTCTTTCCTTTTATCTTTTTCTTCAAGTTCTTCTGCTCTAGCTATACTATGTATAACTCCCAAGTATCTTTCGTGGTCTGCTGCCCTTTTACTCATATGTGCTCCTATTCTATTTCACTTTCCGCTATTTTCATAACATCATCGATGTGATTAATATAACAATTTGCTTTTTCACAAGCTTTTTCGTCTGATATTATTCCAGCATTATGGAGAGACGAAATAGCATCAAGTAAAAACGCCATTGTTTGCAATCTAGATGTAACTTCTTCTTTCAAGACCGTCATAGATTAATCCCCACCAGTTAATATTATATCTTAAACTGGTGTTTTAAAAACTATTTCAAACATTTTTTTCACTTGAACTTGAAAAATATAGAAACTTATACACAAGAAAAAGGAACTTGTATGATACTTATAATTGCTTTTGAAGTTTTAATCGTTGTCACCCTTGGCTGGACATTGATTACGCAAGTAAGTATTCCTATTATACGAGGAACAAAATTGTTCCCAATGTTCCGAAAAGAAGAAAAGTTAAAGGACGAGTTAGCTGAGCTCAAACAAGAAACTATTGAAAAAAATATTGAAAAAAGAATTAAAAACAAAAAAAGGGAAACATCAAGTAATCCAAAAATGTCAGCCATTGCTGATGATGATTAATTCACAATCAAAGGAGGAGTTATGCGTGCTACGTTGGGAGCAGTACTTGCCGTTGTCGGTATACTAATTGCTATTTTCATGTCGTTCAATGTTGCCGAAAATCTCGACGCAAGTAAGATCATGGTGGTTCAAAGCCCTATCGCTGGAAAACTTACCTGGCACACTACGCCAGGAATCAAGGCTCAGTTTTTCGGCAAAGTGACTAAGTATGACAAACGCGAAAGTTACGCATTCGAAATACCTGTACGTTTCAATGATGGCGGACACGGAAAAATGATCGGGTCGATCCAATATGAAATGCCTATAGATAATGAACATTTGACTCAGTTACATGTTCGTTTTGGGAGTCAAAAAGCTATTGAAATGCAACTCATCCAGACAATCGTCAATAAATCGATTTACATGACAGGTCCTTTGATGAGTTCGAAAGAATCATTCGCTGAAAAAAGGAATTACCTGTTAAGTTATGTTGAAGATCAGATTCAAAATGGAGTTTATAAAACTTTGCAAAAGGATGTCAAAACAACAGATCCTTTGACTGGCTCTGAAAAAACTATTACTGTTGTTGAAATTGCAAAAGATTCTTCTGGACAATTCTTGCGTCAGGATCATGCGGTTTTACAAGAATTCGGAATTCGTACATTTAACTTTGCGATTTCAAGCCTTCCATACGATGATGCGGTTGAAAAACAAATTCAGCAACAGCAAAAAATTGCTATGGATGTTCAGACTGCTATTGCATCAGCAAAACAAGCTGAACAGAACGCTATTACTGTAGCCAAGGAAGGTGAGGCCAATGCAGCAAAAGCAAAATGGGAGCAGGAAGTAATCAAGGCTCAAAAAGTTACGGAAGCAGAACAGCAGAAAGAAGTTGCAAAACTTGAAAAAGAAGCTGCTGAGTTTGAGAAACAAAAACTCATCCTTCAGGGAGAAGGAGAAGCTGCAAAGAAACGTGCTATCATGTCTGCTGACGGAGCTTTGGACAAGAAACTTCAAGCCTGGATTCAGGTTAACGGTACTTATGCTGAAGCTCTCAAGGGTAATCAATTAGTGCCTACTATTATAATGGGTAGTGATGCAAATAAAGGGGGAAATGGAGCGACGGCGCTTGTTGATCTCTTAATGGCAAAAACTGCAAAGGATCTTACACTCGATATGTCTGTGCCTAAAGGCGGAAATTAATTTAGGAAGGGCTGGGAAACCAGCCTTTGTATTTATGAAAAACAAATTCAATTTTTTAAAAGACGATGTTGTTGTAAGAGAGATTAATGTTGAATTAAAATTTCAACCTGGTGACCCTGTTTATTTTTTTGACGATGGTACGCCAGGAATATGTAAGTCAAAAATATCATATATAATTTTAAGAACGGTGATTCGCGATATAGGAGCTGAAGAAGAACTTCAATACTATTTAATTCACTCTAATTTGCCTCATGATGGTGAACAACTTTATTCTAGATTAGAAGACATACCTGTACAAGATTGTTCTCAATATGAATGCGAAGTAGAACCACCTCCTGCTTTAAAAAGAAATCCCGGGTGAAGATTTACCTTTCTAATCTAGAAAATATTAAAGGATAAAAACATGACAGCAAAATTTGATTTTATTTCAAAAATCAATAAAGAGACATACAACACTATATATGGGATTGAACAGACTTTTTCTTCATACGAGACTTTTGTAACAATGTTGCGTAATCGACATGACGCTTATTACATTAGAAAAGAAGAACTTGAAGAATTTGTTTTATTCGGTGCGCTCCGTTTAGATACATGTGGGAACGTATGGAAACTTGAAAAAAGAGTTAGAGTGCCAAAAGTTGTCACAATAGACGATTTTCGACATATAGAGTCTTCTATGTCAACATATATGTGGAGTCCACCACATTTTTCGACAAATTGTTTCCATTGTCAAAAAAACTGGAGTATTGAAACTCAGGATTTTTTAGAGTGCCATTTTGTCGACGAAACAATAGAATTAGATTCGGGTTTGTACATCGGTTTATCGATTATCGAACTTAATGAAATTTTAAAACAAAAAACTGACGGTCGATATTATTTAAACTATGATGAGAAAGAGAAAAACATAATCATAGAGAAGGGACAAAAGATTTTTTGTCGTGTACGAAGATACTTCCATAAAGATTGTATGGAGCAACATGTTCAACAACAGGCAAATCAAATCTTTGAAATTGGTGGAAAAGATTATAATAGATTTTGGAACCTTGCAGGAGATGTGTTTTGCGATTATTTTATTGAAATGGAATTAAAATTAGTAGGTATTCCAGTTGAAACCGTGGGATTGGGTAATACTGAAGTGCCATTTACTAAATTCGGTTTTATTGAACAGGGACCATTCATCTTCAAACGTGCCTGGTACTATTGGGTAGTTAATGGGCCGGTACCTTTAGATGTTGCTAACGACCTTTACGCTGATCCTGTCGGGGCTAAGGATGTTCGGGTTGTCGGGCATTGTGGTTGTCCTGCACCTGAACAATGGACAACTGATATTGATGGAGAAAAATACATTATGTCTTACCATATAGATTCTCTACCAGGTCTCAAACTCTTCGTTAACAAAATCAAAGAAATAAAACACGAAACAATTTCTAATTAAAAGAATTGTTCTTATAATCTGGAAAAAAAAAGATATAGAAATGTATGGTCAATGATTCATGACTCATGTCAAAAAAGGATCAATTTATGAATACACTTAAAAAGATTTTGTCTCCTCTTATTGAATTTGATGAAAAACCTAAAACTCCACAGTCTCCACAGAATCTCCAAACACCAACAACACCTGCTTTCGCAGTTCCTCGAATCCAACCGGCACAAAAACCTCCAGGATTGAATGCCGAGGATATTGAAAAATTCGAAAAACATTTTTATAAACTCCTTGATGATGCAAATCTTCCCGGCCCTGATTATTTCGAATTCCTTCAGGTTGCGGAAAGACTCGAAACTTCAATCCCCAACGAACAAATGCGTTATGCCGCTACTTTCGCTAGTCTTTGTGTCAGCGGGCTAAGCAAAGAAACTTTACTCAATAGTGCTCAACAATACATAACAATCCTGCAAGAAGACAGGAAAAAATTTGAAGCTGCTTTGCAAGCAAAACAACAGGCTGAAATAACTTCAAGGAAAACAAGAATTGACGACCTGACAAAGAAAATAGAAGCTTTGAAAGCTGAAATTGAACAATGTCAAACTTCTATAGATACTCTTACTCAAGAATCTTCTGAAGCTGAACAAGTGATTCGTAAAAACGAGGGAGCTTATCTAGCAGCATGTGATACTATTATTAAGAAAATAACAACTGATATACAAAAAGTTCAAACATCACTATAGGAGGAAGTATTATGGATGAACAAAAAATAAAAGCGTATTGGAATCGTCCAGGGGGTCCCATAAAGACCATTGTTGCTATCGTAGCAATAGGAGCATTTGGCTGGTGGGTAGCTCCTATTTTAACAACCGTCGTCTGGAACACTTTGAATTTCGGTATTGCATGTACTGCTCTCGCAGTGTTCCTGTTTCTTGTCACAAATAAAAGAATACGTTTGCTCGTGTATTCCATCTGGGATATTATTATGAAATACACGTTCGGGTTAGTGTTTCAATGGGATCCTTTTGTTCTTTGGCGCCAAGATATTGAAGATATGGAAAAAACACGGGAAAAAGCCAGGGAACAGGCAATTGATGTCGATACTCAAAAAGAAGCAATTAAATCGAAAATAAAAGAGAAACAAGACGAAATGTCTCGCCTTGTTTCTAAAGCACAAGCAGCCAAAAAGAATAATATGACTGACGAAATTGGATTGATATCTGATCAAATACAAGGGTATAAGGAATATATAACTCAGTTATCGCCCATGCTCCTTAATCTTACGAAAATCAGTACCTTTCTTGATAAATTTGATAAGAATGCAGGGAGAAATATTGAAGGCGCAAAAACAAAGTTATCTTTGAAAATGGATCTTTACAAATCCACAACGTCAGGAAATAGAGCAATCAATTCTACTCTCAAGTTTTTCAAGGGCGATCCTGAAAGGAGAGCATTACTCGAACAATCCGCTGATGCTTTCCGTCAGGATATCTCTTCAAAACTCGCAAATATGAAAAAGGCGATGTCACTCTCGTCAGAATATATGAAGTCTATTGACCTTGACAAAGCTGCATCAGAGGTTGAGGGTCTGAAGCTCTTAGAGAAGTTTGATGTCGACAAAGACTTCTCCTTGATCGAAGTACCGGATGAATATCTTCCCAAGAAACTGACTGCTGCAGGCGAAATTGATACGGATATCTATAACAATTTGCTAAAATAAACCCACATTTAACCATAGGGAGGTTACATGGCAGTACGTATGAAGAGAGGCGGCGTAATGGCGCTGATAGTTGTCGGAGTCGCAGGATTATTTCTTGGAAAGACTCTGTGGTATGACAAGCTTCCGACGGCAGCAAAAAAGGCTACGGAAATCGGAAGAGTTGCATTGCCTGACGCACCGGAAGCATCACTCAGTGGTTCTGCTGCAACAGAATTACCAGTGCCCAAAGATCAACCGGCTGCAAATGGTGGTTCGAAGATCGACTGGAAAATAATGGCATGGAATTCGCAGTTCGGTCTTATGTATGCAAACGGTGGACAGGTCACAATGAAAAATTCATTGATCGATAAAGCCGGTCTACAAATCAACCTTTTCCGTCAGG
>JAQUND010000019.1:9155-26736 GCA_028717785.1 Candidatus Nanoarchaeia archaeon | reverse complement strand
TTATGCTGTAATAAATCTTTTGATTTAAATAATCCAAAATATATATTTAAAAATAATTATTCTGATTATAAAGAAATAATTTTAACAGGAGGTGAACCATTACTATATCCTATTCAATTAATTAAATTAATTAAAAAAATTAGAATGGCTTGCGAATCTCCTATTTTTATATATACTGCTTATTCTAGTAATATTGATTATTTGATTAGAATTATTATTTTATCAGATGGTATAACTTTTACTATTCATGAAGAGAAAGATATTGATTTTTTTTATAATTTATCAGAAAAAATAATAGAAAATCAATTAGAATATAAATCATTACGATTAAATATATTTGATAATATTAGATTAAAAAATACTTATGTTTTTTGGGAAATAAAAAATATAAAATGGCTTAAAAATTGTCCTATTCCTAAAAATGAAGATTTTAAAGTGTTAAATCCTGGAATAAATAAAATACAAATATAATGAATAAAGAAAATAATAATATTAATAAAACAATAAAAAATACTTTACTCTGGTGGGAAAATCAAGAACCTGATTTTATAAATGAAAAAGGTATAAAATGGTGGATAGATTATAACACTATAAAATATTGTAAATTATTAAATAAATATATAATTTATGTTGTAAAAGATAATGATTATATTACTAGAGTTATAGTTGATAATGAAAAGAAAGAAATAATTTTTGAATCTCAACAATTAGATGCTATAGCTTGTTTTTGTGATGTACTTAAATTATATGAAAAATAAATTATATAACTTTCAAAAAAAAGGAATCTCTTGGTTAGATTCAGTAGATGGGATTGGATTACTTGCTGATGAAATGGGATTAGGTAAAACTATACAAGCTTTAGGTTATACATTTATAAATCCAGAAATTAGATCAGTTTTAATAGTTTGTCCAGCTACTATAAAAATGAATTGGCAAAAAGAAATAAAAGAATGGAATAATGAAGAAGCTTTAATATTATATGGAAAAAAATATACTCCTATTATTAATTATCCATTTTATATAATTAATTATGATATTTTAGCACAAGAAATAAAAGTAAATAATAAAAAAATATTAAATAACACATCTTGGATTTTTAAATTAGCTTCCTTAAATATAAAACTTTTAATTCTTGATGAATGTCAAAATATATCTAATAATAAAGCAATAAGAACTAAAGCTATCCATACATTAAAAAAATTAAATCCTTCTATGAAAATAATAGGTTTATCTGGAACTCCTATAAAAAATAAACCAGCTGAATTTTTTAGTATACTTAATTTACTTAATTCAAATATATTTAATAATAGATGGAAATATTTACATACTTTTTGTGGACCTAAATATAATGGATTTGGCTGGACTTTTAATGGAGCTACTAATTTAAATAAACTACAAGAATTAATCAATCCATTAATGTTAAGAAGGGTAAAAGATGAAGTTTTAAAAGACCTTCCTCCAAAACAAAGAATAATAATTCCTTTAGAAACTGATAAAGTCGCTTTAGAAAATTATAAGAAAGCTACAAAACAATTTATATTATGGGCTAATGATCATATAAATAAAGGATTAGAAATTCAACAAAATATAGATAGATTAAAACAATTGGCTTATTTAAGTAAAAGAAACAATGTTATAAAATGGATAGAAGATTATATTAAATCTGATAATAAATTAGTTGTAGCAACTTACCATAAAAATACTTTAAATGATTTATATAATTATTTTAAAAAAGATAGTATTTATATTGATGGTTCTATTACAGGAGAAAAAAGAAATGAAGCTGTAAATAATTTTCAAAATAATAAAAAAATAAAATTAATAATATGCCAAATATTAACTGTTCCAGGATTAACTTTAACAGCTGCTAATGCTACTTGTACAGTAGAATTTGCATGGACTCCAGCAGATCACTACCAATTAGAAGATAGAGTACATAGAATTAGTCAAAAAGCAGATTCAGTATTTGCTTACTATTTAATAGCCCCCAATACTATCGAAAAGGACATAATAAAAATGATAAATATTAAACAAGAAATAGTTGGTAAATTATTGGATAATAAAAATAATGATGAAATATTTAATTATACTAATTTAGTAAAAAAATTAGTAAAAAATAATAAAGATACTATATAATATCTATATGAAAATAAAATATATTATAGAAATAAAAAAACAGATATTTTCTTCTAATAAACATATTACTTGTTTTATTTATAAAGTTTTTTCTTATAAAAAAGGATGGGATGGAGTAATACTAACATTAAGTAAAAATAAAGCTCATAAATACATTTCAGAAAAAACAGCACAAAAAGCATCTTTAGTTTATAATGGAAAAATAATTAAAATATGAAAAGAGAAACAATAAAGTTAAATGAAGAAAAAAATATCATTACTTATATGATAGTAGATGATAGGTATTTAACAGAAATAATACCTATTTTTAGAATTAAATATTTAAAAGGAAAATATTCTAAAACTATAGCATCTTGGATTTTAGAATATTATGAACAATATAAATGTGCTCCTAAAAAGAATATCCAAGATTTATATATATCTAAATATAAAACTTTAGAAAAAGAAAATAATGATTCTGATAATGATAATATTAAATTATTTTTAACTAATTTAAGTAAAAATTATGAAGAAATTACAGAAGAAACTAATATAGATTTTTTAATAGATGAAGCTAAAAATTATTTAAAAGTAAGATCAGGAGAATTAATAAAAGAAGAATTAGAGGATGCTATATTAATTAATAATGGGGATAAAATAGATACTATTATATCTCAATATAAAAGAATAGAAAAACCAACAGGGCAAGGAGTTGATTTATTACATGATAATAATAAAATATTAGAAGCTTTAACTATTGAAAATTCTATAATAATAAAGTTTCCAGGAGATTTAGGGAAAATTATTCAACCTATTTCTAGAGGGGATTTTGTTAGTTTCTTTGGTCCAGCTAAAAGAGGAAAATCATTTTGGTTATGGTATAGTGCAGAAGTAGCAATGTCACAAGGGTGTAAAGTTATTTATATTCCTTTAGAAATGACAGAAACGGAAATTATAAAAAGAGCTTGGCCATCTATAACAGGATATCCTTTATATAATAGAGATATAAAATTAGCTTATTTTGAATATGATGAAGAAAGTAATTTATATAAAATAGTACAAGAAAAAAATCATAAAAAAGGATTTGATATTAGTAAAATAGATTTATTTCAAAAAAAATTAAGAAGGTTATATAGAAAAGGAAGAATAAAAATAATTCCTATGGTTGGAGCTACTGTGGAAATGATAAAAAGTACTTGTGATAATTTATATTATTATGAAAACTTTATTCCTGATTGTATTATTATTGATTATGCCGATTATATGGAACCTTCTAAAGGATTTAAAAATAATGATAATCGACAAATAATTAATAATATTTGGAAAGGTTTGAGAGATTTTGCTAATGAAAGAAAAATAGCTATTATTACCGCAAGTCATACAGAAAAAAGTACTTTTGATACTGATATAAAAACTAAACATGCTTCAGAAGATATAAGAAAAATAAATCATGTTACTATGGCAGTTAGTTTAAATGCAACTAATCAAGAAAAAGAAAATAATATAATTAGATTAGGTTTAATGGAAATAAGAGAAGGGAGGGCAGTCAGTGATCAAGTAGTTTGTTTGCAATGTTTAGATTTAGGAAAAGCTTGTACAGAAAGTAAAATGAAAAAAGAAGTATATGGATATAGTTCTATACAAAATGAAGTAAAAAGTAAAAAATATATTAGAAAGAATGTATAATAATATAAAGGATGTAAAATGAATTCTTATAATGATTTCCTTAAAAGTAAAAATAGCGAATTTATAGGAGTAGGATTTAAACCAAATAAATTAAATAAATATTTATTTCCTTTTCAAAAAGCTATAGTAGAATGGGCTTTACAAAAAGGAAAAGCTGCTATATTTGCCGATTGTGGTTTAGGTAAAACTTTAATGCAATTAGCTTGGGCAGATGCTATAGTAAAAGAAACAAATGGAAATATTTTAATAGTTACACCATTATCAGTTTCATATCAAACTTTAAGGGAAGGTAATAAATTTCATTTTAAACATGAAGCTCAATCTAGAGATGGAAAAGTAAAAGATAAAATAACTATTACTAATTATGAAATGCTGGATAAATTTAATCCTGATAATTATATAGGAATAGTTATTGATGAATCGAGTATAATTAAATCATTTGATGGAAAAACTAGAAACTTAATAATAAATAAATTTAATAATGTTAAATATAGATTAGCTTGTACTGCTACTCCATCACCTAATGATTTTATGGAATTAGGAAATCATTCTGAGTTTTTAGGTATCATGACTTATACTGAAATGTTAGCTAAATACTTTTTTCATGATGCTGGTCATACTTCTCAATGGAAACTAAAAGGACATGCGGAAGAAGATTTTTGGAAATGGATTTGTTCCTGGGCTGTTATGATTAGAAAACCTTCTGATATAGGATTTTCAGATGAAGGTTATAATTTACCTAAATTAAATATAAAACAAATAACTATACCTACAAATATAAAATTAAATTCAAGTAAAAATAAATTATTTGATTATAAAGCTTCCACTTTAGAAGATCAAAGACAAGTAAAAAAAGAAACTATAAAAATAAGAATTGATAAATGTGCTGAAATAGTAAATAAATCAGATGAACAATGGATAATATGGTGCGGATTAAATAGTGAAGGTGATTTATTAGAAAAAATAATTGATAATTCTATTCAGGTAGCTGGTAAAGATTCAGTAGAAGAAAAGGAAAAAAGATTAAATGGATTTATAGATGGAAAATATAAAGTATTAATTACTAAAAAGAAAATAGGAGCTTTTGGTTTAAACTTACAATTTTGTCATAATATGATATTTGTTTTTACAGATCATAGTTATGAATTAACATATCAAGCTATGAGAAGAGAATGGAGATTTGGCCAAGAAAAAGAAGTAAATGCATATTTTATATCTGCTGATATAGAGGGTCCTATAGTTCAAAATTTAAATAGAAAAGAAAAGCAAGCACAAAAAATGCAAGAGGGTATGTTAAAGTATATGAAAATATATCAAGATGTATTTAAAACTGAAAATATAAAAGATGAATATAAGGAGAAAAGTATAATGGGTAAGAACTGGGAAATGAAACTAGGTGATTGTGTAGAAAAAATAAAAGAAATAAAAGATAATAGTATTTATTATTCTATTTTTAGTCCGCCATTTGCATCATTATATACTTATTCTAATTCAATTAGGGATATGGGGAATTGTAGAGATGTTAAACAATTTCAAGAGCATTTTAAATTTATAATTCCAGAATTATATAGAGTATTAAAACCTGGTAGACTTTTATCTTTTCATTGTGCTAATTTACAAATTAATAAAGGGAAAGAAGGATATATAGGACTAAGGGATTTTAGAGGAATATTAATTCAAATGTTTATTAAAGAAGGTTTTATTTTTCATTCAGAAGTTTGTATATGGAAAGATCCAGTTGTAGCTATGCAACGTACAAAATCTTTAACATTACTACATAAACAAATTAAAAAAGATTCTTCTAGATGTGCTCAAGGAATTCCTGATTATTTAATTACTATGAGGAAGCCGGGAGACAATACAGAACCAGTAAAGCATACTAATGAAACTTTTCCAGTAGAAGTATGGCAAAGATATGCTAGTCCAGTATGGTTTGATATTAATCAATCATATACTTTACAATTTAGATCGGTTAGAGAAGAAAAAGATGAAAAACATATTTGCCCATTACAATTACAAGTTATAGAAAGAGCTTTACAATTATGGACTAATCCAGGAGAAACAGTTCTTTCCCCTTATGCTGGAATAGGGAGTGAAGGCTATGTATCTTTATTACAAGAAAGAAAGTTTATAGGTATAGAATTAAAAGAAGTTTATTTTAACCAAGCTGTTAAAAACTTAGAAATGGCTAATAAAAAAAGAAAAATGAGTTTAATTGGTGAAAGTGTATTTAAGGATTAAAAAATGGATATATATTATGGTATGGGATTTGGATTAAAAAAAGAATTAACAGAAAAAAATATAAGTATAAACATTATGATGTCTTTTGAACAATTTCAAAATAGTAAAAAAGAATTAAATCGCCCAAAAAATATAAATAAGTTATTTATGGATTCTGGAGCTTTTTCTAATGATACAAAAGGTACTTATATTTCTATAAATGATTATATGCAATTCTTAGAAAATAATAAGAATAAAATAGACCTTTATGCCTCTTTAGATAAAGTGATAGATGGTAAAGAATCATTAAAAAATTATAAAATAATGCTTAAAAATAATTTTACACCTATACCTGTTTATCATGATGGTGAAGATTATAAAATAATGGATTATTATATGGACAATTCAAAATATATAGGATTAGGGGCTGTAGCATATAAAAGTAATAAAGCTAGATTATTATTTTTTAATGATATATTTAAAAGATATAAAACTAATTTTCACGGTTTTGGTGTATTTAGTATTAATTTATTTGAACAATTTCCATTTAAATCTGTAGATTCCACAACAATAGCAAAGCACGCTATAAGTGGAGATTTTTATTTTCCTAATTTTGGATGGATAAATTTAAATATGCAACAAAATAAAAGAATGACTAAATGGCGAACTAAAGAAGGAATAAAAAAAGTATCTAATTATGTAAATAATTTAGGATACACATTAGAAGAACTTTGTTTGTTTAATCAACAATCTGCAATAAAAAGATTTATACTTTCAGTAATTTATTTTAATAATAAATATGAAAGTAATAATTTTATAATAAAAAATAAAAAAAATTACCATTTATTTTAAATAAAAAGGAGATATTTTATGAAAGAAAAATTATTACCAATTATTACTGGAATATTTGTAGGAGTATTAATTTTATCTAATATTTTAGCTAGTAAAATGATTCAATTAGGTCCATTTGTATTTGATGGAGGTACTTTATTATTCCCTTTATCTTATATTTTTGGAGATGTTTTAACAGAAGTATATGGATATAAAGCATCTAGAAAAGTTATATGGACTGGTTTTTTTATGATTATATTAATGTCTATAAATATATGGATTATTGGTATTCTTCCAGCTGAGGAAACATGGATTTATCAAAATGATTATAATAATATTTTAATGTTAGTTCCTAGAATTGTTTTAGCTAGTTTAATAGGTTATTTTTCAGGAGAATTTTCAAATTCTTTTATATTATCTAAAATAAAAATATTTACTAAAGGAAAATATTTATGGATCAGAACAATAGGATCAACATTAATCGGAGAATTATTAGATAGTATTATTTTTGTATTTATTGCTTTTTTAGGAATTTATTCTATAAATATATTATTAATTATGATTTTTTCAAATTATTTATTTAAAACTGTTATAGAAATAATATTTACTCCTATAACATATAAAATAATTAAATATGTAAAAATAAAAGAAGGTATTGATATATATGATTATAATATAAATTATAATCCATTTTCGTTAAAAAATATGTAAAATAGTATATAATATATTATAAGGTTTTTAAGTATATGATATATATTAAAATTAATTATTGTAATGAATGTCCTTATTATTCAAAATGGATTTCAAATATTTATAATAGTGATTTAAATCATTATTCATATTGTACTAGATGGAAATTTTTTATAGAAGAAAATTATTTTTATAATAATATTATAATTCCAAAAGAATGTCAATTTAATAATAAAGAAAAAGGAGATTAAATATGTTTGATTTTAATACTATTAATAATTTTGATGATCATATTAATAAAAGTATACCGGGATATTCTTTACTAATAGATTTAATTAAAAGTATGAGTGAATATTTTTATATAGAAGATATGAATATATATGATTTAGGATGTAGTACAGGAAAATTATTAAAATCATTAGATACCAAATGTAAAAAAATAGGAATTGATAATTCTAATCTTTTGCCACAAGAAACTAATTTTTTAAATGATGATTTAAATAATATATCTAATTTAGATAATGCTTGTATTATATATTCTATATTTACTATGCAATTTTTACAACCCTATAAAAAATATCATTATCTTAAAACTATATATAATAGTCTTATTAAGAATGGAGTACTGTTTTTATGTGAAAAAGTATACCAACCTATAGGAAAAGTACAAGAAATATTTAGTTTTAGTTTTTATGATTTTAAATCTAATAATTTTACTATAGATGAATTATTTCATAAGGAGCGTGATTTACGTTTAAATATGAAATTATTATATGAACAAGATATTATTAATATGATAAAAGATATTGGATTTAGTTCTATAACATTGTTTTGGCAAATATTAAACTTTAAAGGATATTTAATAATAAAATGATATATTATTTAGAAGATGTATATAAAGCTAGTAGTAAAAAATTATTTAATGTAATATCTTTATTTGCTGGATGTGGAGGAAGTTCTACAGGATACAAATTAGCAGGAGGAAATATATTAGCTATTAATGAATTTATAAAAAATGCTTATGATGTTTACAAAAAAAACTATCCTGATACTAAAATATTTATTGATGATATTAGAAAATTAACTGGAAATAAAATTATAAAAAAAATAGGAATACAAAAAGGATCTTTAGATATTTTAGATGGCTCTCCACCATGCGCTTCTTTTTCTACATCTGGTAAAATAGATAAATTATGGGGAAAAGAAAAAAAATATTCTGATACAATTCAAAGAACAGACGATTTATTTTTTGAATTTATTAGAATAGCAAATGAAATACAACCTAAAGTAATAGTATGTGAAAATGTAAAAGGACTTACTATAGGAAAATCAAAATATATATTAGGTAGTAATTTATCTTTATTTAAAGATAATAATACTATTATAAATAATTTTAATAAAATTGGTTATAAAGTTATGTATAAAGTATTAAATGCTAAATATTTTAATACCCCACAAAATAGAAGTAGAATTATTATAATAGGAGTTCGTAATGACATAAATAAAAAAATTACATTTCCAAAAGGAAATAAGAAAATAATAACACTAAAAGAAGCCTTCTCTACTATAGAGAACACAGAAGCTGATTTATTAGAGGTGAATATAGAAAAATATTCAATTTATAAACGATTATGTGCACTAAAATATGGGGAAGATTATAAGGAGCGTTTTAATTTAAAAAAATGCTCCCCATATTTACCAGCCAAAACACTAGTAGCAATGGCGTCAAATATTGGGGCTGCTTCTATATGTCATTGGGATAATAGAAAATTTACAGTAAAAGAGGCTATTAGAATAATGGGATTTCCTGATGATTATTATTTAGGAGAAGATTATAAAAATAAAATAGAAAGATTAGGAAGAGCAGTTCCACCATTATTAATGAAAGCTATAGCTGAAAATATATATAATACAATACTAAAATAATATTAGTACAGGAGTAAAAAATGGAAATTAACAGAAACGATTTATTAAATGCTATGGGAAAAGCACTTCCAGGTGTAGAAACTGGAAACACTATTTTAGAGGGGGCTGATACATTTATATTTAAAGATAACTATATACATAGTTATAATGACAATATATCTATAACTGTTCCATTTAATTTAGATAATTCTCTTCAAGGTTCTATTAAAGCAAGAGATTTTTATGATTTAATTAATAGGTTTAAATCTGATACTATAAAAATTATACAAAAAGAAAATAAATGGATAATAAAAAATAAATCTGCTAGAGCTGAATTAATTTTATTAGAAAATAATATTTTTGAACATATTGAAAAATTAATTCCTAATAAACCAAAATGGAATAAATTACCAGAAAAGTTTTTTGATGCTATTAATATCTGTTTATTTTCTTCTAGTAAATCAAGTTTATCAGGAATATTTTTAAATGAAGATATTATGATATCAACAGATGAAATAAGAATAAATTGGTTTAAATTAGATTCAGTAATAAAAGAACAGTTTTGGATTAGTGATGAAGTTACAAAGGAATTAATAAAATTACCTAATATTACTAATTATTTTATAGATAATTCATGGGTGCATTTTCAATCAGAAGATGGAACTATATTTAGTTGTAAAAAATTACAAAGTGATTTATTTCCTTATACTACTATAGAAAGAATAGTGTCAGAAAATAAAAAAGAAAAAAATGATATAAAAGGAACTTTACCTAAGAATTTATGGGACGCTATTAATAGAGCTTCTGCTTTATCAATGAATATTGAATTATTTAATAGTATTAAATTAATATTTACTAATGATTATATTGAAGTATATAGTGAAAGATCCAGTGGTAAATATAGTGAAAAAGTAAAATGGGATGAACCTATAAAAAATATACCTAATATTAGTATTCTTATTGATTATACATTCTTAGAGCAAGGTTTAAAATTTAGTAATAATTTTTATTTAAAGTGTAAAGACAAAGAACCATCTAAAATTGTATTTATCCATAATGATGGAGTACAAATAGTAAATACTTTTGAAGATGATGAAGAATAATTAAAAACTTTTATTTAAAAAAATATTTAAAAAAGTATATAATAATAGTATAGGAAGTATAATGAAAAAAGGATTTTTTGATATAAAAGAAACATCTATAATTCGTGGAGATGAAATTGTAAAATCTAAAATAAAAAAACCAGTGATTTATTCTTGTTCTAAATGTGGATTATCTAATACTTGTAATTCTCCTAAAATGAAATTATCGGGAAATGGAAAATTAGGAATATTAATTATAAATGAAAATCCAGGAAAAACAGAAGACGAAAAAAATAAACAATTTAGTGGAAAAACAGGACAATTATTAAAAAATATTATTTTAGAATTAAGATATGATTTATATGATGATTTTTATTTTACTAATGCTGTAAAATGCCATACAACTAATAAACTTACTAATATACAAATAAATGCTTGTAGAAAATATTTGCAAAAAGATATAGAAAGAATTAATCCTAAAGTAATAATAACTTTAGGAAAAGTTTCTATAGAAGCTTTAATAGGACATAGACTACAAGGAAGGATTTCAGGATGTTCTATAGTAGATTGGGTAAATACATTTATACCAGATCAGGAACTAAAAAAATGGATATGTCCAACTTGGGATTTATTATCAGTATATAAAAAAGGAAAAAATGAAGATAGAGAAGATTTAATAATAAAAAACCAAATAAAAAATACTATACAAAAAGCTATAGAATTATCAAAGCAACCTTTTTATAGTAGTAATTATTTATCGGATTGTATTCCTATTTATGATAAAGATAAAGCAATAGAAATAATAGAAGAATTTACTAATAAAGAATATGTATCTTTTGATTATGAAACTACAGGGAAAAAACCACATAGAGAAGGCCATCATATTAGTTGTGTTTCATTATCAGATGGTTTATTTTCATATTCTTTTCCTTATTTTAATGATAAAAAGTTTAGAAAAAGATTTATTCAATTTTTAGATAGTAATGTAAAAAAAATATGCCATAATGGAAAGTTTGAAAACTTATGGAGTATAGTACGTGGAGGATTTAATGATACTAAAGGAATAGAAATAAATAATTTTTATTGGGATACTATGTTAGGGGGGCATTCTTTATATAATAATAAAAAGACTAATCTAAAGTTTTATACTTATATTCATTTTGGTGTATTAGGATATGATTCTGATATTGATCCTTATTTAGAAGCTTTACCAAAAGAAGTAGAAATATATGGAGCTAATGCAATAAATAGAATAGATGAATCTCCGTTAGATAAAAAATTATTATATAATGCTGCTGATAGTTTATTTACATTTAAAGAATATGAATATCAAAAAGAACATTTAGAACCCCATTTAAGAAAAGGAGCTAAATTCTTTTTTAAAGGCTCTATGGCATTATCAGAATTAGAACAAAATGGAATAGTATTTAATGAAATAGAAGCTAAAAAAGAATATGATAACTTACAAAACAAAATGGATTTAATAGAACAAAAAATATTAAAATCAGAAGAATTAAAAAAATGGGATAAAGATAAACAATTCAGAATAAGTGCTCCCCAGGATATTACTCATTTACTTTTTAATATTTTAAAATATGAAGTAAAAGAAACTACTTTAAAATCAAATAAACCTAAAAGTGACATAGAATCATTAAAAAAATATAAAATACCTATAGTAAAAGATTGCTTAGAATGGAGGAGATGGCAAAAAATAAATAATACTTATTTAAAAGGATTTATTAGAGAATCACATAATAATATATTACATTCTTTTTATAATCTTAATTTTGTTAGCTCTTTTAGATCATCTAGTTCTGATCCTAATTTTCAAAATATACCTAAACATGATGAAGAAGCTGCTAAACTATTAAGAAAATTGTTAGGTCCCAGAAAAGGAAATATATTAGGAGAATATGATTACGGAGCTATGGAAGTAAAAATAATAGCTTGTTGTAATAAAGACCCTAATTTAATTAAATATATAGAATCAGGAAAAGATCCCCATAGAGGATTTGCGGCTAAATTATTTTTAATGTCTATTGATGAAGTAATGAAAAATGAAGGATATTCTAAAAATGTTAGATATGTAACTAAAAATAGTTTTATATTTCCTACTTTTTATGGATCATGGTATAAAAATACAGCTTCTCAATTATATGAAAATTGTGAAAAAGAAACTAGAATATATTTAAAAAAACAAGGAATATATAATTTAGATGATTATATTAATCATGTAAAAAAAGTAGAACAAGATTTTTGGAATGAATTTAATGTAGGATATGAATGGAAAGAAAAAACAGTAAAGACATATAATAAAAATGGATATATAGATACTTTAAATGGATTTAGATTTCAAGGACCTATGACTAATAATGAAATATTAAATTATCAAGTACAAGGTCCAGCTTTTCATTGTTTATTATGGACATTAATTAAATTATTAGAACAAATAAAAAAACGTAGAATGCAAACTATTATAGATGGGCAAATTCATGATAGTATTTATCCAGATTTTCCACCAGAGGAGGAAGAAGAATTAGATTATTTAATATGGTATTATGGAACACAGAAAATAAGAGAGTATTGGGATTGGCTTATAGTTCCTTTACAAATAGAAAAAGGTGTTTCAGATATTAATGGGAATTGGGCTAATATGTCTAAAGGAGTTATATTAAATGGAAAATAAAGTATTATTTTATGATAACGAATCAAAATGTGATATTTGTGATAGTAAAAATAATTTAACTGTTCATATTGAAGATATAATAGGAAATGTTCATATTTTTTGTATAGACTGTTTAATTAAAATTATTAATAATTCACCAAAAAATAAAATAAAAACAATAAAAAAATTTTGATAATAAAGGAGAAATAAAATGAGATATGCTAATTTTTACTGGTATCTTTATTTTAAAGATGGAATATGTAAATTTTGTGATTTTAAAAAAAGTTTAAATGATGAAGATAATATAAAACATTTATATTCTAAACATAAAAAAATATTATTTGATGAATGTAAAGATAAATGTCCAGAATGTGGTAGTGATCAAAAAGGACTAAGAAATGATATTACTTTTGCATTATTTCAAGATAATGGTTTAGGAAAAAGTTATTGTAATAATTCATGGTATAATAATTTTGAAATAAATATTAAAAAGGAAAATAAAGCTGCTCTTCATGAACCAGATCCAATTAAAACAGAAAAAAGTATAAAAGTTTTAGATTTAGTTGAAAAAGATTTAAAAGATAGAGCTGAACAAGGAAATAAAAAATATGATACTTATTTATTAACTCATAACGGTAGGAATAGTTTAATGGATGCATATCAAGAAGCTTTAGATTTAGTTATGTATTTAAGACAAGCTATTTATGAAAAGGAAAATGGATGAAATTATTAGATAAAAATAAAAAAGAAGAAATTATACAAATAAATATAAAAGTGAATAGTAAAAAATGGATACTATCTAAACTAGCAGAAGAATGTAATGAATTATCATTAGCTATTCTTCAACATTTAAATAAAAATTATGATGAAAATAATATAATAAAAGAAATAGCTGATGTAGAAACTAATATAGAACATTTAAGATATATTTATAATTCAAAATTAATAGATACATATAAGAATAAAAAATATGTAAGAATTATGAAAAGATTGCGAAAAAAATTTAGAGTTTATATATAATATAATAAGGAGTATTTAATGACATTATATACTAAATATCGGCCATCAACTTTTGAAGAAATGGAAGGGAATAAAGAAGCTATACTTTCATTAAAAAGTATTTTAAATAAAAAGAACCATAGCCATGTTTTTCTTTTATCAGGTCCATCTGGATGTGGTAAAACTACAGTTGCTAGAATAATGGCTAAATATATTTTAAATGCTGGAGAATTATCTATTAATGAAATTAATTCTTCATCAGATAGAGGAATTGATACAGCTAGACAAATTATAGATCAAATGAGGTATTCTCCTACAGATGGAAATTCTACTGTTTTTATTTTAGATGAAGCTCATAAACTTAATAATAATTTTATGAATGCTATATTAAAAGCTTTAGAAGATACTCCAGAACATTGTTACTTTTTTATATGTACTACAGAACCTAATAAAATAATAAATACAATTAGGAATAGAAGTACAGAAATAAAGTTTAAACAATTAAAAATAGAAGAATTAATATTAGTTATAAAAAGAGTATGTAAATTAGAAAAAGTAAAAATATCAGATGAAGTTATAGAAACTATAGCAGAAAAAGCTGATGGAAGTCCTAGAAAGTCCTTAGTATTATTAGAAAGTATTATTGAAATAGAAAAAGAAAAAGACCAATTAAAATATTTAAATAGTAATACTAATATTGATGATGATCCAGAAATAATAGAATTATGTAGAGTATTATTAAATATAAAAAGTAAATGGGGAGATGTTTCAGAAGTATTAAGAAAATTGAAGGAAAATAATAAATTAGATGAACCGGAAACAGTTAGATATATTATATTAGGTTATATGTCAGCCGTATTATTAAAAAGTAGAAATGAAAGGGCTGCTGTAGTAATGGATTGTTTTAAAGAAAATACATATAATACTGGTAAATTTGGTATTATTTTAAACAGTTTTAATGCAATATTATAGAGAGATACTATATAATATATAAGTAAGGAGAATAAATAAATGAAAAGTATAGTTAAATTAGATGAAGAAAAAGAAGATAAATTAAAAGTTCCAGTATTACTTCAATCAAAAGAAGATGATCATTTTATTGTTTTTTTTGTAGGTCCTGGAGTTGGAACTATAGTATCTTTAAATAAAGATAAAGTAATTGATTGTGATTCATCTTTTGATTTAGGTTATAGTTATTATATTGGTTATTATTCTAATGGTTGGGATATGAATAAATTTAAAAATACTCCGTTTAAAGGCGAAGTAATTTTATCTAATTAAAAACTATTCGTATGAATAGATAATTTTTTTATAGGAGAATATATTATGACTTGTAGGGAGATGGCAGAAGATTCTGGAGTGGATGTAGCCTTTATTAGACAAGCTGCAAAGAACAAGGGCTTTGAACTTCCCCGAGGAAGAAAAGGAACAGATTTTAAGCCTAAGCAATGTATTTCTATTATTTCTGAAGCTAAAAAGGTAGCTGCTGCTTTTGAAAAGGAAAAGGCTGAAAAGAAGGCAGCTAAAGCAGAAACAAAGAAGGAAAAGCCAGTAAAGGAAACTAAAATTAAAGAAAAGCCTAAGACTAAGGGGAAGTCTAAGACTGAAAAGAAGGAAGTAGTAAAGGAAAAGGAAGAAAAGACAAAGAAGAAGTATGTTAGTAAGAAGGATAAGCCACTAGAAGATGATGACTTTATAGCGGATGACGGTGATGAAGAGGAGGAAGATATCGAAGAGGAAGATGAATTTGATGATGATGATTTTGACGATGATGAAGAGGATGAATAATTAAATATTTTATTTAAGGGGTTATTTCTTTATAAGAGTAATCCCTTTTATTTTTAAAAAGGAAGAATAAATATGAGTAAAGAAGAAAGGTCATTTGAAGAAGATATAAAAATAAATAAATTTAAATTAGATGTTGAATGTGAAAAGCACCCTTCTATTTTTTGGTATTGGACTAATAAATTAGCTCAATATAAAAATAATTTATTAGATACTGAAGATTCTTTAAAATTAATCACTGCGGAAGTAGATACTAATTATAGAGAAAATTGGGATGAAACTAACTGGGGAAAGAAAACAGAAGGTTCTATATCTGGAAAAGTAGCTGCTGATGAAAAAGTTAGAAAGGCTAAAGAAAATTATATGAAATGTCAACATGAAGTAAATATTTTAAATGCTAGTGTATCTGCTATGGAACATAAAAAAGCTATGCTAGACAATGAAATTAAATTATTAATAGGAGGATTCTATTCTGCTCCAAATGCTGGAAAAAGTAATGCTAGTGTAGAAAAAGGAGGAAGAGTAATAAGGGATAAATTAAATAAGAGGAAGTAAATGAAAAATATAAAAATAACAGAAGTACATTTTTCAAGAAAGTTTAATTTAGGTAATTATGAAACTGAAGATATTGGATTTGTAGCTACAGTAGCTGAAGACCAAAAACCTGAGGATGTTTTAAAAGCATTAGATAAAGCTACACAAAATTATAGAAAATACCAAATGTCAAATAATGGAAAATAGGAGAAAAAATGAAAGCTAAAAAGAAATCAAATTCTCTAAGGGATAGATTAAAAAAATCATACGATACTAGAGAAAGGGGGGCAGGAAGTAGATCTTCTGCTATGGATTGGAAGAAAATTGATGATATTAAATTTTATAAGCCTAAGGAAGGAAAAAATAAAATAAATATTATTCCATATTTAATTAAAACAAAAAATGATCCTTTAGTAAAAACTAATGATGCTAAAGTTGGCGATGAATCCTATATGTTAGATGTTTACTTCCATAATAATATAGGACCTACTCAAGCTCAAGTAGTTTGTTTAAAAGAAACATACGGAAAGCCCTGTCCTATATGTGAATTAAGACAGCAATATTATAACGAAGGAAAAAGAGATGAAGCAGGAGCATTAAAGCCAAAGAGAACTTGTTTTTATAATATTCAAGATGTAAAAAATGATCCTGATACTTTACAAGTATGGAATATTTCTCATTTCTTATTTGAAAAAGAATTAATAGAAGAAGCTTTTTTTAAAGGAGAAGATGGGGAACCAGTAGATTTTGTAGATATTGATGATGGAAAAACTATTGTATTTAGAGCATCTGATACAGATTCTTTAATTAATGGAAAGAAAGTAACTTTTATGGAATTTAAATCTTTTGATTTTATTGAAAGAGATGAACCCATAGAAGAATCACTTATAAAAAAGACAGTGTCTTTTGATGAATTATTAATTGTTCATACTTATGATGAATTAAAAAAGATTTTATATGGGGAAGATGAAGAAGATGAAGAAGATGAAGAGGATAATGAAAATATAGAAGATGATGATGAAGATATAGAAGATGAAGATGAAGAAGAGGAGGATGATGAAGAAGAGGA
>JAQUND010000019.1:0-9055 GCA_028717785.1 Candidatus Nanoarchaeia archaeon | reverse complement strand
GATGAAGAAGAGGAGGATGATGAAGAAGAGGATGATGAAGAAGAAGAGGATGATGAAGAAGAAGTAAAACCAGTTAAAAAGAGGGGAAGGAAACCTTCTGTAAAAAAGGAAGAAACAAAAAAAGAAAAGGTAAAAAAGGATACTAATAAATGTCCTAATGGACATAAGTTTGGAAAAGATAATGATAAGTATGAAGATGATTGTGATGATTGTGATATTTGGGCAGAATGTAAAAGAGAAAATAAAAAGTTAAAAAAATAATTACTTTTTACTATAGGGGAAATAAAATCCCCTATAGTTTTTTATAGGAGAAAATAATGGGTAGAAAATCTAAAGAAGAATTAAAACAAATAGAAGAAACTATTTTAAATAAAACTAATAAAAAAGTAAAAGAAATAAAAAATAATTATTTTCCTACTGGTTGTGATTTATTAGATTTAGTTGTAGGTGGTGGAATATTAAAAGGTTATGGAGTAGGAAAAATTATAAATATTGTAGGGGATAAAAGTACATTTAAAACTTTTTTAGCTTGTGAATTATTAGCGGCATCTAAAAATAAATATAAAGATAAATTAAAATGGATTTATGATGATTGTGAATCTGGATTTACTTTTGATGATCAAATATATGGATTTGAAATTATGCCTAAGGAACAAAAAGTAAGATCCAATACTGTAGAAGAAGCTTATTGTAATATAAGAACATTTTTAGAAGCTTTAAAAAAAGAAGAATATGGAATATATATAATTGATTCTTTAGATGGATTAGATTCTATAGAAGGAAATGAAATAGCTAATGAAAGATATAAAGCTTTTCAAAAAGGAAAAGAATTTGATAAAGGATCATATAGAACTGGGAAGCCAAAATATTTATCACAAGAGTTCTTTCCAAATATAGCAAATTTATTAGAAAGTAAAAATGCTACTTTAATTATTATATCCCAAGTAAGGGAAAATATTAACCCAATGTCTTTTGAAAAATATATACGGTCAGGAGGAAAGGCTCTAGATTTTTATGCCCATAGTGTTATATGGCTTGCTAATGCTAAAAAATTAAAAGTAAAAGATAGAACTATAGGGGCTACTATAAAAGCTAAAACAACAAAAAGTAAAACACCTAGACCTTATAGAGAGTGTTTTATAAATATTTTATTTGATTATGGAGTAGATAATATAGCTACTAATGTAAACTTTTTATATGATGCACTTACTCCTACAGGACAAGCTAGTTTATCAACTAAATGTATATGGGATGAAAAAGAATATAAATTAAAAGATATGATTCAGTATATACAAGATAACTCATTAGAAAAAGAATTAAAAATAAAGGTAAAACAAAAATGGGAAGAAATAGAGCAGAGTATAAGGACAAAACGACCTCCAAAGTATGTAAACAATTAATAGGAAAAATAAATAAAAAAGAATTATATGAAGTATGGAAAACATATAATGAATTAAAAATTAAAGGCATTTCTATATTAGATTGTATAGAAGCTTTATATGGGGAAGATTTAAACTTTTTTACTGCTTTAGGTTTTGAAATTATTAATGAAGAATATATAAAGGAGTTAGTGAATGATAAATGTTGATATAGGAGAATATAAAGGACAAATTGATATTATCCCTTCTTTTGCTATATACTTGCATAATCATAATTGGGATAATGAGAAAGATAAAAAGTTTAATTGGCATTTTCATATTTCTATTCAATGGATTATTTATTATTTTGAAATTACTATAGGAAAAGAAGATGGGGAGTAAACAATATACTTTAACTGATAAAGAAGTTGAATTAATAAAATCTTGGAGTTATGGAAAAGTAAATAAATTATATAAAAAATTAGATAAAATAGAAAATAAAAAACCAATTAAAATATCTTCTAGAAAGGCTAAAGGAAGAAATTTACAATATTGGGTATGTACTAAAATATCAGAATTACTTAATATACCTTATAATCAATCAGATGATCAATGTTTAATACATAGTAGGGAAATGGGACAGCATGGAAATGATATTATTTTAAGAGGGAAAGCTTTACAAGACTTTCCTTTTTCTATAGAATGTAAAAATAGTGAAAGTCTAAATTTAATAGATACTATTAATCAAGTTAAAAATAATCAAATAGAAGGAACTTATTGGATGATAGTACATAAAAGAAAAGGTATTAAAAATCCTATAGTTATTATTGATTGGAATACTATTAAAGTATTATATTCTACTGAATTTAAAAAATAGTATGAAAAAAATTAATAAAGTAAAAGAAAAAGAAATAATTGAAAAAAATAAAGGACTTGTTTTTAAAGTAATTAGAAAATATAAATATAGAGATGATTATGAAGATATAATTCAAGAAGGGTATATTGCATTATTAAAAGCATATAGAAATTTTAATAATGATATACATAAAGGAAAAAATTGGGGTCCTTTCGCTGTAAAAGTAATATCACAAGATGTAAAATATTATATTAATATTTATCCATATAGAATAAAAAGACATTGTCCTTTTATAAATATTTCTTTAAATGAAAAAATAACAGAAAATGATAATAAAGAATTAGTAGACATAATAAAAGATAATAGAATTAATGTAGAAATAGAAGCACTAAATAATACAGAATTATATAATTGTTTACAAAAAATAAAAAACAAAAGGGATAAAAAAATATTAATAATGAGATACAATAAATATAGTCTTAGAGATATAGGAAAAGAATTAAATACATCAGGAGAATGGATAAGACAATGTCTACTAAAAATAAAAAACAAGTTAGAAAAACAAAAAGTAATATAAATCATTTAATTAAATTATTAAGAAAGGGAAAGCCTACTCATTGTGAATTATGGAATAAAGAAGGTCCATGTAGTAATAAAATAGAATTCTATTGTTTTGAATCTGGAGGATTTTTATGTACTAAATGTGCTAATATTATGCATAAGAAATATCCTAAACATTTTCATGTAGATTTAGCAGATAAATATCTAAAGGAATGGTATGAATGAAATATTTATTTATTATACTTTCTATTTTTTTATTTTATTCAGGGATTCCTTTTTATGGATTTACTACTTCCGATATAGAATATTATCCTTGTTATAATAATGGTCCAGAAGAAAGTCCTATATTTAATCTTCCTTTATTATCTAGAGAAAAATTAGAAATAATATATAAATACTCAAATAAATATAAAATAAATCCTATGTATATAGCTTCTATTAATTATGCTGAAACAGTAATGGGAAAATATAAAATCCACAGAAATCCTATAGATAAAGGTGAATTTGGATTGCATGAAAGTAAAATAATAAGATCTGAAAGAGTAGATAAATGGGGATACTATGACCCTAATATATATGATGATTGCTGTAAAATAAGTACTTTAGTATTATTAGAAAATCTTGAATTCTTTGACTATGATATAGAAAAAGGATTTTCCTCTTATAATACTGGTATCCAGGGAACTATAGATAATGGAATAAATTATAACTATCTTAAATCTATATATAAATATTTTAATATGTGCCAAAAATCTTTATAAATGAGTAAAAAATTATAGTAAAATCCTCAAACTACTTAACATATATTAAGTAAAAAGTAAAAAATAGAAAATAATTAATATTTTTCCTCTTTTTTTAAAACTTTTTATAGCTTTTTCCTAAATATGGTATATAATTGATAGTAGGAAAGGTTATAAAAACCTTTTACTTTAAGGAGGGTTATATGAAAGATTTTAACAAAGAACAATTTGCAGAAATGGTTAAAAATACTAAAGAAAAAGAAATTAAAAATGCCCAAGAGCAAATAATAGATAGGATGAAAACTTTTATTTCTTATTATGAAAATGAAAAAAAATGGCCTGAATATGATACTGGTCTTCTTATTCAACAGATTGAAAATCTTAACGGACTTAAAAAAGAATATAATGGAATGAAACAGATATTTGATTTAATTACAGAAGATAAAGAACTTTAAGTGATGGGTCCCACTTCGGTGGGATTAAACTACATACTAGGTCCAAAGTCCTAGTAATTTTAAGAGGATTATATGAAACTTACTTGTAATAACCAAGATAAAATAATTGAAAAAGTAATAAAAATATTAAATGAAAATGGATGGTCTTATACTTTTTCGGAAATAAAAGAAAATGATGCAATAACATATGGAGATTTTCTTGGTCTTACTCCTGAACAAATAGCAAAAAAGTATATGGAATCTAATCCAGAAGACAAGGAAAATTAAATGGATTATTCTAAAGCTTGTGAGTTATTAAATCTCACTACTCCAAAAAGTTTAAAAGAACAAGCAGAATTAGCAAAAAGTATCCTTAAACACATGAATTTTAAAACTCCATTACGGTATAAAGTAGCAGCTGATATTTTAATAAAAGCCGCTATAAGGAGGGCTAAATGGCTAAAATAAATAAAGATTGCGAAAGAAGACATTTACGCGGTTGTTCAGGGTGTACAATATTACATTCTATTTGTTCCCAAGAAATAAAAAATAAAAATAAAAAATTATCATTAGAAATGGCTCAAGAAGAGGAAAATCAATTCCTCAATAAATTCTATAAGGAGAATGAATATGTCTGCTAATGTCGAAACCGCTTTTTATTTTAAGGAACCAGCCTGGCATGGTTTAGGAACAATTCTAGATAATCCCCCTACAAGTTGGGATGCTCTAGTACAATCAGGATTAAATTGGGAAGTGTTTCCTGAAAAAGTATATTTAGAGAATGGAACAGAAATTCCTAATATTATAGCTAATGTTAGACAATCGGACCATTCTATTTTAGGAACTGTAACTGAAAAATATAAAATAGTTCAAAACAGAGAAGCTTTTGCTTTTCTCGATGAACTATTAAAAAATGATTCTCCTGTAACTTTTGAATCTGCTGGATCATTAGATCATGGAAAAAAGATTTGGATCCTTGCTCACCTTCCACCTAAAAAAATATTAGATGATGAAATAGTTCCTTATTTAGTATTTGCTAATTCATTCGACGGGAAACAAGCTCTAACAGTTGCCATGACTCCTACTAGAGTAGTTTGCCAGAATACCCTTAATATAGCCTTAAAAAATGCTAAAAGATCCTGGAGCATTCGACACATGGGAAATGTAGAATATAAACAACAGAATGCTCAAGAAACTTTAAAATTATCCTATGAATATATGGATAATTTAGAAGTGTATTCAGAAAATCTGCAACAGAAAAAAATAACTAAAAATAAATTAGATGATATAATGACTATAGTTTTTCCCATAGATAAAAACAATAGCACAAGAATGAATACTAATATTCTTGATACTAGAAAAGAAATAGAAAATATTTATAAAAATATTGATGATATAAAGAAATTTAATGGATCTGCTTGGGGAGTATATAATGCTTTCGCTGATTATGTTTCCCATGCTAGACCTAAAAGACTTTCAGGAACTTACCGAGAAAAACTATTCAATAGTTTTATCGATGGTAATAGTATGTTAAAGAAAGCCCAAGAAGCTATTGAATTAGTAGCTTAAATAATTATTAATAGCCCGAGTAATTAAAAAATGAAAGGGCTGTTTATTAAGGATGGTTTATATGAAAAACTTAATAATTATTTTATTCTTTTCTTTATTATTATTTTCTTGTTCAGGTCCATTTTATTTAAATACTAAAGGATATAAAATTAATGAATATTCTTTAGAAATAGCATGGAAAATGACTGCTAGAAATATATCTGATTTTAAATATATAAAAAAAGATTTTTTAAAAATATATAATAGTCCTACTCAATTTAAAAAAAATAATGGTGGAAATTGTTCAGATTTTGCTATATATTTAATTTATTTATTAGGTCCTAAAGCTAATTTTATAAGTATAAAAAATAAAAATAATATAAACCATGCTATTGTAGAATATAATGGATTGTATATAGAACCTCAATGGTACGGAAAATACTATAATTATAATGAATTGAATATAATTAAAAAAATAGATTATTATGGAATAATGGAATTATCAACACTATATGGAACTAGATATGTATATTAAAATATTTCTTAATTTAAAAATAAAAAATAAAAATGAATGGATTTTATTATATAAAACTAATTCAAAAGAAGAATATAAAAGTTATATTAATTTTATTAAATCTTTAAATAATAAAATAGAATTAGGAGTTGTTATTTTTCATAATAATAAAGATACAAAAAAACAAACCCATCCTACTCCACCTATTACTACACCTATTTTATAATAAAATAATTTATTCAATAACTTCTTTATTTCTTTCTCTAATGGATTCAAGGATTCCTTTAAACTCGTTATTAATATTTCCGAATTCTTTATTCGATTCTTCAATAGACTCGTTTCCTGTAATAAGTAATTGAAGCTTTTGGATACTATCATTATTGATTCTTTCGAGTTTTTCAATTCCAATTTCAATTCTATTACTTCTTGTTTCTGATTTTTCAATTCCTCCTGAGATAATACTAAGGACTCCCCCAATTTCGTTAACTGTATTTGTGATTCTTGTAATAGATTCATTTGCTTCTTGCTGATTATCTCGTAATGCTGTTGTAATCGTAATAAGTTCAGATATTCTATTTTTAATATCTGAATTGATTCTTGTGAATATAAAGAAACTAATAATAAAGGACATAATAATAACGATAATATAAGGAATAATTTTTTTAAGCACATTTAAACTCCTTTATTAATATTCATAAATTGACTCCACATAATACCATTAGCTAGAGCATTAATCATTCTTTGTTTAAATCTTTTTCTTCTTCCTTCTTTACTTTTTATTATATTCCCATGTTTATCTTTATCTAATGATTCTTGCTCTGTAATAAAAGCAAAAGCTATTATAGCAGCTAATCCTAAACGCCATGGATTTATATTAATTTCAAAATCATCTATCCCATTTAATAATGGAATATAAGGAGACATTATAATACCTGTTATAGTTAAAATATAAGCAAGTATATCATCTAAAATATCAAATATAATATAAAATACTTTCTTTATTTTATCTGCCATTTTGTAACCTCATTTTTATATCAAATTTAAAAGCATCAAATAAAAATGGTTTATTTACCCATAACTTAGGACATTCTTTCCATCCAACAATATCATTATGAGTAATTATTTTATTAATAGGAATATTATAAACTTTACATAAATAACTAACTAATTCAATAGCTGATAAAATAGTTTCTGGTTTATAATTTCCTTCATCATCTATATGACACATTTCTATTCCTATAGAAACTTGATTAGGAGATAAATTAGGAAATATACAATATTTTCCAAAAATATCTCTAGCTTTGTCAGTATATACTTTATTACTTATTGGATCTTTTTTTGATGTACCACAATGAAAAGCTCTTTCATTTTCTGGAATAGCTTGGTAAATATCTCCATTTAAATCTATTATATAATGGGCAGAAGAGTAACCTAATTTTCCTTTAGTAACCTCTTTATCCCAATAATTCCAAACTCCTAAAGCTTCTTGTTTTGCTTTCCCTGGATAATGCATTACTATAGCTGTTAAACCATTTAATAATCTTCCATCCCTAGTATATTTATTAATAGATAAAAACTTTTGGGTAATATTCATTACTTTATAAATCTCCTTTATTTATATAAAGTTTCTTTAGATAATTCTATTATAATTTTTGTTAATTCATTTGATTGTATGGCTGCATAAGCAGATAAAATACCAGTTAATAAAACAGCTATAGCTATACTAACATCAATTAGTCTTACTTTTCTTTTTTTAAATTCCTCTTTTAATTCCTCTAAAATAGTTTTAATTGATAATAATTCACCAGCCATTTTTTGATCCTTCATTTCAGCTTGTTGTAATAAATTTCTATGTTCTTTTTGTTCTTTAAGTATACATTGAATATCATCTTCAGCATTCTGCATCCTTCTTTTTAAATCGGTCATTTCTTTTATATATTCTTTATAATCTGCTTCATTCATAAGCAATCCTTATTATATTTATCAAAATATTTTTCACAAGCATTTATAGCATCTTTAGCTATACTATTAGATTCTTTTAATAGTTCTATTAATTTATCTTTTTCCTCTTTTTCTTTATTTTTTATATTATTTATATAATCACTTGATAAATACCATAGACATATTAAAAATGTAAATATAAAAAGAATCCACTTGAAAGCTAATATATATTTATTATTAAAATCTTTTAAAGGAAATAATATAAATAATATATAAATAATAATAACAATAATACCTAATTTAATTCTTGGATTTTCATTTAAAAATCCATAAATATAAAATAATATTAATATAGCTATAATTAAAATTAAACCAAAAAAATTAGAAATTGGTTGGGAATTTAAACTTATTATTGATTCTAATAAAATTAATAGTAATTGTAATATTTTTGTATATTGATTTATATAAATAAAAGATACAAAAAATAATAAAGAATATAATAATAATCTAAAATTAAATAATGCTATATAACTATGAATATTATTTTTAAATAAAACAGGTATTATTATATAAGGTATTATTCTGGAAATAAACATTACAAGTGAAAATAAACATAATATCTTACCTATCTTCACTTGTAATTTATCCATATTCTTATCCATCCCATTCAGAAATAGTTTTTAATTCTTTTATAGATACTTCTTTTTTTATAGAAGGATTTATAATTTCACCTATAAATAATTTAGCTTTTAATATAAATAACTTAAAGTTCCATTGTTTTTCATTATGTTTAATTTTATAATGATTTAATAAAACATACTTACAAATATTTTTACAATGTAATACTTTTTTTAATTTTCCTGTAAATATAACAGTCTTTAATCTATTAAATGGTTTCTTTAAATCTATTTCATTTTTATGAAAAATACTATTCTCATTATTTATTTCATCATTAAATTGAAACTTTATTATTTCGGATTCCCTTTCAGCATTTTTAGAATCACATAAATAAGGTAATTTTCCTGCTAATTCTTTTATAGTCATATTTATTCTCCTTATACTAAATCGCCAATTCTTAATTTAAAATTAATCGTATTATTTTT
>JAQUND010000018.1 GCA_028717785.1 Candidatus Nanoarchaeia archaeon | reverse complement strand
CTTCTCCTTCCTGCAGATGTTAAAGTTCTAAAAACACGACCTCTATTTTTACCTGAACATATCCAACTTATTCTTGAATCAGCTTTAATTTCTGGTCTTTCAGGATCAACTAAAATTACTTCATACCAATAATGTTTACCATCTTGTGCAACATAATAACTGTTTAAAACTTCCATATTAATAAAATTTTTATTTGCTCTTTCTTCAGCAACTAATTGATAATTTTTACCTAAAATCTTTTTTCTAGCATTATGTTTACTTCTTCTACCATGTCTAATCTTTAATCTTTTTCTTCCACCTCTTAATACTCTTACTCTTGCTATAATAAAACCAGTTTTAGCTTTATAACCTAATGATCTTGCTCTATCTAATCTTGTTGGGTTTTCTATCTTAACAACTGCAGGTTCTTGTCTCCATCTAATTAGACGTTCCTGCCATAGATCTCTATTTCGTACGCCCTTCCAAGATTCTTTAATATATTTATAAATTCCCATTTTTAACAAGATTCAAGTTCAAGTGAAACTCACAACTCTTGACGTTATAACCAAAAATGAAAGATATTTAAAGGTTTTGTTTGATGATTTTGTTTAATAATTCTTTCGAATGACCTACTTTTTAAACAGAATGTTTTTTATATATTCAATTATGAATAATCCTAATTAAAGAATGTATACTCCACCCGAATAAAAATCCGATAATAATTGAAGATAATATCTCAAAAAAGCCACCAATCATATCTATTTCTTCAAGATTAAATGTATAAGTTACAGTATCAAAAGAATTAGAAATTATATTAGATAATTTACAATTAAATTTACTTATTTCACGAACTTTATATTTTTCAAATACTTCCATTTGATTAATGCTAATACATCTTAAGATTTTAGATACTGAACCCCCACATAACATTCCTTCACACTCGGGGCATCCTATAGTATAACCCTTATCAAGTTTACTTTGTACTTCTTCAGCAAAGGAATAAAAATTACATTTATTGTTTATATGATGAAGTTGTGGTATAATTATGGTACTCATTATTAAAAAGAGTATTACACTTATCCAAACTCCCCACATTTTGAATGGATTATATGATTTTTTTATTTTTTTCATCTTCATTCACACCAAACACATCCTTTACTAGGACATTCTTCATTTAATAGTTTAATATATAAAACTATCAAATTTATACTAATTTAATCTTATTTCAAAAACTTTTTAAATAATATCTTCTGTTAAAAAACATGTTAATAACCCCTTTAGAAATATTGTATTTAATTATAACTACAGCTGTAATAGCTTACATTTTTATGGATTATATTAAATTACCAACTGAATTGAATTTTAATAAGTTTAATTGGAAAAGTTTTAAGTTTGCAGCTTTAGTTGCAGCTCCAGGAATTATATTACATGAATTAGGACATAAATTTATGGCTATGAGTTTAGGTTTTGAAGCTTTATTTTACATATTTACATTTGGTTTATTCTTAGGAATTTTCTTAAAATGGATAAAAAGCCCTTTTATTATGCTTGCTCCTGGTTATGTTTCTATTTTGGAAAATCCAACTGGAATTCAAAGTGGTATTATTGCTTTTGCAGGTCCATTAGTTAATTTAATTTTATGGCTTGGTTCTTGGTTAGTATTGAATAAATCAAGAAAATTAAAAAGAAAAACAGCTTTATTTTTATATTTAACACAACAAATCAATATGATATTATTTATATTCAATATGATACCGATTCCACCATTAGATGGATATAAAGTTTTAATGGGAATAATAAGTTTATTTTAAGAAACAATTAATTGATTAGCTTTAGTTAATTCTGCTTCTAAATTTTCAATTTCTTGAGTTAATTTCTTTAAAGTATTAAATTTATCTTCCTGTAATAATTTACCACATTCAGGACATCTAAAATTTAATTCCATTCCCTCATTAGCAGAAACTCTAGTACATTTATTTGGACAAACATAAAAATCACTGTGTTGTTCTAGTGCAAATCTTTTCTTTAATTTTTCTAATTTTCTTCTTTTTAAATTCCAATATAATTTTTCTAATCTTTCAGGATAAAATGTCCAATAATAAACATACCATCCTTTTTGTTTATCTTTTTTTCTTGTAGAAGAAACTAGATTATGTGCATCTAATTTGTAAATAATATTTCTAAATTGATTAATAGACATTTTTAATTTTTCTGCTAAAGTAAATTCAGAAACATTTTTTCTTTTTAATAATTGATCAATAACTGGAGCTGCATCTTTACTAATCATATGAGCTACTAAATCTTCCAATTCTTTTTTAGAAACTGTTAATTCTTGTGGTTTTTCTACTACTTTTTTAGGTACTTTCTTAGGTATAACTTTTTTAACAGAAACCTTCTTTTTTTTAATTGCTTTCTTAGACATGGCTTTTTAAAATAGATGAAATATAAAAACCTTTTGATTATTCACTACAGATAAATAATAAGAAAAAGTTTAATAAAGGGGTTATTACACTAAACTATATGGTATTATTTCCAAAAAAGAGGCCAGAAGATTCTCCACGATTACCAGAACTACCAAAATTAGACTTTCCTAGCTATGAACAACAAGTAAAACCGCTTTATAGGGAAGAAAGACCTGAATTAAATGAAATGAAACAAATGATTAGAGAAACTAGAGAGCAATCTGAAATTCCAGTAAGAAAAATTATACCTCAACAAGGGCTTGAAAGACCAATTCATACTAGAACATTTGATATTAAAGAAGAAAAGCCATTATTTGTTAAAATTGATAAATATAAACAAGCAGTTAATGATCTAGAACATGTTAAAAACAGATTAAGAGAAGCAGAACATTTACTTGATGAAATTGACAGAATTAGAATAGAAGAAAATAGAGAATTAGAAAATTGGAGATCTGAAATAAATAGAGTAAAAGAAAAACTTCTTGATGTGGATAAAAAATTATTTGAAGTATAATGGAAAATATAGAAAATCCTATGTATGTTAATATAGAAAACTCGATTTCTTTTAGAAAGGAAATTTTAGAAACTGCAATAGATGTTACTGGAATTTTAAAAAATTATGAAGAATATAAATATACTAAAGATAGAAAATCAAAGAAATTACAAGAGTTAAGAGGTCTATTATTGGATGCTAAAAAAACATTTAGAGAAATGAATAAAAATTTGCCAGAATTACCTGAAGAAAAAGTTGTAGAACCAAAAACAGAAAAACAAATTGAAGTTAAAAAAGAAATTCCTAAAGAAGAAGTTAAAATTGAAGAACCAAAAGTAGTTGTTTCTAAAGAAGAAGATAAATTAACTAAAGAATTAATGGAAATTCAAAAGAAGTTAAAAACTTTATAATTTTTTGTTTTCATTATATAATTGTTTTATTTCAGTGTCTTCTAAAATTTTATTATAAATTTTTAAATCATCTAATTTTCCATAAAAGAAAAGATCTGCACATCTAAATGTTAAATGTATTGAGGAACATTCATATCCCTTACCAATATAAGTTTCTGTTTGATTTTCATTATACTTTACAAATTGTTGAACTTCATCTATCTTTTGTCCATTAACATAAAATTTAGTTAATTCACCATTATTAGTTATAATAACATAAGACCAAGTGTTAAATAAAATTGTATTTGGTTCTGTATATACTGATTCTTTTCCTCTGCTAAATTTTAATCTTTTAAAACTATCAAAATAGATAGATAATGTAGGAACGTTATCAGTTGGTCCATTAGCTAAAACAAATCCATTTTGCATTTTAGTTGGATTTATCCAAAAAGCAATTGACAAATTTTGATTATTATTGAAATCTTTATCTACTTTTATATAAGATTTTCCATCAAAAATTATTGTAGAATTAATTAGTGTTGCTCCATTATTTTCTAAAACATTATTATAATCACTTGAATCTTTTAAATCATCAAAATTTAAATTTAATAACAAAGGGGCTGTAATTTCTACTGGAAGTGTATTTTTATTTAGTAGATTATTTGTAAGTACACACCCCCCAATAATTAATACGATTAAAATTAATATTAATGGGTTTACATAATGTTTTTTCATATTTTATTAAATAGAATAATATTTATAAATCTGATGTTTTTATATTTAATATGAAGGCAAATGAGTTAAGAAAAAAGTGGATGGAATTTTTTAAGTCTAAAAATCATAGTATTATTAAATCATCTTCTTTAATTCCAGAAAATGATCCTACTGTATTATTTACAACAGCTGGAATGCACCCATTAGTTCCATTCCTATTAGGAGAAAAACATCCTTTAGGTAAAAAATTAGCTAATGTTCAAAAATGTATAAGAACTGGAGATATAGAGGAAGTAGGAGATAATACTCATTTAACCTTTTTTGAAATGCTTGGTAACTGGTCTTTAGGAGATTATTTTAAAAAAGAGGCAATTGAATTTTCATTTGAATTCTTAACATCAAAAAAATGGTTAAATATTCCAATTGAAAGATTAGGAGTAACTTGTTTTATTGGTAATAAAGATGCATCAAAAGATGAAGAAGCAGCAAATATATGGTTACAATTAGGAATTTCAAAAGAAAGAATTGCATTTTTACCTGAAGAAGATAATTGGTGGGGTCCAGCAGGAATAACAGGTCCATGTGGGCCTTGTAGTGAAATGTTTTATTGGATTTCAAATGAACCCGTTCCAAAAAAATTTGATCCCAAAAATAAAAATTGGGTAGAAATTTGGAATGATGTTTTCATGCAATATAATAAAACAAAAGAAGGTAAATTTGAACCGCTAAAACAAAAAAATGTTGATACTGGAATGGGTGTTGAAAGAACTATTACTGCATTACAAGGAAAAAAATCAGTTTATGAAACAGAATTATTTATTCCAATAATAAAAGAAATTAAATCTTTAATAAAAGAAGAAAATGAAAAATATATTAGAATAATTGCAGATCATTTGAAAGCTTCTACATTTATTATTGCAGATGGAGGAATTCCTTCAAATGTTGAACGTGGTTATGTTTTAAGAAGATTGATTAGAAGAGCTGTAAGATTTGGAAGATTGTTGGGAATTAAAGAAAATTTCTGTTCTAAAATAGCTGTAGTTGTTATTGATATGTATAAAGATGAATATCCTGAATTAATTAATAATAAGAAAAAAATTGTTGAAGAATTAAATAATGAAGAAAATAGATTTTTAGAAACTCTTGAAAAAGGATTAAAATTAATAGAAAATCTTTTTAAAGAAAAAATACCAATAGATAAAGAAAAATTTTCAATATTAATAAATAATCCAAATAAATCATTATTGATTGGAAGAATATTTGAATTAAAAAGAAATAAAAAAGATTATTCATTAAAAGAACCAAAATTGTCTGAAAAAGAAATAGATTTAGCAACTATTAAAGGAAATGAATCTTTTATTTTATATCAAAGTTATGGTTTCCCTTTAGAAATGATAGATGAATTAGCAATGGCAAAAGGTTTTTTAGTTGATCATCATTCATTTATAGAAGAACTCAAAAAACATCAAGAACTAAGTAGAACAGCAACAGAAGGAATGTTCAAATCTGGATTAGCAGATAATTCTAATGAAACAACAAAATTACATACAGCAACTCATATGTTAAATGAAGCTTTACGTATTGTACTAAAAAAAGAAGATATACATCAAAAAGGTTCTAATATAACACCTGAAAGATTAAGATTTGATTTTAATTTTGATCGTAAATTGACTGAAGAGGAATTAAAGAAAATAGAAAATTTAGTTAATGAAAAAATAAAAGAAAATTTAGAAGTTAAAAAAGAAGAAATGAGCCCAGATGAAGCTAAAAAACGTGGAGCTAAAGGAGTATTCGAACATAAATATGGGGAAAAAGTTTCAGTTTATTCAATTGGAAATTTTTCTAAAGAAATTTGTGCTGGTCCACATGTTAAAAATACCAAAGAATTAGGCAAATTTAAAATTTTAAAAGAAGAAAGTGTTTCTGCAGGCGTAAGAAGAATTAAGGCTGTTTTAGAATAGTTTTAAATACTTTTATAATAAATTTTTGGGATGGTAAAATTTAAACAACAATGTAATAAATGTAAAAAAAATTACGTTACCATAACCTCTAAGCAAAATTATGCATTATGTTATGAATGTCAAAAAGATGATCTTAAAAAACAAATAAGAAATCCTGAAATGAAAAAACTATTTGATATTCCTGAAGATTATTATAAAGAAAATTCATTTTTAAGAAATATAAAATTATATTATATAAAATTTGGAAGTTTAACCGAAAAACAAATTGAAGCTTTTAAGAAGAATGTAGAAAGAATAAAAAAAGAACATCATAAAGTTCCAAGTTTAACCCAACCTAAAACATAATCTTTTTTTAATTTAGCCCCCTTAAACGGCTTATTATCTAAAATATTTCTATAAATACTTAAAATTTCTTCTAAATTCTCTTCAGTATCAATATACAATTGATTTACTCCTGATTTTAACATAAAAGAAATTTGAGAAAATAATCCAAGCTCTTTTTCATTTAAAACTTCAATTCCATTAAATATTTTTTTAATATCAAAATTAAAACCTTTTTCATCTTTTACTTTTTGTTCTTTTAAATCATGAGCTAAAGTCATTAATCTTATTTTTCCATGAACAAAAACAATAAAATCTTTATTTTTAAAATCTTCAATCTCTCTTGAAGATAATTCTGGAGAAATAATACATTTTGCTCCTAATTTTTTATAATAATTAATTTGTAAATCATTAAAACAATTACAATTATAATCTAATATTATTGGTAAGTTAAAATTCATATTTAAAATACCTAAATTACCTACAACTAAACCATTTGGAGATAAATCTTTTATTCTTTTAGTTATTTTTTCTAAATCAGAATCGAACATTAATCTTGGAGTTAAAGCATATAATGGTTTATTTATTTTAATATTTTCAAAATCTTTATTAAATAAATCTAAAACAACTATATCTGCATACTTTTCTGCAATTAATGCATCTTTTTTATTGTAAACTCTAACAATTAATTGTTTTCCTGAAGATTTTTTTTCTATAAATTTTAATTCTTTTAAATTTGATTTTCTCTTCGGTAATTTTATATCTTTAATCTTAACTTCATACATTTTTTCTTGTATATTTGTATTATTTAAAACTTGATTAGGATTAAAAATAAATTCATTTGAAAATTTTCCTTGTGTAAATTCTCTAATAAATGCATTTTTTAATTCTGCTTTTATTTTATCTGTAACATTAAATTTTCCTTCATAAAAAGAATCAATTGCTTTTCTATAAATAGAAGTAACTGTAGCAACATAATAAGGAGTTCTCATTCTTCCTTCAATTTTTAATGAATCTATTCCTAAATCAATTATTTCAGGTAATTTATCAATTAAACAGAGATCTTTTGTTGAAAATAAATAAAAATTATTATATAATTTTCTACAAGGTTGGGCACATTTTCCTCTATTTCCAGATCTTCCACCTAATAAAGAAGAAAATAAACAAGAACCAGAAACACAAGCACATAAGGCACCATGAATAAATATTTCTAATTCCTTTTTACAATTATTCCTAATCAATTTAATATTTTCTTTTGTTAATTCTCTTGCTAAATTAATTCTATTTATATTTTCAAAAATATTTGCATGAACTGAATTCATTATTCCTGCTTGAGTTGATAAATGAATACGTAATTCTGGAAAACTTTCTTTTATAACTTCAATAAAACTAGGATCTTGAATAATTACCGAATCAATTCCTTCTTCATAAGCATACTTCATTTGTTCAAAGAATTCTTTTAATTCATTATTTTTAATTAAAGTATTCATAGTTAAATATAATTTAACATTATTAGATTTACAAATTTTTACTGCTTCTTTAAAATAATCTTCATTAAAATTAGTTGCGTACTCTCTAGCATTAAATTTATTCATTCCTAAATAAACAGAATCTGCTCCAGAAGAAACTGCTGCTTTTAATGTACCTAAAGAACCAGCTGGTGCTAGTAATTCTATTTTTTTCATAATATTTCTGCTTTGATTATAATAACTTCATTTATTGGACGATCTTGCATATCTGTTTTAACTTTTCCAATTTTATCAACAACATCCATACCTTCTATTACTTCTCCAAAAACAGGATGTTTAGGATCTAATTGATAATTATCTACTAAATTTATAAAAAATTGACTTCCACCTGTGTTAGGACCTGAATTTGCCATTGCTATTGTTCCACGTTTATTTTTATGACCTTTAAATTCATCTTTTATTTTATAACCAGGACCACCCATTCCTGTTCCAGTTGGATCTCCACCTTGAATCATAAAACCATCTATTATTCTATGAAAAATAATTCCATCATAATATTCATCTTTAACTAATTTTTCAAAATTTCCAGCAGTTATAGGCATATCTCCATATAACTTTATTTTAATATCCCCTTGATTTGTTTTTAATAATGCTGTTTTATCCATATTACATCCCCCAATAATAAATAAAGTTAATACTAAAATTATTATCTTTAGGTTCATAGAATTTAGTTATTTGTTAATTTATATTTATTTTGGTTTAGTATCTACATTTAAATCCGTATAATTTTTTGAATAATTCTTTTGCTTTTGGTTCTACTAATAAATCATCATCGAAACGCCCATTTATTACATTTATAGCATGAAGTGCTTCATGGATTGCAACAATTCTTCTTGTTTCAAATGGTTGTAAATCATCTATATAAATAATATTTTTTCCATCTCTATTTTGATGTAATCCGTAAATAGGTTTTTGTTCTCCTTCATCAAATTCTTCTTTATTAGGATCTATAAGATAATTAGTAACAAAAGGAATCAATCTCCAATCGTATCTTGTTAACATTTCTATCAAATCTTTAGCAAATGCACTTGGAGGATAATTTTTTTGCATATTTATTATAAAGAATTAGTTTATTTAAGGATTTATTTAATAAAATATAATTATTGTTATCTCTAGTTTGTTATAATCTAAAAATTAATAAGCTTTATATAGAATGAAAAAAGGTAATTCATGTTATATACTTGAAATATTTAGTAATCAAACAGTAGTTACAATGAAAATAAATAAAAAATTTAAAAAAATATTAAAAATTGCAACAATAGCCGGAGTTTTAGTATTTGGAAGAAGTCAAATTAATCATTCTTTAAATGATTTATATAATTATATTCATCCTTCTGAAATTAGAACTGATTTTAAAAAACAATTTGGATTTCCAATTAAAGGATGGTATGAAGATATAGAAGGCAATGGAAAAAATATATCTAAAATAATACAAGTAATAGAAACTGAAAAACAAGAAAGAAATTTTAGTTTAAATTCAATAAGAATTAAAACAAATAATAAAGATAATCAATCATTATGGGATAAATTAGAAGAAAAAATTGTAAATCCAGTGGGATATTATATTAATAATCAAATTGTTTTAGGTGAAAATGCAGAAGAAAATGTATTACACCATGAAATAAAACATGCAAAAACATTTGATATAATGGAACAAAATCCTGAATTGCTAACTGAATGGAAAAAATTATCTTTAGATCAAAATGGAAATAGTCTTTACTTATCTAATTTAGAACAAGTTTATACCTATATAAGCGGATTAGAATCTTTAATAGATGAAAGAAAAAAAGTTTCTTCTGAAAATGTAAAATTAGGATTTATTGATAATTATGCTAGAACAAATATATTTGAAGATATTGCAGAATTATCTGAACTAGTAGAATGTAAACCAAAAGAATTAATGAATTTATTTTATGGAGATAATAAAAATGAAACTATTATTAAAAAAATTAAATTAGCACAAAGATATGGATTAATTCCTAAAGATTATACTAACTATTTAGAATTACAATATCTTATATCTAAAAATAAATTAAAAACTAAAGAATATTTTGTATTAACAGATAAATTTTTAAAGGAAAATCCAGAAAGTATTTATGAAAGTCAAATAAAATTAGATAGAGCAGATTTATTACTTAATGAAATAAAGAAAAAAAATTCTAAAACTAAAATTGAAAATGCTATAGATGAATATGAATATATACTAAATTCCAGATATAAAGATTTAGTTGTTTATCCTGTTGCATTACAAAGACTAGAAAGTTTATATCAAATAAAAGGAAATTTAGAAATGTCAAATTTATATAGAAAAGCGTATAAAGAGTATCTAATCAGATTAAATAATGGAGATACCTCTTTACCTACTAATGGAGTTAATGATATCTTAATGTCTAATGAAAATGTAATTTTTTAATTTATATCTTTTAAACTAATAATATTAATATACTTTAAAATTATATTATATCATGGCTTCTTGTTTGCAATGTAGGGGGAAATTATTATGTAAAAGAGACTTTTGTCCTATTTATACAAAAGCTCAATCTATGTTTAAAATTAATCAAGAACTAAAAGAAATTTTTGATTCTAATAGTCCCCCATCAGTATTCATCGAATCAAAATTAGAATATCCAGAAGTAAATGTAGGTATTTTAAGTCCAACACAAAGGACAGAGGAAGCTTATACTTATGATAGTCCAGAATATTGGTACAAAAATAATTTATCCATAAAACAAGTAGTAGAATTAAGATCTTCTTTAATTAATTCTAGATTTAAAGCAAAAGTAAATGATGTACGTAAAGGTACCAAATTTTTAGATATAGCACAAGAAATTGCTATGATCCAAAAACCCGTTGATATTGAAATAAATTTAAAGAAAAAACCAACAATAACCCCCAATTTTGAAAAAATAATAATGCCCTTTGGTGTTAATGCTCCATTAAAAGATGTAAAAATAACTGAAAATGTAAAAATTAATAATAAAATTGATAAAGTATTTGGTGATTACGATCTAAAGGCAATTGATGCAATTAAATATTTATACAAAAATGAATTTTCTGAAAATGCTTTATCTCAATTATTAAGTATTGGTATATTTGGATTAAAAAAAGATAGAAAATTAGTTTCAACTAGATGGAGTATCGTAGCAACTATTGATATTATAGGAAAAAATATTATAGAACAAATAAAAGAATATAATTCCATAGATAATTACCAACTATTTACAGGAAATTATTTTGGTAATTATTATTATATTTTATTAATACCTAATGTTTGGAGTTATGAATTATTCGAAAGTTATTTACCTGGTGCTTTATGGAATTTTTCAGGAAAAATTGAAACATCTACTGATTATGAAGATTATTATGGAAGAAAAAATTATGCAGAACATTGTGTTGGAGGATATTATTTTCCAAGGCTTAAAATACTTGAATATTTGAATAATATTAAAAAACAGGCTTCTTGTTTAGTAATAAGATTTGAAACACCTGAATATTCTGCTCCTTTGGGAGTGTGGGTTACGGGTGCAGGAACTAAAAAAGCATTAGAAAATTTACCCTTGGAATTTAATTCATTTAAAGACGCGTTTAATCATGTAAAAAGTTTAATTTTAAACAAATTTAATTTTAATATAGACCAAATTTACAAAGATAGTATTTTAATTAAAAAAACTATATCTCAAACTAAGTTAAATAAATTTTTCTGATATAATTTATTTAGCCAGGGCCTATAAGGTAATTTCCATTCCTCAATATTTTCATTAAAATTGTATACTTCTCTTATAATTGTACCAAATGATTTTTTCTTTCCAAATCTTCCTTTTTCAACTTTAATAATATTACATCTTTTTAATATATTTAAATAATTCATTAATGAATGTGTCCATATTTTATCACCAAAATTTAAATGATTTATTTGGTAAAATTTATTTACAATTTCATTCCTAGATGAAGATTTAAGTTCTTTAATTATAAAAAATATACCCAATAAACTATATTTACTTCCTTTTTTTGGATAAATTTGAGAAAGTATTTGTATAGCAGAATTTATATTTTTAGCCCTTGAATTAAATCCATTAATAAAATCGTTCAATTTGTACCATTTTTCTGTTCTTTCTTCAAAAAAACTCATCAATATTTGATATTCCTTTTTAGTTTTACATTTTGTCCATAATCTCCAAAGATTATTTGTAGTTTTATTTATTACTATTGTTTCTTCAGGTAGTGATTTACTTAACACTTCATATATTGAATCTCTAAACAATTTATTTGTAACACTAAATTGTAATTGTGGTATGATTCCAACTCCCCCTTCAAAAATTATTGCTCCAATAGTATATGCTTTCCTAAATTCATAAGAAGAATATTTTATTATTTTTGGTTCTTTAAAATTATATGTTTTAAACCCATTAGGAAATTCGAATATTTTTGTTAAAAATCTAGAAATTATTTTACTATTAAATTTAATTCCATATTCATTTTCTGAAATTTTAATAATTGAATATTTTATATTAAATTGATTATAAATCCATGATACTAATACTTCTATATTAGATTTATCTCTATCTGTTATAGAAATATAATTATTCCTTACTGTTCCATCAGCAGCATGAGCTCCTGCAATTTTACATAAATCTAATGTTAATATTTTAGGTACTTTGTATATTTTAACTGGTGGTTGTGTAACTTTTAAAAATTCTATATTTTCTTGAAAAATATATTTATCTTCCAATTTATTATTTAGTATTAATAAATCTTCTATAAAAAATAATGGATACCAAATTTTATAATCAAACAATAATCTCTGAACACTTGATGAAGATAGATTATATTTTTTCATAAAATAATTAATAAGATCTGTAGTTCTCCATCCTTTAGACTTAAGCTCGGATATTAAAACTTTTATTTTTTCATTTAAATTTAAACCCTTAGCAACTATACATTTTCTAAGAGAATTGTCTTTTTCTGGATCATGTAATTTAAACAAATCTATTTTTATATTATTCATTTTACTATTTTGATACGTAAGATAAATTGCTTTATAAGAGCTGCGCGCACACCTTGCAAGTTGCAATTTACTGGAAAATATATATTAGAGAATATATATCTTTTATGAAATAAGATTATAAATTTATTCAATTAACTGTTCTTCTTTCTATAAGATTTCTATAAAGAAGTGATTCCAAAGCAATTATTGCTAATTTTCCCTTTTCAAAAAATTCTAATGAAATAGGTTCTCTAACATTTCCTGCTTTAACAAATTTTCCATTTAAGTAATAATATTTATTACTATATTCTTTAATATATGCATCCCATCTAAAACACTCTTCATTGATGCTATCCTCATAAATTATTCTACCTGGAGCTGCAACGATCTTAAATTCTCTAAATGTCCCATGTTCAGGATTATTGGAAATAGGTATTTTTCTTCCAGTGGATGCAGTAAAAAGTTGACTACCATTCTCTGTTCCAAGTTCTATATCATGTTCATAACAAAATTTTACAATATCATCACACACTTCTCTATTGGGATTATATTCTTTTGACATTAATTCTTTAAAATAATCTTTTAGTTCAATTATTATAGGTCTCATTTTATTTCCTCTAAAAACAATTTATCTGTTTTTATTTTATAAGGTATATTGTCCCATGGATTTACAATCTCTTCTTTATTAAGAATATACTTTTTACCTGAAGAATTATCTACAATTTCATTAGGTCCACTACAAATAGAAAGATTAGTTTCTGGATAATAAACTCTCTCATAAAGAGGTCTATCATTTATAATTTGATCTGCAGTTATAGCTACAGTTCGTATTGCTTGCATTGATCCTACAAAAATTAAAGTAGATAGAATACACTTTCCAATTTCATATTTCATTGAATTCATTTTTATTATTTCCTTTCTTTTGTTTAAGGACAGTAAAAACTGTCTCATTTTATTTCTTAATAATACTATTTTAACTATACTTAAAACCTTTTATAGTATTTTTTATAAAAAACACAATATTTAAATATTAATTGTATTTATTATAAGATATGGTAATAGAAATTGACTTAAAGGACAAAAAATTACTTTATGAATTAGATAATAATTCAAGGCAATCTTGTTCAAGAATAGGTAAAAAAATAGGACTTTCATCTGAAGTAGTTAATTATAGAATTAAAAGATTAGAAAAAGAAAATATAATAACCCAATATCAATTAATAGTAAATTTATCAAAATTAAATATAATTCAATTTAAAATTTGTCTTTCTTTCCAACATTTAAAATCTAATGAATTAGATAAAATAATCCAAGAACTAAAAAAAATAGATTCAACCAAATGGATAATATCTTGTAAAGGTAATTGGGACTTAATTATTTCCATGGAAACAGATTCTATTGATAATATTGATGAATTAAAAAATAATATATTAACTAAATTTGAAAATTATATCAATAAAAAGGCAATATCTATACTTATTGAAGCTCAAACTTATAATAGAGATTATTTACTTGAAGATAAATCTTTAATTACAAATTCTAGGATAATTATGAAAAAAGATAAGATTATAAAAATCGATGAATTAGATATAAAAATATTAAAAAAATTAGCAGAAAATGCAAGAAAACCAATTATTAATATTGCATCTGAACTAAAACAAAGTGTTAGAATTATTAATTATAGAATAAAACAACTTGAAAAAAGTAAAATAATTTTGGGTTATAAAATTGCAATAAATTATGAAAAATTAGGTATAATATTTTTTAAAACTTTTGTTTATTTAGACAATCCTAATGAAGAAAGAATAAAATCTTTAATAAGATATTTAGGACAAAACAAGAATATAATTCATCATGTAAAAGTTTTAGGTAATTGGGATTTAGAGCCAGAATTTGAAGTTCAATCAGAATCTGAATTTAATAAAATTCTTCAAGAAATGAAGGATCAATATTCTGATATAATTAAGGATATTGAAATAATAACAATTTTAAAAGAACATAAATTTGTATACTTTTAGATAAATTTTATTATTTAAATTCTTTTTTTCTTTCTAACAATTAAAATAACTAAAACTAAAAGAACTAATAAAGCTACACCATAAACAGTATAAGATTTCATATTTATTTCTGAAGCAACTGCATTCCCAGTAATTTGAGTATCTACTGAAGATAAACTAGTTGAACTTACTTCTTTTAATCCTTCACATTTTTGTGCAACATAAGCATTAGGATATAAATCATAAAAACAAGCTTTTGGTTGTATATGAACGTAATTAATTATATTTGTTCCTGCATTTGGATTTCCATATAATAATGAAGAAACTATTCTATATTTATCTCCTATTTTTTCCATTTTTGCATCAGAAGCTAATGTATTATCTAAAAGATTTGATCTTTCATTTGTTCCTTTAGTATAAATGTTTAAATCTTTTAATTCAAATTTTTCTTTATCATTAATATTAATATTAGAAAATTCTATAACTAACTTTTCATCATTAGTGTTATAACAATTTACTTTTGGTTTAAAATCTTCACAAGTATATCTAAATTCAGGACAGTGAATATATAAAGTTCTTTCTTTGAATTTACCATCTAAATTAAAAACATTTATTTTATAATCTCCTGATTTAAAAACAGAATCAGACCAAAAATAATATGGAAATGTACTAAATAATTTTGTAGTTTCTTCAAATATACCTGTTTGTAAATTTCTTCTATAATAATGACCACTTAATTCTTGGGATGATATTGGAACCCCTAATTGTTTATAATCCATCTTAATATCAGGTATTTTAAGAATTTCTGAATCTATCTCAAAATTAATAAATAATCTTCCATCTGCACTACAACCATACTCATAAGGCATACTAAAATTATATATTATTGTATTTGGATTATCATCAAACTTTATTTTAAAAATTTCTGAAGAATATTTGGAATTAGATAAATCTGTATTTAAGGCACTTACTGTACAAGACATTAAAATTATAACCCCTAAAAGTAAACCCCATTTCATAAAAGATTTAACATCTTAAATAGGTATTTAAGGATTATTGTGATTTAATACAATATAGAAAATTATTTAAATAAATAATTATTACAAAAAGTATGAAAAGAGGATCAATAATTATATTATTCTTAGTTACTTTACTAATTTCTGGATGTACAAGCAGATTTGTAACAAAAGAATGCTTGTATAGAGAAGGAGTAGGTACAACCAAATCAATGGGTGTATTTTGTAATGACAAAGGATTAGATGATTGTATTAAATTAAAAGATAATCTTGAACAATTTAAATCAATAGAAACAGAAAATTTATTATGTAGCACAACAACACTTAAAAAAATAGTAAATTCTAATGGAGGATTTGTAAATTGTAATTCTGCTGATGATTGTTATCGTGTACTTGCTATAACAAAACCATTTGATGAATTTAATGTAGTGGTTTGTGATAGTGAATTTTGTAAAACAACAGTTAATTATGATTCACAATTAGGAATTAAACAACCAGAACCAGAAAAAATAAATTTAGAAATTCCTACAGAAGAAACCACTCCAACTGAAACTTCTACAACAACAGTAACACAACCAGTAATAGTAACAACAGGATGTGGAGATAAAATTTGTGCTGAAGATGAAAATTGTGCAAATTGTGAATCAGATTGTGGTTGTAGATCTCCTGCATATTGTAATACAACAACACAGAAATGTATATCAACAACAGGAAATAGTTTAATAGGTGCTTTACTTAATAAATCTGGTTAATTTTTATAAATTTTAATTGGGATTACTTTTTCTAAAGGATGTATATTCCCTCTTCCAGTTGTTTTTCCTTCTCTAGTTCTTACATAATTAAACATTCCCTTGAATAATTCTTCTACTTCTCCAACTCTAATACACCCATGAGATGCAGCAGTACCTATACTTCTAGGTTTATTTGTACCATGTAATCTTGTCCCAGTATCTCCTCTAGGAGAGAATTCATAACCACTTAAGGAATCAACACTACATATTTCAGCCATATATAATCCATAAGGATTATTTATTCCTGGTTTTTCTGGAATTGTAGTACCCGCCCATTCAGGAGGATACCACCAAGGATCTAAAATAATTCTTTGTAAGAAAAAATCTCCTTCAGGAGTTTTAAATTTACCACCGCTATATTCTCCTCTACCAATTGCAACTCCAGATTCTAATAAAAGAATATTGTTATTATTATATTTTTGAAATAATTTTAAATTAAAATTAGTTTTATTAACTTCTAGAGATAAATCCATACTATCAACTAAATAATTTTCAGGTATATCAATTGTAAAAATACATTCTTTTAATGGTAAAGATTCATTAAGTTCTAAAGCAATATTATTAGTGATATTATCTAAAAGAGTTCCAAATAAATAATAAGGAATTTGTTTTTCTGTTTTTTCTTTAATTTTTTGTCTTAATAATTTTTGATCAATAAAAAAATCATCTTTAATTATATCATCTAATTCAGAACAATCAAAAACAAGTTCATAACTAGTAGCATATCCGCATATTTGGGTTTCTAAGGATTTAGGTAATAAAGGTATACTTGCAGAAAATTTCAAAAAATCTCTTCTGTTCATTGTAAATCAATAATATTACAAAAAAGGTATTTAAAAATCTTTCGAAAGTCATTATTTATAAATGGTAACAAGCTTTATTCAGCGAATAATGCAGGTTTTCCAGGCTTAGATTTAGCCGCTTTTCCAGTTGGATCATGCTTTTTAGGATCATTTACAGCGTATATTTCTAAATCTAAATTAATTCTTTCTTTTATTGCTTCTTTATTAGTTTCATAAACTTCTTTTTCTTTAGGAATTACATAAATAAATACTTTAGAAACATCTTTATTTTGTTTTTCTTTAATTATTTTTGTAACTTGTATGATATCTGTAACTAAATTATCTATAATTTGTTCTTCTTGTTCAAATTTCTCATTAATTTTTGATTCATCAACTTCTGGCCATTTTTCTAAACTAATAAAAGTTTTATTTCCTAACTTAGACCATAATTCTTCTGTAATGTGTGGACAAAATGGATTTAATATTTTTAAAAATGATTCTAAATTTTTCTTACTTTCTGTTGAACTTAAAGATTCAAACAATTTTCTTAATTTGATTATAGCAATATTATATCTAAATAATTCAATTTCTTCAGTTATTTCTTTTATAGATTTATTTAATTTACTTTCTAATCTTTCTGAAGATTTTCCAATTTTAACATTTTCATAATATTCTTTAATTTTATTAATAAATTTAAAACTAAATTCAATACTCTTATCACTCCAAACACTATCTTTATCTGGAGAAGCTAAAGACATTAAATTAATTCTTAATGCATCTGCTCCATATTTATCAATCATTTCTATAGGATTAATTACATTTCCTAAAGATTTAGACATTTTTTGTCCATCTGCACCATGTAACATTCCTTGATTAAATAATCTAGTAAATGGTTCATTAAATTTCAATAAATTAAAATCACGTAATGCTTTAACAAAAAATCTTGCATACATTAAATGCATACATGCATGTTCAGCTCCACCAATATACTGATCAACAGGAAGCCAGTAATCAACTTTTTTTCTATCAAAAGCTTCTTTAATATTTTTATTATCTGCAAATCTTATAAAATACCATGATGAATCAAAAAACGTATCCATAGTATCTGTTTCTCTTCTTGCATTACTTTTACATTTTGGACATTTAACATTTACAAATTCTTTATTTGTTAATAATGGATTTCCTTCTCCGAATTTTACTTTTTCTGGTAATATTACAGGTAAATCTTTTTCTGGAACAGGAACAATTCCACATTTATCACAATAAATCATTGGAATAGGAGTTCCCCAGTATCTTTGTCTAGAAATTAACCAATCTCTTAATTTATATTGAACAACACTTTTTCCTAATTTTTTTGATTCTAAATATTTTGTAATTTCTTCCATTGCATCTTGATTAGAAGTTCCATTAAAATTTTCAGAATTAATTAATTTTCCAATTCCAGTATAAGCTCTAATCATTTTATCTGCATTTAATTCTGCATCATCTGGTTGAATAACAACTTTCATAGGAATTTTATATTTTTTAGCAAATTCAAAATCTCTTTGATCATGAGTTGGAACTGCCATTACCATTCCAGAACCATAATCAGCAATAACAAAATTTCCTGCATAAACTGGAATTTTTTCATTAGTTACTGGATTAATTGCATGAGCCCCAGTGAATACTCCTTCTTTATCCATCTCTTCTAATTCTTTTTCTGAAACAGATTTTAATTTTTTAACAAATTTTTCAACTTCTGGTTTTTGTTTTTCATTAACTAATTCCATTAGTTTTGGATGTTGAGCAGAAATAACCATAAAGGTAACTCCATAAATTGTATCTGGTCTTGTTGTAAAGATTGGCCAATCTTTTCCATTAATTTTAAAATTAATTTCAGTTCCGTAAGATTTTCCAATCCAATTTTCTTGCATTGTTTTTATTCTATCTGGCCATTCTAATTCTTTTATATAATCAAGTAATTCTTCTGCATATTTTGTAATTTTAATGAACCATTGTTCTAATTGTTTCATTTCTACGTCGGTATCTTCATGACGCCAGCATTTTCCATTATGAACTTGTTCATTAGCTAAAACAGTATTACATTTAGGACACCAATTAACTGCAGATTTTTTTCTATAAACTAAATTATTTTCAAATAATTTTAAAAAGAAAAATTGATTCCATTTATAATATTCTGGTTCACAAGTTATTAATTCTCTATCCCAATCATAACTTAATCCTAAGGCTTTTTGTTGTTTAATAAAATTAGCAATAGATTTTTTTGTATAACTCATTGGATGTTCTTTTGCTTTAATTGCTGCATTTTCTGCAGGTAATCCAAAAGCATCGTAACCCATAGGATATAAAACTGAAAAATTATTCATTCTTTTAAATCTAGCATAAATATCTCCAATAGTATAATTTAGAGCATGACCCATATGTAAGCCTAAACTTGAAGGATAAGGAAACATTTCAAGAATGTAATATTTTTTCTTTTTTGGATCCTCTTTAGTCTTAAAAACTTTCTTTTCTTCCCAGGCTTTTTGCCATTTCTTTTCTATTTTTAAAAGAGGATTAGACATAGAAAATATTTATTATAAGAATATTTAAAGCTTATTCTCTAAATTTATCAACAATTTCTTCTAATTTTGATCTTATATTAACAGGAACAGACTTATCAAAAACTACTTCACTTCCTTCTTCTCTTACAATGGTTATAATCCTATTATAAATTCCGCGTTCTTCATAAGAACTTCCTTTAGAATGAAAATCTCCATTTCCATTTGATTTTAGAACCATATAAGTATTAAAAGAATTATTATAGGTTACTTTATACCTTTCAACTTTATCTTTAATTCTTTCTGTCATTTCAAAATTTTGAATAAAAAGGATTTAAATTCTTATCGGTAACGTTACAAAAAGGTTTAAAGTTATTATAATTCAATATTAACAAATTTTAAAAAATTTCTTTTTTAATCAAAAAAGTTTTAATGATCCAGCCCCATAAAATAATAAAACCTATTCCTATTAAGAAAAAACTTCCAAACCCAATATATTTATTTTGATTAAAAGTTAATAATTTCAAACCAAGATCTACTAATGAAGTCAAAGCCATTATTAATGTACCCATAGCTACAAATATTGTAAAAATCATTAATATTCTATTAAATTCTGTTTGATTTTCTAATAATTCATCTTTTCTTAATTCTTCATATAATTCTCTACCTGCATTTTTGATAGTATAAAGAAAATTATCTTCTGTATTAATATATCCTCCAGAAAGACTATTTATCAAACCATCAAAATGTTTACTTCCAGCAATCTTTCTTAACTGTTCTAACTTAACTCCCTCTCTTCCAGATTCATACAGTTCATGAAGTATTTTTAATCTAGTTTCTGCATATTTACTTTTCATTTTATTAGCCTAATCATTTGACTTAATAATGTAATTAAAATTGGAATAATTCCCCATAATTTATGTTTTCCTCTTAAAAAAATTAATAATAAAGCAGAAATGATAGTTCCTATTATCGCACAAATATTTGCTATATTATTGTTAAATTCTTTTTTAATTTCATTAAACTTATCAAATCCTACTACTCTAAAAGATTTTAATTCTAAATGATAACGACCAAAATTTGATTCTTCAATTTTTATATTAAAATATAAATCTCTACCTTTTAAATCTTTTAATTGATTATTACAATTTTGTTTATCATTATAATATGAATGTTGAACTAAATCTTTTAATGAAATAATACATAAATTATTATGTTCGGATGGAAAAACAATAGAATAACAAAGATAATCTTCAGTTTTACTAGAATTTGTGCTATAAACATCCAATTGTACTTTCATATCATCACAATTTCTGGGAATATTACTCAAATCTATAATTAAACTATCATCTAAAGTTTGAACATTAAAATAATGTCTATAAAATTCTGTAGAATTACTTACATTCATTAAAATTTCTTCTTTAGTAGTAACGCTATAGATAGTAGGTAATAAAAATATTAAAAAACAAAAAATTATTAAAATATTATTTATTTTCATTTTTTAGTAGTTCCCCAACTAAATTTAATAAGACCTAAATTAAGTTCAAATCCAAAATTTTTTTCGAATTCTTTAGTATTTTCAATAATATTTATACCCGCGGGAGTTAATCCATTTATACCAAAATTATATACACCATTTATATTACCTAAAAATAAGTTAATTTTAATAAGGTTTAAATCTTTAAGATAATCTATTGTTCTATTAATCCTACCAGATTCCCAATTTGTAAGCTTAATAATCTTATCACTATCTATCCATTGATTATTATTTGTATACTCTTGATATAAAAAAATAAGTATTTCTCCTGCATCTTTTTGAATAGCCATATAAATTTAATAAAATTAAACTATTTAACCTTTATTAGAGATTAATCTATATTCTTTAATATATATTTTACAGTAAATTGCAACTTGCAAGGTGTGCGCGCAGGGTTTAAAAGCAAAATTTAACTAATTCTAATATGAATATAAAAGTAACTCCAGAACTAGCAGAAATAGCTGGAATTTTCGCTGCAGATGGATGTTTACAAAAAGATCATTTATGTATCTATGGAAATTTAAATCAAGAAATTGAATATTATAATAAAACAATAAAACCCTTATTCAAAAAAGTCTTTAATGTAGATATAAACTTAAAAGCAAAACCAAGTAATTCTGTTTATGGATTTTATTTATCTAATAAGGAAATAGTAAATTACTTCAATAAAATACTAGAATTTCCTATAGGTAAGAAAACTTATACCGTTAAAACTCCTTCAATCATATTAAAAAGTAAAAATAAGAAAATTTATTCTTCATTTATTAGAGGTTTTGCAGATTGTGATGGAAATTTAAACTTTGACAGAAGAAGAGGACATTATTCAACATTCAAAAAAACTTATCCTTGTTATCCTAGATTAGAAATTAAATGTGTTTCACTAAAAATTATAGAAGAAATTCAATTTATGTTAAAAATATTAAATATAAACAAAACTATTACAATTTTAAAATCTAAAAAATCAAATGAAGTAGATCAATATAGACTAACTTTACAAGGAACTAAATGTCTAGACTTTATGAAAAAAATTGGATTAAATAATTATGCTCAAATTTCAAGATTTCTAATATGGAAAAAGTACGGTTTTTGCCCTGCTCATACAACCCTAAATGAAAGACGAAAGATATTAAAAGGAGAGATAAGTCCATATTTTCAAGGGACTGTAGCGCAGCCTGGATAGCGCGTAATGTTATAGGTAGTACTAAGCATGCGTAACTGCCTTCTATCAATCCAGGAAGTGAGCAGAGGGTCGTGGGTTCAAATCCCATCAGTCCCGGTTTATAATCATGAAAAAGATATATTTACTAATAATATTAATTCTAACAACTAGTGTTTTTGCTCTAGAAAAATTAACAAATTATGTTAATGATGAAGCAAATATTATTGATGATAATCATAAAATTCTAATAACAAATGAATTACAAAGTTTAAAAGAAAATACTTCTGTTGAAATGGTAATTGCCACAGTAAAATCTTTGAATGGAAAACCAATAGAACAATATTCATTTGATTTAGCAGATAAAACTCTTGGAAATAAAGAAAAAAATAATGGAATCTTAATTTTAGTTGCTTTAGAAGAAAAAGAATATAGAATTGAAGTTGGATACGGATTAGAAGGAATACTAAATGATGCAAAAGTAGGAAGAATAGGACGTGAAATTTTAGTTCCAGAATTTAAAACTGGAAATTATTCTGAAGGTATTTTAAAAGCAGTAAAAGAAATTAAAGGAATAATAGAAAATAAAAATATTGAAGAAACAACTAATGAAACTAATAAATATCAAATGACAATAACTATTTTAATTATTTTAGGAATGATATTATTATTTATTGTTAGTTATTATGCAAATAAAGCAAATAGAAATAATTCATTTAATGAAAGTAATGATTTCACTGCAGCAAGAAATGCTTCTATTTTATTTGGTGGAGGTAGAAGTGGTGGATTTGGCGGTTTTGGTGGAGGAAATTTCGGTGGTGGTGGCGTTAGTGGAGGTTGGAAGTAAAAATGGAAAAATTATTGAAATGTCCAAGATGTAATATAAATATGGAAAAAATAACAAAAAAAGGGATTACAATAGATAAATGTAAGAAATGTAAAGGTTTATGGTTAGATAATGGAGAAATAGAAAAGTTATTAAATATAAAATAATTATCTAAAACATGAAATTAAGTAAATTAGCTATAACTGGAATTGTTATTGTTGCATTAATTTTAATCGTATTAGTTTCTTTTATTAGTATTTACAATCAATTAGTTAATTCTCAAGTAGAAGTTGATAAATCTTGGGGACAAGTTCAATCAGTATATCAAAGAAGAGCTGATTTAATACCTAATTTAGTTAATACTGTAAAAGGTTACGCTATCCATGAAAAAGAAGTTTTAGAAGCTGTAACAGCTGCTAGAAGTCAATGGTCTAATGCTCAAACACCAAAAGAACAAGTTACAGCAGCAAATAATTTAGAATCTGCAGTATCAAGATTGTTAGTTGTAGTTGAAAGTTATCCTGATTTAAAAGCGAATCAAAATTTCTTATCTTTACAAGATGAATTAGCAGGATCAGAAAATAGAATTAATGTTGAAAGACAAAAATTCAATGAAGCTGTAAGTTCTTATAATAAAAAAGTTAAAATGTTCCCTTCAAATATTGTTGCAAGTATGTTTGGATTTGAACAAAGAGAATTTTTTGCAGCTAAAACTGGAGCGGAAAATGCACCAGAAGTTACTTTTTAATTAAATAAAATATTTTAAAAACTTTTATAAAACCAATTATATCTATAATATTATGCACGCGTGGCGAAGTAGTTAACGCGGTCGGCTGCAATTAATAGTAGTACCCGACTATCCTCAGGTTCAAATCCTGACGCGTGCTTTTTCTATTTATATAAAAACAAATAATTTTCTTTATAGATTTCAACTAAAAAATTAATTAAAAGTAAATATTTATCATAATTTGCTTCTTTTACAGAATCAAGATAATCATTCCTTCTCTTAACATATATATTTAATTCAGGATATCCTTCTTTTTTTAATAAAAAATTCATAACTAACCTAGAAACTCTGCCATTACCATCAATGAATGGATGAATTGTAACTAATTTAGCAGAAACTATAGCAGCAATTTCAAAAGGATGCATTATTTTTTTATTTTTTTTATACCATTTAATTAAATCACTAACCATTAATGGAACTAATTCAGCATTAGCTGGTTTAAATTCAGTTCCTCTTATTCTAACTTCAGTTCTTCTGTATTTTCCTGCAAAACTATCTGCTATATTTTTTAAAATAAAAGAATGAATTTTAAGAATCAATCTTTCATCGAAATTTCCTTGATAATTTTGAAGAAATTCTATAGCTTCTTTATAATTTTTTGCTTCATAAATCTCCCTTAAATTAGCCCCCTTAGGTGATAGATTTTCATTAATTATTAAAGAGGTATCTTCAAGAGACAAAGTATTTCCTTCTATAGCATTACTATTATAAGTTAATTCTGTAAAAAACCATTCATCAAATTTTTCACTTCCAAGTTTTCCTGATTTTTTGAGATATTCATTAAATTTTTTTTTAATTTCTTCTATTTTAAAAATCTGTTCATTAGATAAATATTTTACTTTCTTCATTTTGAATTCAAACTTTTCAATCTCTTCTTTAATTTTTAATTCTGATAATTTTCCATTACCAATATATTTACTTTTTTTCTTCCATTTATTATTTATACGCGTATTATAAATAATGTAATTGTACAATTTTCCATTTATTTCTCTAATTTCATGATATACCATGACTTATGTATATGGGCACATATTTATAAAGGTTTCTATTTGTGCCCATAAGATTAATTATCTATATATAGGTATCAAAAAGAATACAAATTTCTAAACCAAAAGATTTATATATAATTACGTACTATTACGTAATATGGAATTAATAAGTAAAATCAGTAAAGGAACAAAGATGGACCAGATATATATTCCAAAAAATAGGAGTGGTTTTGATATTGGAAATTATGTTATTATTAAATCATTAGAAAAAGAAAGAATTATTGAAAAGCCATTTTTTTATAATATTGAAAATATAGAACCAATAAAGGTAAATATTATTACAGAAATACTAACTGCTATAAATAATATAACTGAAAAATATGAAAATATAATAATTACAGGATCTTTTTTAGATAAAGGCTTTGATTTTAATGATATTGATATTATTATAATAACTGAAGAAAAATTAAATGAAAAAGATATAAAAGAATACATTGAAAACATAATAAAAATTAAAACTCATATTATTCTATTAAATAATAAAGCATTAACAGAGGGATTATCTACAGATCCATTATATCAAATGATGTTAAGCAAATGCGTTGCTAAAAAACGATTCATTTTCAATATAAAATATAAAATAAATTATAAAATATTGGATTTACATCTTTTAAAAAGTAAACTTTTAATTGATAATTTTGATTATTTAAATGGAAATGAAAAATATTATTTTACAAGAAATATGATTACTATTTTATTGTATGTCCAACATAAAAAAATAAATAAAGAGCTAGTTAATAAGGAAATAAAAAATTTATTTAAAATAGATATTCAAGAAATAAGACTAAATATGATTAATAAAGACAAATTTCTAAGTATATACAAAAAAATTTATAATAATCTATTCAACAAAATAATGGAAAATATTAAAAATGGTGCAAACTAGAAAAAAGTTAATTGACTTATTTATAGGGAATATTTCTAATTCTATAAAGACATTATTTATATTAAAAGTAAAATAATAAATAAAGTTAAATCTGAATTAATGTCTAGAATATCCAAAGGTTATAAAAATATTAATTTAAATTTAATAGAAGAAACGGTTAATGAAACTTTAAAAGAAATAAATATTATTTAATTTATTCAGGAAATTCTGGTTGTGGTGTTGGCACATTATGCATTGGCATTTGCATTTTCTTCTTTGGTGGGAAGAAAATTAGTTTAATTAAATAAACTGCAATTAATAGTAAAACTAAAATTGCTAAACCCCAAGCCACTTGTTGTAATGAATTATTTTTTAATAATAAATCCATAACACCAGTTGGTTGATAAGTTGTAGAATCAGTTCCACTTGTAGCTGCTGCTTGAACAACAACTGAAGTTGTAGCTGAATTAGTTAATTTACCATCTGTTACATCTAATTTGAATGTATAAGTATCTGCAACATTTGGTGTGAATGTAGTTTGTGCTGATGTTGGACTTGATAATTGAACAGCCATTCCACCAACTTGTGTCCATAAATAAGTTAATTGATTATTATCTGGGTCTGAACTTGAAGCACCATTTAAAGTAACAATATTTCCTGATTCAACAGTTTGTGGTCCACCTGCATTTGCAACTGGAGCTCTATTTTCAGGTTCACAAGTTACAGTTAAATTTCCAAAATCAGATCTTGCTGTAGTTCCTGAATAAATTACAGCAGATTCAATTGAATAAACACCTGAAACTAAATCAATTGGTAAATTTATTCTTACAGTTTTAGTTGTTTCATCATCACTATCTAAACTAAAGATTGCTGTTTGTCCTGTAATTTTTAAAGCAGGATCTTGTATTTTTACAAAAACTGAACTATCATCTTTTGAACCTATATTTTTAACATTAATACTAAAATCAACTGCATCTCCACATTTTGCATTTTGTGGATTAATACTTGTTAAATCTACTTGCATATCTCTGGATCTTTTCTTTATTGTAACTGGAATTGATTCAAAGTTACAATTATCATCTTCTGATCCATCTTCGTATACTTTCATAAAAATTGCATAATCATCTGTTTCATCAACATCTGAAGGAACACTAAATTCTAAATCATCTACTGAACTATCTTTATCACTTTTTAAATTAAAAGAATCACTAGTAATAGATTCAATTTCATCACCAGTACTTAAATCATATAATTTTGCTTCTACCACAATATCAGTTATTTCATCATCACCATTATTTTCAACTTTTATACTTTGAACAACAACTTTATCTCCAGGGTAATATTCATCTTTTTCATCAGTTTCAGGATTTTTCTTTAATTCCCAATCTGAAAATGCTAAATTTGGTGTACTTGGTTGTTTACCAGAATCGCAAACATCTGGATTAACTATTACTTCTAAAGTAAAAGTATCATTAAATTCACCATTTTGAACAAGAACATTTGCTGAATATGAACCTTCATTCATTTTTGAATTAACAATTGCTTTTGCAGTTACACTTGCTGATCCTGAAGCTGTAATAGTTCCAGGTGCTGTAAATGAAACAATAGCTGCATTACCATCTGAATCGACAAATTCTGTAGAATCAAATGTAAAACTTGAAGTAGATAATGTAACTGGATTTAGTGTATCTAAATTATAAATTGTAAATGAAGAAGTAGTTGTAACACCTTTTTGGCTTTCAATTACAACTTTATCAGGTTGTACATTTAAATTAGCTGCACAAACTGAAAATATAGTTAATAAAAATATTAATGTTACGATAGTAAATTTATTTTTCATATTGACTAACCCCATTGTGTTGTTATTTTCAAGGGATAACTACTATTTAAATGTTACTGTTTTACAGTTTCTAATATAAATATAATGAAATATACTTATAATCTAATAATAAGAGTATTATTACTAATTTTAATTCCATTTAATTTATTATTATTTATTATAAAACCATTGACGCTGTATCCAGTATATTTTGTTTTATCTTTAATAGGTTACACTCCAAAAATCAGTTTTGACAGTATACTACTAAATGGTTATACGTTAATATTCGCTCCTGCTTGTATTGCAGTTTCAGCTTATTATTTAATACTATTATTAGTACTAACTACAAAAGATATTAATTTAAAAAAAGGAATTTATTTATTTTTATCTGGAAGTTTTTTAATATTACTAATGAATATAATTAGGATACTAATACTTAGTTTACTAGTTATTAATTATGATAAAATCTGGTTTGATCTAATTCATATGACTTTTTGGTATTTTGTATCTGGTATTTATATTGCTTTAGTGTGGATATTATTAGTTTACTTATTTAAGATTAAATCTATTCCTGTATATTCTGATTTAGCATATTTGTATAAACAAAGTATCTTCCAAAAAAGTAAGTTTATAAATAAAATAAAACACAAGAAAAGATGATAAAAGAATTTATAGATATTATATTACATATAGATAAATATCTCAGTATTATTATATCTCAATATGGGTTTTTAACTTACTTTTTATTATTTTTTATAATATTTATAGAAACTGGATTAGTTTTTACTCCATTTTTACCTGGTGATTCATTATTATTTGCTGCAGGAACATTTGCTGCAATAGGTTCATTAAACATTATATTATTATTAGTAATATTTTGTATAGCTGCAGTTTTAGGTGATACTATTAATTATTCTATAGGTAAATACTTCGGTAAAAAATTATTTTCAAGTAACATAATAAATAAAAAATATTATGAAGAAACAAAGGATTTTTATAAAAAATATGGTACTAAAACAATAGTAATTGCTAGATTTATACCTATTGTAAGAACATTTGCCCCTTTTATTGCAGGAATAGGCAATATGAATTATGTAAAATTTTTAAGTTATAATATAATTGGTGGTATTTGTTGGGTTTCTTTATTTACATTATTAGGTTATTTCTTTGGGGGTATTCAATTCGTAAAAGACAATTTTAGCTTAGTAATAATTGCTATTATAATATTATCATTTATACCTATAATAATAGAATATATTAAACATAGAAGAAAATAATTACTTTCTTAATTTTGTTAATAAAGTATCTTCTAATCCACTTAATTTTAAATCTTGCAATGCTTCAATAATTTGTTTTTCAGAATATAAATTTGGTTTTATTTCTAAATTTTTTTTTGTACTTTCGGCACACATAAACACTCCAAGAGCCACACAAGTACCATGAGGATCCCAATTGCAG
>JAQUND010000017.1 GCA_028717785.1 Candidatus Nanoarchaeia archaeon | reverse complement strand
CAGTTTTAAAGGCATTTGGAATATTTGGATTATTCAATTTTTCTTCTATTTTTTCTTTAATCCATATTCTCTTCTGTTTATCATTTGTTCTATTAGCTTCGAATAATCCTAACAATAATCCGATATAATTATTATATTCTCTACTAAGATTAAATTTAAGCATACATTTTCCCATATTTGTTTCAAATGAAGTAGATTTAAATAAATTATGGTACTAAAATAGTTATGAATAATATATCTCAAATAATTGAAATTGTAAAAGAAAGTCAAAAAGATATAAGAAAAACAACCTTAAATAGAGAAGGTAAAGATACTAAAAATTTTACTCCATTTCAAACTTTAATTGCTTGTATTATTTCTTTAAGAGTTAAAGACGAAATTACAGAAAGAATAGTTAAAGATTTATTTAAAATTGCTAATACTCCAGAAAAAATACTTAAATTATCTAATAAAGAACTAGAAAAAATAATTTATAGTTCAGGATATTATAAAAATAAAACAAAAACAATAAAAAAATTAGCTGAAATTGTTAAAAATAATAACAATAAAGTTCCAGATAATGAAGAAGAACTAATGAAATTACCTGGAGTTGGAAAAAAAACATGTAATATTGTTCTTTCTTTTGCTTATGATAAAAATGTTATAGCTGTAGATACAAATGTTCATAGAATTTGTAATAGACTTGGATGGGTAAAAACAAAAACCTTAGAAAAAACAGAAGAAGAATTAAAAAAAATACTTCCAGAAAAATACTGGAGAGAAATAAATGGGATATTTATTTTATTTGGAAAAAGTATTTGTGTTCCTATTTCTCCAAAATGTTTAATTTGTCCTGTAAATAAATATTGTTCAAAAACGGGGGTTATAAGAAGCAGGTGATTGATCTATATTATATTTTTAAATATTTTTTCTCTTATATATCCTGGATTTAAATCCAAAACTAAACATGCATTTTCAAAAGAAAATGGAGACTTACTTGAACCATCTTCTTTAAACCAATCATAAGCTAATTTGTATTCTTCAGATTTTTTAGATTTTTTTAAATCTTTTTTTGCATCCCTTATTAATTCAGACATTAATCCTTCTATTCCATAAATAGCTAAATTGTCTTTCTTATCTTTCATACAAAAAATTGAATAAAAAATTATTTAAGGTTTACTAATAAAAAAGAAATTAGGTTTTTTCGTCTACTTCTTTTTTACCATTTTTTAATTCGATTTCTTGTTCTTTATCTAGTTTCAATAGTAAAGCTTGAAATTCACCTACGTGAGTTTTTTCTTCTTTAGCTATATCTAATAGTATTTCTCTAATACCTGAATTAGAAGTCATAGCTGCCATTTGTTCATATAAAGAAACTGCATCTAATTCTGCAATCATACCTACTCTTAAAATTTCTTTGTCTATCTCACTCTTTTTTACGTTTTTTAAATCCAATGGAATTGAAGATAACATCTTACCACCTCAATAATTTATTATTATTCTCCTTTTTATATCTTTCTTTTAAAAAGAAAAGGTTATAAATGACTATTATTACTTATATTAAAAAGAGGTAAAATGTTTAAACGTAAAATAAATTCTAATGATATAGTTATTAGTCTAAAGAGTTATAATGATATTTTCTCTTCTCTAGATCCAAGACCATTTATTAATAGATCAACATCACATGATTTATTATCTGAATTAAAAAGAGCTACAAAAGATAAAGATTATAATGGAATAAATTTAAAATTTACAATACCAAAAAGTAAAAGAAAAGCAAATATTGAAAAAATAATTAGATTAAGATTAAAAGACCATTTTGAAAAACATTTTGAAATTCTTAGAAAAGAAAGAGTAAACCATATTAAAAATGGTTTAATTTATGCTATTTCTGGAATTATATTAATGATTCTTGGAACACTTGTTTCTATGTTTATGGATGAAAAAACATTTTTTGAACACTTTTTAGTTATATTATTAGAACCAGGTGGTTGGTTCTTATTCTGGGAAGGAATGTACTTATCTGTTTTTGATTCTAGATATAAAACTCCTGATTATGAATTTTATAAAAAAATGATTAAATCTAAAGTTTTATTTATTTAAATATAGATTTTGATATATAATTCTTAGACTAATAATAATTATAAATGGAATTTTAGTTGTTAAAATATGGTAAACTTAGAAGCAAGAGTAAAACAATTTATGCTTAAATCTGTTTTAATATTTACAAAAAGAGAAAATTATGAAAAAAATGTACCCTGTGTTTATTATGAAGGTTGTAAATACAAAGAGAAGTTATCTGTTTTAGAATTAGCTAATATTTGTCACAATAATGGAAAAATACCTAAAAAATATACTATTGATTTTAAAGGATTATATATTTGTCCAGAACAATTAAGACTTAATGGAATAAATGATGGAAAATAAACACTTTCAAAATTTATATTAATTCTAGAGTAGTACTAAACGATAAATTTATAAATAAATAATTAATATTATAATATGGTAAAAGTATTTTTTGGATGTTCAATGCGTGGTGGATATAACATAATAGATAAAACAGAATTAGCTAAAATACCAGACATTATTGAAGAACTAGGTTATGAAATAGCTTCAAGACATCAAACCCAAGATTGGAAAAAAACTGAAGCTAAATTAACAAATACAAATATCCATGATAGAGATTATAATTGGGAAATAATATCTGATTGTGGAATTTTTGAAATTAGCAATCCTAGTTTGGGTGTTGGAGGAGAAATATCAGATATGATCACTTTAGGTAAACCTATTTTGTGTTTATTTAAAAAAGGATTAGAAGAAGAAATTTCTGCATATACACAAGGAAAAAAAGGATCTAAATATGTAAAAACTCCTTTTGAATGTCAATCTTATGAATCTTTAGAGGATATTAAAAAAATAATACAAAATTTTATGAATATTTATTTTTAAATAAGCATTTTAGAATAATAATATATATTTTCTAATATAGATATTGGAGTAAATTGCAACTTGCAAGGTGTGCGCGCAGGGTTTATAAACAAGAATCTCTTTTAATAAATAAACTCCTTATTGAAATAAGAACCGATAAGGAAAAGGAGGAATAAAATGGAAGGTAATAGACCTATAAAGAAATTTCGTTCTGGGAACATTGAGAGTTCTATATGGCTCAATGAAAAACAAGACAAAGAGGGCAATAACATCATCTTTAAGACAGCAAGTATAAGAAAATCTTGGAATCAAGATGGTAAATGGCATGATGCAACAATCAACTTAAGACGTGGAGATATATCAAAAGCCATTTTAGTGTTGCAAAAAGCACAAGAGGAATTATTACTAGCTGAAGACTTAAAGGAGGATGAAGAAAATGAGTAAAAAAGAAAATAAAATCACAACAGTTGAAGAATTACCAGGAGTAGGTAGCGCAACTGCAGAAAAATTAAAGGAAGCAAATTTTGATACTTTACTTTCAATTGCGGTTTCAAGTCCAAGTGTTTTGAGTGAAGCTGCAGGTGTAGGAGAACCAGTAGCAAGAAAAATGATTCAAACTGCAAGAAATTCTCTTGATATGGGTTTTGAATCTGGAGATGAATTATTAGAAAGAAGAGCTAAAGTTGTTAAAATAACAACTGGAAGTAAATCTTTTGATGAAATTCTTGGTGGTGGAGTTGAAACTGGAGGAATTACAGAATGTTACGGAGAATTCGGTTCTGGTAAATCTAGTTTAGCACACGAATTAGCAGTTACAGTACAATTACCTAAAGAAAAAGGTGGAGCAGAAGGTGCTTGTGTATGGATTGATACTGAATCTACATTTAGACCTGAAAGAATAAAACAAATTGCAGATGGTAATGGATTAGATCCACAAGAAATTTTAAAAAACATAAAAGTAGCAAGAGCATTTAATTCAGATCATCAAATGTTACTTGTTGATAAAATAGAAGACTTAGTTAAAAATGAAAAGTTCCCAGTAAAATTAGTTATTGTAGATTCTTTAATGTCTCATTTCAGATCTGATTTTGTAGGTAGAGGCACCTTAGCAGATCGTCAACAAAAGATAAACAAACATATGCATGCATTACTAAAGTTAGCAGATACATATGATGTATGTGTATATGTAACTAATCAAGTAATGTCCAAGCCTGATATGTTCTTTGGAGATCCAACAGCAGCTATTGGTGGACACATTGTTGCACACAATTCTACTGTAAGAGTTTATTTAAGAAAAGGAAAAAAAGGGACAAGAGTTGCAAAAGTTGTAGACGCCCCACACTTGGGGGAAAATGAATGCATCTTCCAAGTAACAGAACAAGGAATAAAAGATGTGAAAGAGTAATCTCTTTCCTTTTTATTTTTTATAATTAAAATGTATAAAACTCATAATTGGAATGAATATAATCAAGCAATTGAATTAAGAGATAAATTTGGTTATGGTGCAAAAAAAATTGCATTGATATTATCTAATAAAGGATTGAATGTTAGCCCCAGAGCAATAGAAGGTTGGATTTATAGAAATCGAAAACCTTTTGAAAATTTACTTACTAAAATACCTAAAAAAAGTAGAAAATTAACGGATATTAAAGCATATATTTTAGGAGTATTATGTGGAGATGGATATATTTCTACAAATTATCGTTTAGGTTTAGATGTATGTGATTTAGATTTTATTCAAGAATTTAATAAGGGGCTTAAGAAAATTTATGGTTTAAGTTTAAAAATTAAATTAAAAAATAGAGAAACAAACTTTGGTAAAGGCAAACCAATTTATTGTGGGATGCTCGTATCTAAAAATGTATGTTTAGACTTGTTAAATTATACGTCATTTAAAACAAAAGAGTGGGAAGTTCCAAAAGAAATATTAGAAAATAAAAATTTAAAAATAAAATCTAATTTTATAAGAGGTTTATTTGATTCTGAAGGAACTATAAGATTAAGAAGAAAGGGATTCGCTTGTTTACAAGTTTGTTCTGGTAATATTAAACCCCTTTTAGTCATTAAAGAAATATTAGAAAAAGATTTTGATATTTGTATGCATACTGCTTTTAGAAAAAATTTATTAGTTTTACATGCTTATAGCTATAAAGACATTAAGAATTTTTCAGATAAAATAGGATTTGTAATTGGAAGAAAGAAAAATCTTTTAAAATATGCTTTATCAACATATAAAAGGAAAGGATTAAGACATTATGATAAAGAATTTAAATTAAAAGTTTTTTCTTTATTAGATCAGGGATTTTCTGCATCTAAAATTGGTAAATTATTAAATTTTAATCGTACAAATGTCTATGATTTTATAAAACAAAGGGAGAAGATAGAAAATAGAAATTTATGAAGAAGAAATAGAATCTAATTTTAAAGGTACAATAATAGATTTAGAAACAATTGGTCATTTTAATAAAAATTATTCTCATAATGATTCTAGACATTATAAAAGTATTACTCCTATAATATTTGGTTTTATTAATAATAAAAAATTAAATATATTTTGTGCAAAAGATTATGACAATATAAAAAAATTAAAAGAGGAAATTAAAAAAATTTTACCTCAATTAGAAAAACCATTTTATTCATTTCAATCTCATTTTGAAATGGGAGTATTATTTCATTTTACAGAATTACAAAATTATTTTGAAGGAGAATTGAATACTGCATTATATGAAAAGAAAGAACATGTTGTTCATAATTTAGATATCCCTAAATATGAAGATCCATTTAATGGAGATGGAAAAAAATGTATGGATTCTTGGATTTTAGGGAATTATAAAAAATCATTAAAACATAATAGAAGTTGTTTACTAAAAGAAAAAGATATTTTATTAAAAAGAGGATTTAGAGAACCAGATAAATTTAATTTTGTAAAATAGAAATGTTTTAAAATAGATTATATTTCATTTTTGGATGCAAAAATATCCTTCTGAAGTAAAAGATATTAGATATGGAAAGTGTCTTGTAGCAACAAAAGATTTACAACCAGGAATTATTGTTCAAAAATTTGAAGGTCCAATTATTAAATATAAAGATGCCCCATTAAATGAAATAACTTATGTTATAGATGCTAGTACTAATTATAATGAGGATAAATGGATTATTCCAAAAACAGATGCAAGATATGCAAATCATTCTTGCAATCCTAATTGTACTATTGATGATGATTTAAATATTATAACAACAAAACCAGTAAAAAAAGGAGAAGAATTAACCTATTCTTATAATATTATACAAGAAGAGGCTTCAAAATTTGTATGGGATAAAAGATGGACATTTAAATGTGAATGTAAATCAAAAAATTGTCAAAAAGTTATTGATGGATATAAAAATTTATAATTTTACTAATTCAGAATCAGGGTACTCTTCTAACATCTTACTATAAGTTATTTTATCTTCTTCACTCCAATCTTTAATTCTTTCTAATGTTATTTTTTTTAATTTTTCAATCTCATATTCAGGTATTTCATGAATAAATTTACAATCTTTTAATAAATAGAATTCTATTTTTTTATTTATATAAGTAAAAACTAAAGGAGCAATTGTACAATCTGTTGGTTTTTGTTCTGGATTTAAAATACATCCTTTTTCCCCTAAAAAAATACATCTTTCTTTATGACACATAAGAAAAGCTGAACCTTCTTTTTTAAAAATTAATGGTTTAATATTTTTTATATTATCTAATTCTTCTTTTGTAAGAAATATTTCAAAAGTTTTACAGCAAGTACCGTTACATTCTTTACAAATTTTATTAAAAACTTCGTCCATTTAATATTCTATTTATGTTTATTTATTAATCTTTCTTATTCCAAGAAGGAGCGTATTTTAAGTATTTTTTTTGTAATTTTTTATCTAACTTTTTAAAACCTGCTTTTATTATTTTTCTACAATTTTTACTTTTACATATACAATTCATCCACCATTTATCTTCGGGATTAGAATCAATAGTATAATCAGCAGTTATTTCTTGACCTTTTTTAATTGTCTTAATAGCAATTATTTGTTCATTAGATCCATTATGTTTAAAATAAGTATTTGGATCACATGAATGATTAATATATCTTTCAGGAATACCCATTATAGCATATTTACCAGAACCAACATAACTCATATGATTCTGGAAATGATAAGAAACTTTTGATGCTTCTTTATCAGAAAGTAATTTTTTATGTTTTATTTTTAAAATAAGTTCATTTTTTTTAAAACTTTTATTAGCAAAAACACCTCTTCCATTACCACCTATCTTTTTTATAATAATACCATCCATAATTAATGAATATATCCCCAAGTGTGTAATCTATCACTATCAGAATTCCACTTTTCTCCTATATCTGTTCTATAGTACATATTTTGAATCATGATATTTTTAATTCTATTATAAACTTGTTTTCTTGCATCTTCAACTGTAGTTCCTGAACCAGTTACAACTAAAACATAACCCATTTCTCCTGCAATAGTCCAAACCCCATTAATTATTTTTACATCACCTAAATGTATTCCTTCTAAATTGGGTTTTCTAAATAAAATTGATAAATCTTTGTAAATATCTGTTTGTTTTTTATCTAAAAATGGAAATGGTGGAATTACAACACAAACACCAATTTGAAATCCTCTTTTTGTTTTTAATTCAATTTTTTCTTTTTTAGCTAATCTATATAAAAATTCTCCCCATTTATCTAAAATTCCTTCCATTTGTATACTAATTGTAGGATAACCAAAACGCATTGTAAATTCTAAAGGATAAATTCCACGATTATTAGCAATACAATTTATATCAACATAACCAATGTAACCAGATTTAGATAAATCTTCTTTTATTTTTAATAAAGTTGTTTTAAAAATTTCATTTGGATGTGAATGATAAAGTAATGTACCCATTTCCCCTGTATAAGGACCTATATCACCAGGAAATAATTTTTTATGTTCAAAATTTACATTTATAGGATAAATAAAATCTTCTCCATTAAAAAAAGTACCAACTGCAACTTCAACACCAACTGCCATCTTTTGTAATTGAAATTTTTTTATTTTTTTGGCCCAAAGATTTTTATTCATTTCTAAAATTTCAATTAAATCTTTTCCATCATCTTCTTGAGCCATAAACAAAACTCCTTTTTGAGTTGATGGAACTTCACCAGAAGGTTTGAATACATATCTTCCTGGATTTTCTTTAATAAATTTAATTGCAGAATCAAAATCTTCAAAATCCCAATGAGGTAAAACCAACATACCTACTCTTTCCATCTCTTTTTGTCCAAATTCCCTATCTTCTTCTAATTTATCTGTATATTTGCTTCCACCAACAACTAATTTTCCTGAAGCTCTTAATGAATCGGCAATATTTCCAAAACCAACATCATCAAAAACAATAACATCTGCCCAATCAACATGTTCTTTCCAATTTTCTACTTTATCTAAAATTCCATCATAAACATCTTTATCTGCTTCAGATTGAACATAAATTTTAACTTCATTTCCTTCTTTTTTTACTTCCCAAGCTAAATCACCTGATAGGGATTCATAAGAAACAAATAAAAATTTTTTAGGAATGAAACTACTATGATCCCCATTTCCATTTTTTACGTTACCATTTCCATTACTATTACCATTACCGTTGATATTTCCATTTTTATTTTCAATTACGTTTTGTATTTTATTTTCCATTTTAATTATAAAAAATTATAACATTAACTTGTATAAAAAGGTTTTTATTAAAAATAATTTTTTAGAAAATTTATTAAATGATTAAATTATTTATAATTATGAATATTGAAGTAGAAATAAGAAGTTTTATTTCAAAAGAAAAATATGAAGAATTATTAAAATTCTTTCATAAAGAAGGAAAATTTGTTAGTGAAGATTATCAAGAAACTTATTATTTTGATTGCGAAGAAGATTTAAGGATACAAAAAAATAATTTTTATTCTAAAATATGGTTAAAAAAAGGTAAAATACATGAAGATCAAAGAGAAGAAATTGAAATTAAATTTGATAAAAATGAATTTGAAAAGTTAGAAAAATTATTTTTAACTTTAGGTTATAATACACAAATCAAATGGTTTAGAACTAGACATACTTTTAAATGGGAAAATATAGATGTTATGATTGATTATACAAAAGGATATGGATATATAATTGAATTAGAAAAAATAAGCAATGAAGAAGAAAAAGATAAAACTTTAAATTTACTTAAAGAACAAATGAAAAAATTAAACATTGAAATAACACCCAAAGATGAATTTGATAAAAAATTTAAACATTATAAAGAAAACTGGAAAGAGTTGATATGAAACTATCTATTATTATACCAACATTAAATGAAGAAGAAAATATTTTAAAACTATTAATATCTATTAAAAAACAATCATTTAAAGATTATGAAATAATTGTAGCTGATAATAATAGTGAAGATAAAACTAAATCAATTGCAAAAAAATTCAAAACGAAAATTGTTGCTGGTGGATTACCTCCAAAAGCAAGAAATAATGGAGCGAGAGTTGCAAGAGGAGAATATTTATTATTTTTAGATGCAGATGTTATACTTTCAAATAATTTTTTAAATGATGTAATAAATGAGTTTGAAAAAAGAAAATTAGATATTGCAACAACTTATGTAGAACCAATAACAAACAATTTTTCTATAAAAATACAACATTCTATTTATAATTTTTGGATGTTTTTAATGCAAAAAATAGATCCACATGCTCCAGGATTTTGTATATTAACAAAGAAAAGTATTTTTGAAAAAGTAAATGGATTTGATGAAACAATAAAATTAGCAGAAGATCATGCATATATGAGAAAAGCATTTAGAAATAAAGCAAAATACGGAATTTTAAAAAGTAAAAAAATTTTAGTTTCTGTAAGAAGATTTAATACAGAAGGAAAAATAAAATTAATAATAAAATATTTCTTAGCTATGTTACATAGAATTTTTATTGGTGAAATAAAATCTGATGTTTTCAAGTATGGATTTAAACATAAATAAACGCCTCTACTCGGATTTGAACCGAGGTCTAAAGCTCCGCAAGCTCTCATTCTATCCAAGCTGAACTATAGAGGCATATTAGATTAAAGAAATAAGCTCTTTTAAAGTTTATTATTAAGAATTTTGGTTTCTATTTTTCTTTTACCAAAATCAACTACTCTTCCAAGATAATGTATTGGATGTATTGCATGTTTTCTTAATGCCCAAGATCTAGAAACCAACATTCTAGCAATTCTTCCACTATAATAATATACTTTTACATCTTTCTTTTTGATATTATTTAAAAAACATTTATTATCTTTACAAAAAGAATAACATAATACTGTACCTAAATCAAATTTAACATGCCCATCACTACCTGCAGTATATCCTTTTTTATACTTTTCAGCCAAATCAAAAGCTTTCATATTATTAGATTTCATTAAATGACCATTCATAACTTCTATAGCATCAAATTTTTTGATAATATTATATTTATCTTGTCCTTCTTCAATATACATATTTTTTAAAGATCTATGAAGAGATCTACCTATACTTAAAGTTCCAAATGGATGTGCTAAAGAAGAAACAGCATTATATTTTTTTGCATAATCGAAAATTTCATGTGCACTTAATTTTAATCCTGCATAAGCTAAAAGTTTTTTATTAGGTTTAATATATTTATTATAAAATTCTATTAAATCTCCAATTTTATAAAAATAAAATAACATATCTACATTTTCAGAACTTCTTATTTCTATACCTGGAATTGAATTTATTTCTTCAGCATTTGCCAAAACAGCTCCACGAATTTCATTATGGTCTGTAATAGCTACCCCTATATTATTTTTTTTACATATTCTAGCTATGGTATCAATATTAGCTGAACCATCAGAATACTTTGTATGAAAATGCATATCAAAGAACAAACCTTCATTCTTCAACTTTAAAATATCTACTTCTTCAGAAGGAAGAGATTTCATACTAAATTAGGATTCCAAATATTTATAAACATTTTCCCATCTAATTTTATATGAAAAAAGAACTAAGATGTAATTCATGTAAGGAAGATGTAAGCTCTAATAAGGGTTCTACTACCTTTAAATGCCCTAATTGTAGTAAACAAACTATAATTAGATGCAGTAGATGTAGAAAAACAGGGGTTAAATACAAGTGTCCTGGATGTGGATTTTCTGGACCTAATTAAAATGGCTCAAATAGTTGTAACAATTAAAATCATGCCTGAATCTCCAGATGTAGACTTAAAAAAATTAGAACAAAAAGCAACACAAGAAATAACTAATTTTGGTGGAGATGTAGGAAAAGTAGATATCGAACCTATAGCTTTTGGTTTAAAATCAGTAAATCTTATATTTGTAATGGATGAAAAATTAGGTAATTTAGATCCATTAGAAGAAAAAATAAATAATATTGAAGGTGTACAAAACGCCGAAGTTAGTGATGTTAGAAGAGCTATAGGTTAAAATGTTAACACAAGAAAAATTAAGTTCACTAGAAGAAGAACTTAAAAGTTTACCTGAAGAAGAACAAAAATTAAAAGTGAATGAATTTCTTTCAAATTTATCAGAAGATGAATTAGCAGCACTAAAAGAAAAACAATGTCCTTTCTGTTTAATGGCTTCTGGAAAAATATTAACTAAAAAAGTTTATGAAGATTCTAAAATTTTAGGTATTTTAGACATTAATCCTGCAAATGCTGGACATGTTTTACTATTTCCTAAAAAACACTATCCTTATTTATCTAATTTATCTGATGAAGAAATTGCACATATATTTATTATAGCAAATAAAATTGGAACTAAATTAATAACTTCTCTTAAAGCTAAAGGATTCAATATATTTATTGCTTCAGGATATGCAGCCGGACAAAAATCCGATCATTTTATGATACATATTATACCCAGAAATGAAAATGATAATATTAATTTTGCATGGACTAATAAAAAATTATCAGAAGAAGAATTTAATGATGTACAAAAATTATTAAAAATTGAAAATGTACCTGTTGAAGAAGTACCAAAAGAAAAGAAAATAGAAAAAACAAAAGTAGATATGAAAGAAATTTATAAAAAATATAATTTAAATAAAAGAATACCTTAAATTAAAATTAAAAATAGATTACCATAAATTATAGTTATAATTAATCCAAACCAAAATGCAGGTAAAAAAGGCAATCCTTCTTTTACAAGAATATTTTTAATCTTTAATTTCTTTAGTTTGATTACATCTGATTTTGAAATACCTAATGGATTTGGTTCGTACACTAATTTTTTACCCACTTTTATAGGATTTACAACCCAATCCCCTTCAGTTAATTTCCTATAATCAATATATTTGTACATAGAACTATTTTCAACTGATTTTATAAAAATATAAACAAAAATAATTAATACCATAAAAATAAAAAATAGTAAAGCGAATAAATAATTTTGAATTAATAATAAGACAAATAACAAGATTATTAATAAAATTGCATATTTAAAATAAATATAATTTAAAGTTGATTTAATTGATTTATTAAATAATATTTTAAATTCTTTAGAGAATTTATTTCTATTCTTTATTGCTAATATTATAGAAAATAATAATCCATAAACTCCTCCAACTAATAATATGTTTAATAATAAAATAAATAAGAAAGGTAAATTCATATTTGGATTGAAATAGTTTAGTAATTCTTGAGGATAAATTGGTAATAAAGTACAAAGACCAATTAATAATTTTGTATCTCCACCACCCCATTGCCTAGAATAATACATAATACAACCAAAAATAAATGAAATAACCAATCCAATTAAAGAATAAATAATATAATTCCACTGATTAAAAACTAAAGAAAATAATAAATTAGAAAATAATGCAATAGCAATAAAACTAAAACTTAACCAATCTGGAACTTCTCTGGTTTTAATATCAAATATTGTTGCAATTGTTACAAAAATAAAAGCAACTATTATTAAAAAATAATCTATCATTATTATAAAGTAAACAATTACATTTATAAACATTATCAAAATAAAAAAAAGATGATTTCAATTATAGGTGCAGGACCAGTTGGTTCTTATACAGCCTATCTTCTAGCAAAAAATAATCAAGAAGTGAATATTTTTGAAGATCATTCTGAAATTGGTAAACCCGTTCAATGTACTGGAATAGTTACAAGTGAACTAGAAAAAATAATTCCCTTAAATAAAAAATTTTTAGTTAATAAAGTAAATAAAGTAAAAGTAGTTTTTCCAAATAATAAAGATATTGAATTAAATTTAAAAAAACCTAATTTAGTTTTAGACCGAGGAAAATTTGATAAATTTTTAGCTGAAAAAGCTGAAAAAGCTGGAGCAAATATTTTTTTAAATCACAAATTTTTAGATTTTAAAAAACCATATTTAATATTTGAAGATAAAAAATCTTATAAAACAGATATTTTAATTGGAGCTGATGGTCCATCATCAAGAGTAGCTAAATCTACAGGATTATATGGAAAAAGAGAATTTGTAATAGGGTTACAAGCAAGAATAAGTAGCAGATTTGAAAAAAAATTAGTTGAATTTTATTTAGATAAACATTATTTTGGGTGGGTTGTTCCAGAATCAACAGACATTGCAAGAGTCGGAATTGCTACAAAAAATAATGCTAAATTCCATTTTAAGGATTTTTTAAAAAGAGTTGACAAAAAATACAAAACAATAGAATATCAATCAGGAATAATGCCTATTTATAATCCAGATATTCAAACCGAAAAAGATGGAGTTTATCTTGTTGGAGATGCAGCTACAATGGTAAAACCAACCACTTATGGGGGTATTGTACAAGGTTTAATGGCTGCTGAAGAACTATCAAATGCTATTATTCAGCATAAAGATTATGAAAGATTATGGAAACATAGAATTGGAAAAGAACTAAATTATGGTTTAATGATAAGAAAAGTCATGGATAAGTTCTCGAATGAAGATTATAATGAATTAGCAGATTTAGTGGATAGAAGAGATATTAAAAAAATATTATCAAATCTAGATAGAGAATTCCCATCTAAAATAATCTTTAATTTAGCTATAAAACAACCAAAACTCTTAAAATTCATTAAAAAGATGTATTAGTAAATTTTAAATATAGAGATACTAATGAATTATTATGACAAATAAAAGAGCGCAAGATACAGGAAGTGGTGTTGCTGTTCTCATACTTTTAATTACATTATTTATGATTTTATATATACTATTATTACCCCCAACTGAAAGAGAAAATGTACTTAATCAAACTATTGGAGAAAAAGAAGGAACAAGTAATTTAGAATTAAAAACATTATTATCTGAATCACCAGGACAATTAACTATTACTTCAGATAATAACGGAATACATGATATTTCTGCAATAAACATATTCATAAAATCTGAACCTATAACTACAAAACTATCAAATAATCTTGAAATTAGTAAAGGAGCTTTTAGTAGCAAACCCCAAACTTTAACTTTTGATGTAGAAGATTTATCAAATTTAAAATCTGCAATTTTATTCTTTTCAGTTAATTCAGGCAAAGGAAATTTAGAAATATGGTTAAATGATAATATTATATTTGATAAAAATGTAAATGGGGTACAAACAATAGAACTTCCAACTAATTATATAAGAAAAAACAATGTTTTAGAATTAAAAGTTTCAAACCCGGGAATATTATTTTTCTTAAAAAATAGATATGAATTAGAAACAATAGGAATTAAAAAAACTTATCAATTAATTAATCCAAAAGAAACGAGAAGTTTTAGTGTTACTTCTCTTGAAAAAATTACTTTACAAAAAGTTATATTAGAATATCAAATATATTGTAATAAATTAGATAAAGGAACAACTGACTTTGAAATTTTATTAAATGATAAATCAGTCATATCTAAAGCAATTACTTGTATTGGTGGATCTGAAAAAGTAGAATTACCAATTGAATATATAAATAATGGTAATAATATATTAACATTTAGTATTGGAGCAGGAGATTTCCAATTTAGTCAAATAAAAGTTGGTATGGAATCAGAAGAAAAATTACAACCAACATATCATTTTGAAATAAATAATAATGAATATTTAGATATTGTTAATGGTAATATGGATATAACCTTAAAATTAAAATTACCTGAAACAGAAAATAAAAAAGCAACTATATATATAAACGATAAACAATTTATCATGGAAACAAATAAAAATGAATTTTTAAAAGATATAAAAGATTATATTAATGAAGGAGATAATTTTATAAAAATTGTTCCTAGAAATGACTTAAGAATAGATTTACTTGAAGTAAAATTACAATAAAGGGATTATCATGGTTTTAGAAGAAGAAAAAAGAGTTGTATCTAAAGGTGTTAGTATTAGTTTTTGGCCTATAAGATTACTTTTTAAAATTTTAGCTTATGCTGTTGCTTTATTAATTGCCTTTATACTTATTGTTACAATTTATTCTGGATTAACAACTGGACAATTACCTGAAAGAGTACTTGTTTCTTTACAAACTTTAAATATAGATAAACCGGTTTTAAATGCTGTAGATTTTATTTATAATATAGCAACAGCAAAATATGTTGAAGAAGGACAAATTGGTTATGTTGGAACTACAAAAACCGTTGAAGAAAAAATAGGAATTAATATTAGAGATTTTAAACCTAGAAGTAAAAATGCACAATTAAATGAACCTATACTTGCAACAGGACAAATTGAAATTACTAAAGCTTCAGATGATCAAGATATAAATTTAAAATTTAATAAGGCTTGTTACTTACAAGATTATACTGACCTAGAAACACCTAGACAAACAATAATTACCCCAATACAACAAATAGTTAACAAAGGAATGAGTAATTTTGTATTTTCAGTAAGATGTGAATTTCCTCAAGGATTTAGTGAAGTAGAACCAATTTATGTTACAACCGTATCAGAAAAAACAACAATGGCAAAAACATACGATCTAAAAGTTTTAAGATTTAATCCTGAATTTACTTATGAACAAAAAATAACTTGGTTACCTTATACTAAAAATAAATATGTAAACGGAGATCAAACAAGAACACCAACATGGGATGTAAGTTTAGGTCCTGCTTCATTAAGAATAGGTTCAAGTGATAGTCAACCTTTCTATTCAAATGATCAACATGATTTATTAGTATATGTTGAATCAAACTGGCCAGGAGATATAAAAGAAATAAATAATATAGAATTACAAATTCCAGATAATATTCAATTATTAACTGATAACAAATATTGTGATTTTAAAAGAAACGGAAATACTTATGAATTAAGTACACCAGTATTACAAGAAACAAAATTAGATTGTACTTCTAAAAAAACACTAAATGAATTGAAAAATTTCTGGGCTGGAAGAACTACTGATTTAACAGTAGAAGAATGTATTAATAAATATAAAAAGAAATTTGAATTTTCATGTCCATTTACAATTTTAGATGCAGAACAAGTAGAATCTCAAACACCAATAAGTGTAAGAGCAAATTATATATATGAAATGCAAGCTACTAGTAGTATGACTTTATTAAATTCAGGTGAAGGAGAATATAGTGGTGCTGGAGCAGGAAGAACTTATTAATATGAAATTAAAATTAATTTTATTATTAAGTTTAGTATTATTAATTTCTGCAGCATGTACTATTCCAGGAGGAAGTCAAACAGTACAAAATGATGTTGTACAATTAAATTTTTTAACAAGTCAACCACCAACTGAATTATATGAAGGACAAACATTTAGAGTTGGATTAAATGTAAAAAATTATGATACAAAACAAAAAGATGTAATATTATGTGTTTATGACGATAAAAATGATTATTTTTCAGGTATTCCCGCTGATGATTGTAGACCTATAAAAATAGGAGCAGGAGAATTATCTGGAGATAATATAATTCCTTTTGATCAAAAAGTTTATTTTCCTAGTCAAGATGAATTTTATTCTTATAATAAATTAGAAAAAGATATGACAGCAACAATTGTTGCAGATGTATATTACCAACATACTACTAAATCAAATGTACAAATTTGTATTAAAAGAGATGTAGAAACTGTAACAGATGTTAGTTGTGATGGAGAAGAAAAAATTACAAATGGTCCTGGACCAGTACAAATCTCTAATTTAAAAAAGACAATTTATCCTATAGATGCAAACAAAGTAAGATTAATGTTACAATTTGATGTACAAAATGTAGGTTCTGGAAAAGTAAGTACTAAAGAATCAGCAAGATCAAAAGAGAATATAGAACCACCAATTGGATTAAAAGTAAATTTAATTGGAATAACTGATAATTTTAAATGTACTCCAGCAAATACTAAGGGGCAAATAACACTAAAAGAAAACCAAAAGACTATTAAATGTGAAGCTGATATTAATATAGAACAGGATTATATAATAAACCCTGTTGAAATAAATTTAGATTACGAATATACAACAAAAATACTAACAAGTCCAATTAAATTAATAAAAAATGAGGTGGTAAGTAAAAATGGATAAAAAATTTATAGTATTATTATTAATATGTTCAATATTATTTATTGGTGCTAGTTGTCAAACTGGAACTAATACAAATACACAAGGTGTTTTTATAAGTGGAATTAAAGGTATAGATATTTCTTTTAAAGAAACAGCACCAGTTTCAGAATTTCAACAAAAAGACAGTGTTCCTGTAGTTTTAATATTAAAAAATCTAGGTGGTTATGATTTAGGTGCTGGAAGTGCAAAAGCAAAATTATTTGGTGTTAATTTAGATAATTTTGGGATTACAACAAAAACATACAAAGGAACTTCTTTGCCATTAAAAGGAGTAAGTACACTTAACCCAGAAGGAAGTGAACAAGAAGTTAATTTTGGAAATATGAATTATAAATTAGAAGTACCTGGAGAAAGTGTTCCTTATACATTTAAAGCTAAAGTATGTTATCCTTATGAAACAAAAACTTATGTTAATGTTTGTATGAGATCAAAAGAATTAGAAAAAGAAGTTGGTTGCGCTTTAGCTGAAGGTAAAAATGGAGAAAGAATAAAATCAGGAGATGTTTCTGCTGGACCAATACAAGTAACAAGTATAACTGAAGAAACAAGAGGAAATAATCAAGTTAAATTTGCAATTAAAATAGAAAATAAAGGTAATGGTAAAGTATACGCAATTAATTCTGATTGTGAAACAATGGATAAAGACACTATTAAAAAATTAGATAGTGAAAATAAAATAACTTATGAAATAACTAATCCAGTAGGAATTCAATGTGGTTCTGCTGAAACTAATAAGGGAGAAGTAACACTAGTGAATAATGTTTATACATTAAATTGTTGGAAAACAATTGATAGTGTTTACGAAGATAAATTAAATATAAAATTAGATTATGTCTATATTTCAGATACTAGCAAAGATATAAAGATATTCAAAACTCTTTAGATATCTTTATAATTTTTTCTTTCTTTTTTAATTTATGTTATTTGCAGATTTACATATACACTCAAGATATTCTAGAGCTTGTTCTAAAAATATAACCATAGAAAATCTTGTTAAATATGCTAAAATAAAAGGTTTGAATTTACTTGGTACTGGAGATTTTACACATGAATTATGGTTAAATGATATTAAAGAAAAACTTAAAGAAAAAAATGGACTTTATTTTTATGAAAATTTTCCTTTTATTTTAACTGGGGAAGTAAGTTTGATGTATACTCAAGGAAAAGGAAGAAGGATACATTTAGTTTTACTTGTTCCTTCACTAGAAATTGTAAATAAAATAAATTCTTATTTAGATACAAAAGGAAGAAGAGATTATGATGGACGACCAATTTTCAAAATTTCATGTGAAGAATTTACTAAAGAAATGTATAAAATAAGTCCTGAAATTGAAATTATACCTGCACATATTTGGACTCCATATTTTGGGGTATTTGGTTCTAAAAGTGGTTTTAATAGCTTAAAAGAAGCCTTTGGAACCCAATTTGATAATATTCATGCTATTGAAACTGGAATGTCCAGCGATCCTGAAATGAATTGGAAAATTTCGGAATTAAATTCAAAAACCATTGTTAGTTTTTCTGATTCTCATTCATTTTGGCCTTGGAGACTTGGAAGAGAGGCAACAATTTTTGAAAAAATTGATAGTTATCAAGATATAACAAATGCAATTAGAGAAAATAAAATTCTTGGTACTATAGAAACTGATCCAGGATATGGAATTTATCATTATGATGGACATAAAGAATGTAATTTTTCTTGCTCACCTGAAGAAACTAAAAAACTAAAAGGAATTTGTCCTGTTTGTCATAAACCTTTAACTATTGGGGTTGATAATAGAGTTTTAGAATTAAAAGATCAGGATACAAATAAAAATCCAAATAGAAAACAATATTATAAATTATTGCCTTTACATGAAATAATTGCTTTAGCTATAAATTCTAAAATAGAAAGCCCAAAAACATGGGATGTATATAATAAATTAATTGAAAAATTTGAAAATGAATTGAACATTTTATTAAATGTTAAAGAATCTGAACTAAAAGAATTTTTAACTGAAGACAATTTACTTGTTGAATTAATTTTAAAAAATAGGGAAGGAAAAATAGAAGTAAAACCTGGATATGACGGAGTTTATGGAAAATTATTAAAACCTGGAGAAAAAATAGTTAAAGAAATATTAAAACCTAAACAAAGATCATTAAATGACTTCTAACAATAAATTTAAATACTAGTTTAATATAGTTTATATATGGAAGAAAAAAAGAAGGTGATTATAGGACTTTTTATTATTGTAGGTTTTATGATATTTTCATTTACTGGATTAACTGGAAATATAATTAAAAATAGAAGCTGTGTTGATAGTGACGCTATAAATATTTTAATAAGTCCAGTTAAAATGCAAGATTTAATTGATCAAATTTATATAAAAGGAACTGTTCAAAGCAGGGGTAGTATTGAAATAAAATCAAGAACTGATTATTGTACAACTGCAACAGCTGTAAAAGAATATTATTGTGATCCAAGTACAAGAACTGTAAAAGAAATGACCCTTGATTGTACTAAATATGGTAAAACAAAATGTATATTGGGTATGTGTATTTAATAATTAATTTCTAATTTGTTTTTTAATAAATATTAGCCCATATAACTTTTATCAAAATCATCTATAGAACTATCATCTTCTTCAATAGTTTCCATTTGTTCTGCTTCTTCAGGATTCATATTTTGTAATTCTGTTAATTCTTGTAATTCTTTTATTTCTTTATTTAATTTTTTTAAATCTAATCCTAATTTTAGTTTAGTTTCAAGAACATTAAGTATTTCCTTAGCTCCATTTAATCCCATATAGTTTGGATGACCAAGAGTTTCTGCCATTATATTAACGGCTGGAATTTTAACATCATTTGCTAGACCAACTAATAAACCAGAAACACCTACTATTGGACCAACAAGACCATTTAACTTTTTAGTATGTTTATATTTATTAATAATCTCTTTATTATTACCTGAAAAATAAACTTTAGGGTTTTTTGGTTCTCTTTTAAGTCCAATTCCACCTAATGTGATTATCTCTTTACAATTATTTTTTTTACACAAACTTAAAACTTCATTACAAAATTCATAACAAGAAGTTTCATCTAAAGGTTGTGTATCTCCAGATATTAAAAATAAATTTTTATCTTTTAATTTTTTATGATAAACTGCAATTGATGGTAATTCTATTAAATTTTCTTCGTTAACAAATACACAATTAGGATATTTAGAACTTACAACATCAAATACTTTTTCAGCCTTTAAATTATCTATAATAAAATCTACTGCAATCTTACCAACATTACCCATTCCAGGTAATCCTTCTATAAGAATTGCTTTATTACTCTTAATTTTTTTAATTGATTTAAAGGTCCACGGCATTTTCTAACTCCTTCTTATATTCTAATCTATATTTACTGTATTTATCTTCCCATTTAAATTTTGCTGGTTTAGTGTCAATTGTTTTAAGACCACATTTTGGGCAAGATAACTTTAAAGTATAATTATCACAATTTAAACACTTAAAAATCTTATGCATTTCTTACTAACTCTCCAGAACAACCATTTTTCTTAGCATTTTCTATTATTCTTTCAGAAGCTGCTTTCAAAATATTTTCTGCAGATTTATAATCTTTAGATTTAACATCAATTTTATATCTTGGAGCAGATAAATAAGTAATTTTTACATCATTTTTAATTTCAGGTAATAAAAGTGTTTTAATAGTACTCATTCCATTTTCTTTATAAGATTGTAATACTAAAGTAGCTGAAACTTCAACTTCTGGAACTTTTATTTTTTCATTAATTAAATTTAATAATAATTTTGCTATTTTTTCATCTATATTTAATTTTTTTAAAATAGAATTATCTTCAAATAGACTTTGATAAAAATTAGTTAATAATCCATATTCTTCAATTGCCTTGTAACCAACTTTTTTATACATATCTTCTAAGGATAAATTTAATTCTTTTCCTATATGTTCCAACATTTTTTCTGCTTTTTGTTCTTGCTTATATTCGTTATTTTTCTCTATACGAATATTCATTGGAACTCTTCTTAAAGAAAGATCAATATGTTTTTCATCTTGTACTTTAATAATTTTACAAACAATTTTCTTTCCTGGAACTACGAAATCTCTTAAATTTCTAATTCTTCCTGGACTTACTTCAGAAATATGTAACATTCCTTCTATATTGTTATATTCATCGAGATCAACGAAAACAGAATGTGATAAAATTTTTTTAACAGTACAAAGAACTATATCTCCTTCTTGAGGAAGTCCTGTTTTTTTATAAAACATATTTAAACAAGAACCTCCATTACCTTGGCCTTGATTTTACTTTTTCCACCAGTAGGCTCGGCCACAGGAGCTCCACAAACAAGACAATTAACTTGAGAAGATATTTTCCCAAAAATAATCTGTTCATTTTTACACCCATTACATTTAACTTTAATAAATCTTGAACTTGGTTCTTTCATTGTTGTAACTCCACTTTCTTTGCTCTTCTTAATGTTTGATTACTCATCTTACTACATACACTACATGTTAATTTAAATGTAGCCATTTTGCTTCCACCCTTAAAACCAGATCTTTTTGGTTTATTTGGTTTTGATCCCCATCTTCCTTTATTTCCATGACCTAATCCACGACCACGTTTCATAGCTCTTTGGATAGAACCTCTCTTTAAGGATCCTCTTTTAGTTCCTGTTTTAACAAGTGTTAATTTTTGTAAAGTAGTCTTTTTACAATTTTTACAATAACTTTTGATTTGTTTTGGTAATTTCATTCTATTATTTCAACTCTGCTTTTATCTATCAATACATTTGCTACTTTTATAGGTAAATTAGCGACATCCTGTTCTTCATAAGGACCATATATGTTCATATCCTCTCCAACGAATTTTGGAACTGCCGATATGAACCTAACTAATTTAGCTGTATTTTCAGGTTGATTTTCGGTTTTTATTACTTTCGGTTTCTCAATTTGGGGCAATTTACCCACTATTATATTACCAAGGACATTTGTTCTAAAATTAACTAAATTAGTAATAATTGAATTATAAAATTCTAGCTCTTCTTTTAACATAGCTTTATGCTCAGATTTTGATTCTGTTCTCGATGAAAATAAAGCAATTTGTATTATCTTATTTTCACGTCGCTCATATAATTCTTTTAGTATTTTTTGTGAATTTTCTAATTGTTTTCTTGTTTTTTGAATTTCTGCTGATGCGAAAATACTATCTTTATTTTCTTGAGATGCTAAAATTTGCTTTTTTGTTGTTAAATATTCAGCAACATACATAAAAAAATTCTTATCTAACTCTTGAAGCTCTTCTTGAGACTTTTCTTTCCTTAGAATATCATATAAAGATTCATATGTAACACCAAAATCACCTGTCATAGATATTCTAATTGAAAGTTATTTTAAAAGCATTTGTATAATGAAATAGATATTTCAAATCTAACTAGTTTTAATAGAGATTTTATACTAATCGAAACATTTAAATATTATCTTAATTATGATAATTATTATCACAATAATGATAAAATGGGATTATTACAACTAATAAAGAAAAATAAAGATTTGAGAAAGATATTTGGTGAGCGAGAGCTAAAAATTATTGAAAAACAACTTTTAGGTATACAATTAACTAAATCTGAAACAACCAGATTATCAAGAGACATAAGGAAAAAATTTGAAGTAATAAAAGAATTAGCTCCATTTTCTGAAGAGTTTGAATTGAAAAAAGGAGCAGAAATAAAATCCTTTATTGAAGAAGCAAAAGAAGTAATAATGAATAGCAAGTATTTCAATAAAATAAATAAAATAATTTTATTTGGAAGTACAGTTAATAACCAATTAACATTTATGTCTGATATAGATCTGGCTGTTGAGTTTAGTAATATATCTAATAGAGAAGCAACTAAGTTTAGAATTGAAATGTCTGGAAGAGTAAATGATAGAATAGATATACAAGTATTAAATATTCTTCCAACAAAAATAAAAAAAGAAATCATTAAAAATGGAAAGATCATATATAAAAGATGAATAGAATTAAAGATAAAATTGGTGATATAGAAAATTATTTAGAAGAATTAGAAAATATAATACCAAAAGATCTTGAAGAATATCAAAAAAATATTGAAAAGAAAGCTGCATGTGAAAGATATTTTGAAAAAATTGTAGAAGCGATTGTAGATTTAGCTCAATTAGTAATTAAATTTAAGAAATTCTCATATCCAGACGAAGATACACAAGCATTTGAAATTCTTTTACAAAATAAGATAATTCAAAAAGATTTATGTGAAAAATTAAAAGATGCTAAAGGAATGAGAAATATTCTTGCACATGAATATGGTAATGTGGATGATGAATTAGTCTTTGAAGCAATAACTCAAGAAATTATTATAGATAGTGAAGAATTTATTGAATCTATTAAAAAGAGGGTGTTATAATGTATCTAAATAATTTTAAGAATGTAATTTATAAGAAAAATATTGATTTTAAACCCCATAATCAATGTAAAATATTCCTTTTTAGACATGGTTCTACTGTTTACAATGAAAAACATATTTTTACAGGTTGGAAAGATTCTAAACTAACTAAAAATGGAATTTTAGAAGCAAAAAAAGTAGGTAAAAAATTAAAAAATAAAGAAATAGATGTTGCTTTCTGTACAAGATTATCAAGATCAAAAGATACACTAAAAGAAGTATTAAAATATCATAAAGAGTGTTTCTTAATAATTAAAGATGATAGAATGATTGAACGTTCTTATGGAAATTTACAAGGAATAAGTCATGAACAATTTATTAAAAAATATGGAAAAGATTTATTTGACAAATATCATCGATCTTATGATATAAGACCACCAAAGGGAGAATCTATTAAAGATGTAGAAAAAAGAGTTTTAAGTTTTATTAAAGATTTGTTAATTTTTATTAAAAAAAATAAAGTAAATGTTGCTATTTCTGCACACGGAAATTCTATGAGGCCATTTAGAAGATACTTTGAAAAATTAAGTGTTAATGAAATGATCAAATTAGAGAATCCTTGGGATGATTATTTTGAATATACTGTAAAGGTTTAAACCAATTCTAAAAATTCTTCGGGTTTAATTATTTTAATATTTTTATATTCTTTAAGTTTTAATAAATGATTATCATAAGAAATTAAATAATTAACTTTTCCATCTATAGTAGATTCTAATATTTTATTATCTGAAATATGCTCTTTAATAATATCCAGTTCAGAATTTGAAATAACCATCTCACTTATAGATAAAATGGTTCTAATTAAATCTTTAACAGCCATATTTCTATCTTCAATAAACTTTTGAAATTTAGATTCTTTATTTAAAACATCAATAATTTCTAAAAGAATTTTTTTAGTAATAATTAAATCTATTTTTTTAGTTTTTATAATATTAATGAGTTTATTTGCTTCACCACTCCAAAATATAGCCGACAACCAAATATTTGTATCTAAAACTACCCTCATTTGGAGGATCTTACCTCTTCAATTAGAATATCCAAATCATTTTTATTAAATCCGGCCTTTTTTGCAGCTTCCTTAAAAGGTTTTGTTGCTTCTTCCCAACTTTTTATTTTAGGCATTTCTATTTTTTTTAATAAAATAGAACCTTTTTGTTCAATTACTGCAAAAGGGGTACCTGTCTTTAATTCCATATCTTTCCTTATATCTTGAGGTATTACAATCTGTCCTTTTGAACTCAATCTGGTAAATTCTAAATCTTTCATAGTAAGATTGTAAGATTATATCTATTTAAATCTTTCTATTTAAAATTTTATCAAAAGTTATATAAATTAACTTATATTTTCTAGTATATGTTCCTTAAATCTAGAGAAAGGGTAAAGAAATTCTATGAATTAGTAGATAATGCAAATTACTATATTACTAAAGAAAAATACGAAGATGCAATTGGATTATATAATGCTATAAACAATGCTTATAATCAAATTCCTGCATCAATGCAAACAGAAGCTTTATCTCAAAGTTTAGATAAATTAAACAGAGAATTAATTCTATATTTAAAAATAAAAGAAGTTCATAATCTAATAGCAAATAAAAATTTCTCAAAAATTGATGATACTTTGGCTTATATGAAACAGATTATAAACAAATTAAAAGAACAAAAACCAAAACCTATTTCTTTAATTAGATTTGGAGAAGAAAAATGTAAATATTATGAAGAATTTGCAAAAAAAGAACATGAAAAAGAACTTTTTAATAGAAAATATGAAAAAATAAGAGAAACTATAACAAAAGGAGATAAGAAAAAAGCTACTTTATTATATGAAGATTTAAAATCTAAATTTAAAGATGTAGAAAAATATGGTAGAGCATTAGATTTATTTGAAAAATTAGAAGCTGTGAGAAAAAAAGTAGAAAGTACTGAACCATTCAAACATAAAGCACAAGAATATTATGAAACAGTTCATTTAGAAAAGAAAAAAGAACCTGTTAAAGAAGTTCCTAAAGAAATACCAAAAAAACAAGTTGAAATTAAAGAAAAAACAGTTGAAGAAGAATTATCAGAAATACATAAATTGCTAAAACAAAATGATGTAAGTAACGCAAAAAGGCTTCTAAAGAGAATATAATCTTTTTATCATTTTAAATGATTAAATCTATATATTTATTGTAAATATTATTGTTATGGCAAAATCTGAATCACAATTAGAAATATTTGTACAATTAATGAATGTAGAAGAAAGAACAGGAGTACAATCAAGTTATTATTTACATTTTATGGCTAAAATGATAGATTATAATCACGAAATAGATGTTGCTAATTTTTCTAAAGAACATAATTTTAAATTAGAAGTATCAAAAGAGAAATACGACTCATATAAAAAATTATTAAAACAAGGTAAAGCAGTTCAATATACTCTCCCTATAAAATAAATAACTATCTCTAAATAGATTATTTCCCTTTTTAACACAAACCTTTTAAATCTTAATTAATATAATTTAATATGTTCGGATTCCTAAAAGATAAACTGAAAAGTGCTATTTCTAGCATTACAAAGAAAATAGAAAAGATTCCTGTAGAGGAAAAAGTAGAAGAAGTTACTATAGAAAAAGTTCCTGAAAAGAAGGTTAAAAAAGAAAAAATTAAGGAAGTTTCTAAAGTAGAAAAACAAGTAAAAGAAGAACCAGTTCAAGAAAAAAAAGGCTTTTTCCAAAGAATAAAAGAAAAAGTACAAACAACCAATATTAATGAAAGTGAATTTGAAGAAATTTTTTATGATTTAGAACTTGCATTACTAGAAAATAATACTGCTGTAGAAGTAATAGAAAAGATAAAATCAGATTTAAAAGAAGTTTTAGTAAATAAACCAATTGAAAGAAAGAAAATTAAAACAATAATTCAAGATACTCTAAGAAATACAGTTGAAGAATTATTTAGTATTCCAAATATAGATATATTAAAATTAGCTAAAACAAAAAAACCATTAATAATTTTATTCGTAGGAGTAAATGGATCTGGAAAAACAACTACAATCTCAAAAGTTGCTCATTTTTTAAAAGAAAATAAATTAAGTACAATTTTAGTTGCTGCAGATACATTTAGAGCAGGATCAATACAACAATTAGATGAATGGGGTTCTAAATTAGGATTAAAAGTAATCAAACAAGATTATGGATCAGATCCAACTGCAGTTGCTTTTGATGGTAAAAAATATGCAGAAGCTCATAATATAGATGTTGTTTTGATAGATACAGCAGGAAGACAACATAGTAATGTTAATCTAAAAGAAGAAATGAAAAAAATTGTTAGAGTTATAAAACCAGATTTAAAAATTTTCATTGGAGAATCAATAGTTGGAAATGATGCAATTATACAAGCAGAAGAATTCAATAATGCAATTGAGTTAGATGGAATAATATTAACTAAAACAGATATAGATGAAAAAGGTGGAGCAGCACTATCAATTTCTCATGTTATTAAAAAACCGATAATTTTCTTAACAACTGGACAAGAAGTTAAAGACATTAAAGAATTTAATAAAGAAGATATAATTAAGAATTTAGGTATATAAACTGCAAAATGAATAAAATAAAAACTAATAAATCTAAAATAAAAAAATATAAACAGTATGATAAATTTTTACATGAAATACAAAAAACTAAAATGGAAGAATTATGGGATAATAAAAAAGATAATTTTTAAAATTTAATTTTTCCTTTAAACTTTTTCATCATTTTTTCCATATCTTTTTCAGAACCCGCTCCACCTTTCATTAGTTTCATCATTTTCTTACTTTGTTTATATTGTTTTAATAATTCTCTAACTTCCGTTTCACTTGTTCCTGAACCTTTTGCAATTCTATCTATTCTTGATTTATCTAATAATTCAGGATCTTCTAGTTCTTTTTTAGTCATAGATTGAAGAATATATTTCCATTTCTTTAATTTTTGTTCCTGAACTTGTAACATATCTTTAGGTAATTTATCTTTTAACCCACCCATTCCAGGAATTAATTCCATTACTTTTGATAAAGGACCCATTTTAGACATAGCTTCCATTTGTTCATATAAATCTATAAAATTAAATTCTCCCGACATTAATTTTTTAGTCATATCTTGAGATTTTTCTTCTGAAATAGCATCTCTAGTTTTTTCTAATAATAATTCTAAATCTCCCATTCCAAGTAATCTAGAAACAAAACCTTTTGGATTAAATTCTTCCAAGTCATCTACTTTTTCTCCAACTCCAATAAATTTAATTTTAGCTCCAGTTGCTGAAGCAGCACTTAAAGCTCCACCACCTTTAGCTGTTCCATCTAATTTAGTAATTATAATTCCTGTAATAGCACCAGCATCATGAAAAGTTTTTGCTTGTTTTTCTGCTGCTTGTCCAATATCTGCATTTATTACAAGTAAATTTTCATCAGGTTGTATTAATTTATTAATAGATTTTATTTCTTTAATTAATTCAGCTGATAAAGCGTCACGTCCAGCTGTATCAATCAATAGAATGTCATATTTTGAATATTCTTTTTCAAATTTTTTATAAATTTTTTCTGGATTCTTTTCTTTCTTATCTATAAAACACTGAATTCCTGCAGTTTTACTTACTTGTTCTAATTGATCTGGTGCTGCAGGTCTATGAACATCTAATCCAAGAGAAGCAATTTTAAATCCTCTTTTAGCATAATATTTTGCAATTTTACTTATAGTTGTAGTCTTACCAGAACCATATAAACCAACAAACATAATTTTAAAAGGTTTTTTCTTTCCTATTTTTATCTCTTCTTTTTCTTCACCTAAAAATTTAACTAATTCTTCATAAACAATACGTACTAAATACTCTCTTTGTGTTATTCCTGCTGGTGGTTTTTCCTTTAAAGCTCGTTCTTTAATATTTTTAGTTAAATTAAACACTAATTGAACATTTACATCTGCTTTTAACAATGATCTTTGTATATCCCTATTCAATTCATCTATTAATTTTTCATCAACAAACATAGCTCTAGCTATCTTTTTTAGAGTATCTTTCAATGAGCTAGATAAATTATCTAATACCATATTATCCTATAGAAACTAGATTTATAAAGGTTTTTAGAAAGTCATTTAATTAGAGTTTTATTCATTTCTTCTTGTAAAAATGATATATCTACATAGTATTTTTTTGCATTTTTTTTATCAATATATAAATCTATTATTTTTCCTTTCTTTATAAAATTAGTAGGATCAAACCACATATTTGAACTTCTAAACATTCTTACTATATTAGTTATAGGATCCTTTGCGCTAACATTCACATAATATGGAGGTCTTTTATTCATTATAATTCTCCAATCAACTTAAACATTAAAATATTTAGATTGTAATTTTAATCCGTGTTTCATTAAATTTTCATATTTTTTTGCTTGTAAATAAGGACCTAATAAAAATACAGATGAAATAGTAAACCAAAAAAGACTACCAATAATATATCCAACTGGAAATAATAATCTTAAAAATAATGGACCGCTATCAAATGAAGAAAAACTTGTTAAACCTATATATAAAAATACTAATCCCCCAAATAAACAAGAGTAGCCTATAAAATTATATATAAACTTTTGTGAAACATTCATAATTAAAGTTAATAATTAGATTTATTAAATATTTGCTTTTTATTTTAAACTTTCATCTTCATCATTAAATTTTTCTTCTATATGAGAACCATCACAAAATGGTTTATTTTTAGATTTACCACATCTACACAAAGTAACTCTATTTCTAGTTTCATAAATAGTTCCATCTGCAGATTTTATTTCAATTCCACCTTTAACCCATATAGGACCGCTTACTTTTGCTTGAGTATCTTCAATTAAACTTATAGAAGGTTCAAATTTATTTTCAAAAGGTTTTTTAGTTTTTTTATCAAAAACAACTAATCTTCCAGAAGGACAATTACAAGCTGTTTGTATTGCAATTTCTTTTGATTTTTTATTATTTGACTTTTCAACATTATTCCATGTTCCATTAGCTAAATGACAAAATCTTGCAGCTGAACAAAGTTCAAATGCATCTGTAAGTTCTAATTCTGGACCTGAAAGTTTTTCACATTGAACTTTTTTACTAGCTGTTTCAGTCCCATTAAACTTATTTTTTATATGAGAACCATCACAAAATGGTTTATTGCAAGATCCACCACACCTACATAAAGCATAAGATTCTTGTTTAGAATATTTTTTTCCTTTTTTCCATTTTTCAGGATAACCACTTTTACCTGCAATAGATAATTCTTTTGCTAAAGGAATATCTCCAGAAATTAAATAAGGACCATTTTTTGTTATTGTAACACTCTTTTTATTTTTCATAATCATTAATAAGAGTATGAATATATTTATAATATTAATTATTTTAATATAAACATGACAATAATAGCCCAAGGTGCAGAAGCTGTACTAATTAAAGAAGGAAATAATTTAATTAAAGAACGTATTAAAAAAGATTATAGAATTAAAGAAATAGATGATAAAATAAGAAAATTAAGAACAAGATCTGAATCTAAATTAATTGAAAGAGCTTCTAAAATAATAAATGTTCCAAAAATAATTGATTCTAATGATAAAACTATGAAAATAACTATGGAATTTATTGATGGAATTAAATTAGTTAATCATTTGGACAATATTAATGATAAAGAAAGAGAAATTATATTAAAACAAATTGGAGAAGGAGTTAGTCTATTACATAATAATAATATTATTCATGGAGATTTAACAACAAGTAATATGATTTTAAAAGATAATAAAGTATATTTCATTGATTTTGGTCTTGGTTTTATTTCTGATAAATCTGAAGATAAAGCAGTTGATATTCATTTGTTTAAACAAGCTTTAGATAGTAAACATTATACTCATTCTGAAAAATCTTTTGAAAATTTCTTAAAAGGATATAAAGAAAAAAGTAAAAACTTTAAAGAAATTAATACTAGATTTGAAAAAGTAGAATCTAGAGGAAGATA
>JAQUND010000016.1 GCA_028717785.1 Candidatus Nanoarchaeia archaeon | reverse complement strand
TTTTTTATGAATTCAACGATTTTTAAGGAGTAAAAAATGGATAATGGAACTAATAATTATGGTGTATTTAAAAGAACTCCTTCAGAAGAAATTGTAAGCAGGACTTTACAAGCAAATTTCAGAAACTTTTCAAATGTAATATGGCGAACAGGTAAAGCTGCATTAGATTCTGAATGGAATTTGTTAAATGATGTTGCAGGAAACACAGTTTCCAATTTAATAAAATCTAATATCCCAAGCGGGTGGTTATCTCTTGGGAAAAATCAGAGCAGCACAAATTGTGGAATTGCAAATACGATTAGATTTTATGCCCAAGAAGATAATCAAGAAGCTGTTATTCCGAATGCTGTCGTTAATGGATACCCTGTTTTAATAGGAGGAGTAAATTACACTGATACAATTTTAAATCAAATCACTCTTTCACCTGCTGGAAGTGCAGCACGTTGGGATTTTGTTTTTCTTGAAGTTTGGAGAGCACAGCTTAGAGCTAGAGATGAGAACAATCTTCCAATTGCTCAAAATAAACCGGACGCAGATAATATCTACAAATTTGGTAATGTACAATTTGGTGGAACAAATTTAGTTGATGACTCTATAGACACAGTTTTTGATGAAGAAACATCAGAAAGAGTTCAAGTTCAATATAGAATCAGAGTAGTTTCAAATGTAGATTTTATGAGTACAGATTCTTATGGATTTGATGACACTAATGTAAGAGCTCAGGGTGCTGCTGCAGTATCACAAGTAGCAAGTTACAATTTTACCAATATGATTCATGAATTAGGTGATGTCGGTTTGTGGAGAGCAGGATTTGGAAATGAAGCTTCTCAAATTGCATTACAAACTGTAGATGGTTATTCTTATGCTATTCCAATGTTTAAAATTTATAGAAGACCTACAAATCTTTGGGGCGATACTGGTGGTGATGATTTGACAGCTCTTTATAATCAACTTGGAAATTCAGCTGTTTTATCAGCACTTGTTTCAGATAGACCAGATGGAAAATTTCATGATGGCATTGATGCAACTGATATAATAGATCTTAGACAAAAGGTTTCTTTTTCTGGTTGGAATTATCATAAACTGTTAGAGCAAAATCTTGACAAATTTTTTAGGGGAGAATTAAGACAAAATAGAATTAAAGAACTTACATATGATGCAATTTCAGACACGCATATATTTGGATATACAGATTTGTATGGTAATGTAGGTCCAAGTGGTAAGAGAATATATTGGTCTGATGCTATTACACAACAATCTGATATTTTTGCGAGTGTTTCAGTTAGTACAACTGGTGTAGAACTTGATGTTTATAGAGGTTCAGGTACTGGGAACTGGGCTGTAGGAAACACTATAGTTGTTCATGTCACTGCTAAATACCCTTCAGGAACAATAATTAAGGGAACACCAAGAGTTTATTTAGAAGACCACTTGAAAACTGTTATAACGGGTACATGGTCTAATCTAAATACAAATCAAGCAATTTTTTCGATGAGTACTGGAATTTGGGTTGGAACAAATTATGATATTTGGGTTTATTATGATACTGAAATACCTGCAGGTCAGGGTATAACAAATGTTCAGGACGATTTGTTTAGAGTGCTCTATGCTAATGCATCATCATTTCCTACTTCTAATGGTGTTGTTGTAAGAGGACAGAATATCAAGACAGAATCTACAAGATTCCAAGATTTGTTTGAACACCCATTTGAGAATATAACAGATGCACAAACTTACACAGAGACTGAATCTGTTCGAGCAAGGAAACAGGTTCGTATTTCACCTTTGATCCAAACTACTACATCAAAAAATGGTTCACAAAGAGCTTTAGAAGTAGAAACACTAAATGTCACAACAAAAACAATATATGTACCTTATCCATTGCAGCATTTACGTGGTGTCTATACATCTTCTACTGGTGGAACCGAACTTGCAATGCAGAATATTGTTTCTAGAATCCAAGTTTCAGATTTGGAAGCAAATAAAATTTTAGTTAGTGCAGATTATTTTATTGGGTCTTTGACTTCTTTACAATACATACCTGCAGGTCCTGGTTCTGAAATAGAGTTACTTGGTTACATTTATCAGGGTCAACCTTTGAGCTATGTGCTAGAGCATAGAGCGACAACAAGTGGTACCATAGGTTCGAGGATAAGTCTTTATAATTCGAATGGAGTTCAATGGGAAATACCTGTGGGAGCGACAGTTTCACAGTTCAAATGGGCAGGAACAAGAACGAAAGTGAGATTGAGTGCGGGAGCTGGATATGATATTGGCGGTCTGATTATTGATTGTACTGAGTCTACAAACACAGGATATATCACTACAATGTCGAATAGAGATCGTGTCTGGATCGACTGTGACTATTTGGGAGCACCACATGATGGAGCACAAATAAAACTGATTTACTCTTATTCACCTTATCAAGGTAGCTCTATAGGTAATCAGAATTTGTCATTAGTTTGTAAGAGAGAACATGGTATTTTCTTTAATAATGGTACAGGGGGTGGTGTAATAGATACGTCAGGAATTACTGGTACATCATCATTAATGTTCACTCCTTTGTCTCCAAAATTACCTGGTTCATTCAATGATTATTTGAGAAATGGCACTGTTATAGAAATCACAGGTGGTGGAAGAAAACGCTTTTCTACTGATACTTGGATGTTTGCTTCTTATGATGTTTATGGTTATCATGGTGGAGGACGTTTATGGGTTGATACCGATTACTTAGTTCCTGCTACTCCTGAGACAACACAAAGAGGATTCCTGTCTCAGCCAATGTTAGAAATAATTTTTGAAGAACCATTAGTAGATACTTTATATGCTGAATTTGCAATGCCTTTGCTTGTCAGAAATAAAGTTTCAGGAGAGCTTTTAATTATGATACAAATAGGTAATAAGGGAATACACACATCAGATAGTCCTATTCTTGTCGATTTGTTCCGTTTAGAAGAAAGAATAATCACGAACAACTTGTGCTGAGGCTCAAATGGACATACTAGTCGTTGATGGTTCTGGATTTATTGGCACAAATTTTGTGCAACACTTGCTTGATAAATATATCAATTATAATGTTATTTGTATTGACAAACCAGAAGCTGATAAGAGGAATTTTGAAGAAATTAAGAATAACAGATTCTATTCCTATGTTGTAGACACTAGAGATTTCTCAAAGTTCTTCAAATTTTGGTTTAGAGTCGATATTATTGTTTATTTTGCTGATGATGCGATCAGAACAACAGTTTTGTTGGATGTACTGAAGAAATATAAAGTCAAAAAATATTTACAGATTGCAGAACAACAAGAACTTGATAAACTTGCTTTAGAAGCAACTATTGTCCCAGCGATGGTGTTGAAATTATCCAATAATTATGGATATTTCCAGCACCCATCAGAATTAGTTCCTAATTTAATTACTAATGCGCTTGAAGGCGAGAATCTTTGTGTGACAGAAAGAATAAGAGATTGGACAAGTGTTTTAGATAGTTGTAGATGTTTAGAGACTTTAATTCATTATGGCAAGATCGGTGAATCTTACGAATTTGGTGGTGGCAACGAAATAAAAGATATCGATATAGCTCTATTTATAATGGAATATTTGCAAATACCTAAACAGAAGTTAGAATTTAAACAAGAATTAATAGAACCCTGTTTTATGGATTTTTCAAAGCTAAATAAATTGTATGGATGGTCACCTATTATCGACATGAGTGCTGGGCTTACAGATACAATTGAATGGTATAAAGAAAATGAATCATGGTGGAAAGCTTTGAAAATCCATGGCTGATTTTGAAATTGTTATTGACAATACATGGACCCATCTTAAACCCAATGTTAAACTGAATACAGAACTGATTCGACGTATTGAATCAGAAATGTCTTATAGTCGAGAAGAGTATTCAAATTTCAGAAAAGAAACTTTTGAACTCGAAATTCCATTATTTGAACGTGAGAGATTACGCTATCCTACCGGGCTCTACTCTACCCTTGATAGAATTTTATCAGAATGTCATTTTTCTTTCGATGTACTTGATACTCGTATTATTCCGTCTATTGGTGATCCCTTACAAATGCACGCAAAGAAGTTAAGAGATTATCAAGAAGAAGTTGTACATAGTGCAATAAAAGCTGAACGAGGCGTCATAAAAGTAGCTACTGGTGGTGGAAAAACAGTAATTGCTGCAGCAATAGTAGCTCAACTTAATTTGAAAACTCTTTTTATTGTCTATTCTATTGACTTGCTTGAACAAACAGCTGATGAATTTGAGAATATGTTCAAGATCAAAGTCGGGAAAATAGGCGGTGGATATTGTGATATACGTCAAATCAATGTATGTACAGTTCAGACATTACATAGTGCATTTGATTTGAAGTATAGTGCTATTGACGAAGAAAACATGTTTAAAGAAAAAATTTCGAAACATGTTCTTGAAAGAAAACATGAAATTAGAAAAGTCGTTCAAGAAGCTGAAGTCGTAATAAGTGATGAATGTCACCGCGCTACTGCGCCTGTCTATATTCAAATGATGCAATTAATGCAGTCAGCATATTTTAGGTATTCGTTAAGTGCGACCCCATACCGTGATAAATCAATAGATAAAGTTCTAGATGCTTATTCGGGTAGACAGATTTGCAATATAAGTGCATCTTTCTTGATAGATAAAGGATATCTTGTTCAACCTTGGATCTATATGTTAGATCCTAATGAGCATCCAAAATACAAATATGTCAGAAAGTCTTTCAGAAATATATATGAAGAGTATATTGTCAATAATGACCTTCGTAATGAAATGATTATAGATAGTACTCTACGATTACTTGAGTTAGGCAAGTCTGTGTTGATTACAGTCACCAGGTTACCACATGGAGACATATTATGTGAGAGGCTAGCCAAGGCGGGAGTAGGTTCTGTTGCTTTTATACAAGGTGAAGTTAATGGAGAGATGCGAAAAGACCTTTTAAATAAAGTGCGCACAAAGCAACTTCAGGTACTTGTTGGCTCAAGTTTGCCTTATGATGAATTTATTTGGATAAAAGATCAAAACAAAAAAATAAGCTTGATAAGAATAGGTGAATTTGTAGAGACATCATTGAATACTCAAATAGAAGCAGAATTTCAAACATTATCTTTTTGGCAAAATAAAATTTGTTGGAAGAAAATTACTCATGTAGTTAGACACGAAAAACATGTGCCAATACTTAGAACAACTGTTGGAACGACAAGATGTGTAAGTGTAACATCAAATCATTCTTTAATTACATTAGAAGATAATAGGCAAAAAAAAGTAGAGCCTAAACAAGGTAATACTGTTATTGTAGCAACAAATTTGCCCTTAAATTCAAAAAAAATTAAACAATTTGATTTAGTAAAAGAATTTTCTAGATTAAAAAACAGAAAGGTTGAAATCTGGCTTGATCGAAATCAAAAAGAAATCAATCTGAATTTAACACAAGCAAATATTAGGAAAATAAAATCTGAATATAAGTATCTAATGAATCTTCTTGACAAGAAAATTCATTATAAAATTGGGAAAAGATTAGAGAATAAGTCTTTGTATTACAAAGCATTTGTCTTGTGGTTTAATGAGAACGTAAAATTTTATAAGGGTAAATTCAGAACTACTTTTGAGAAAATTTTATTGTTTAAAGATTATAAGAAAATAAGTGCAACAATCAACTGGAGAAGAAGTAGGAAAAAATTTTCTTTGCCCCTGTTTTTAGATAATTCTAAAGAACTAAGCGAAATCTGTGGAATGTTGATTGGTGATGGAGCTGTTAATGCTTCTTGGAGGCTTTTTTTGTCAGCAAAACCTAATGAACATTTTGTTTATAAGAATGCAAAGAGTAGAAAAGCAAATACAGTAGATTTAATGGTGAAAAATTTAAAGTTGCTATTTCCATCTCTTGATGTTGTTGTCACTCCTGGACGAGGATGTTGTTTCGGAGGTCAACTTATTTCTATGTTATTTAGAGATATTTTAGGAGTTATAGGTAAAGCATTGACAAAAAAAGTACCTAACTATATTTTTAATAGTAATACACAAATTCAAATGGCTTTTTTATATGGGTATTTTTTAACAGATGGAAGTTTTGATGGTGATCATCAATTTGTTTTTGGTTCTGTAAGCAAAGAATTAACAGATGGTGTTGTAGGCATTCTACTAGCAAATGGTTTTAATAAAATTAAGTACAGTGTAGTACCACCAGATTTAAAACCAAGAAAAATAAATCCAAATCAAAAAGATATTATCACGAGAAATTATGCTTTTAGAGTTTCTGTTGTAGGCAATCTGTTTGGTCTTGGTAGACATGTTAAAATGGGTTCTAGATCTTATTTGAGAGATGAAATTGAAGGACAATTCTATATTTTACCTATCATAAGAACTGAAGAGCAAGTTTATGACAGAGATGTCGTCTATGACATCTCTGTTGAAGAAAGCGAGAATTTTTTTAGTGGTCAAGGCATTCTTTGTCATAACACTGTGGCAGACGAAGGTGTAGACATACCTGCTCTGGGTTCTGCTATTATGGCAGGTGGGGGCAAATCATTAATCAAGTCATTGCAACGTGTAGGTAGAACATTAAGACCTTATCCTTCAGCTGAAAATAATGAAAAAAAAGAAGCCATAATAGTTGATTTTTATGATAGAATACGATATCTGACTGGTCATTCAAAGAAACGAATGCAAATTTATGAATCAGAACCAAGATTCAAAGTCCTCAAACATTTCTGACAAACAAGCGATTTCTATTATTTCCACCGCATTACTTAGAATTATAGATATTGCAAGTAATGGGAGAATAGATTCTTGTAAATCCGTTGGACTTGTTCATACTACTGTTTCAAAACATGATGATTCTTTAAAGACTTGGGTTATCAAATTCGATGTCGAGTCTTGTGCTGTAGGGATTGATCCTATAGAAACGGATAAATTTCCTGACGGGACAATTTTATATTATCATGATGACAAGGGTGATACATTCACTCAAGCTGCTTTATTTGGCGATGGAGTGACAGACCTTACGTAATATGATATATGTAGACAAACCAACATCCTATATAAAAGAACAAATCAGTCAAATTGCCCAAAGATATGGCACGCATGTAAAATGGTGCCATTTATTTGCAGATGATGTGCAAGAGTTGCATGAATTTGCTGGTAAATTAGGTTTAAGACGTTCATGGTTTCAAAATAAACGTAATTTCCCTCATTATGATCTTGTGCAGTCAAAAAGACAACAAGCAATTTCTTTAGGTGCCCAAGAGATAGATTTACGAAGTTACATAAAAAGTAAACTTGGGTACAATTAATATTATAAAATAACATGCAAGTTCAGGAAACAATACCCAGAGAGTTCCTTGAGCAATATTTGAAATTGCTAAGTCCTGATAGTTTTTGTACTTTATTACGTTTTTGTTTTTTTTATTTTGATAATAAAGTTAAGGGCAATGACATTTCTATACCTTCGTCTGTGTTTCAAAAACATGTTCTTGTTTCTGATGACAAAGAAAGAGTTGAATATGCTTGGGGCGAATTAAGCTACTGGAATCTAGTCAAAAGAACATACGGTCAGAATGCTTACGAATTGGGTATTGGGACTATACTTGGGACAAATGACAAATTTAAAGTCACACTTACAGATGATGCAATAAAGATTAGAAGGAAAAGAAGTAATACAGATTATCTCGACAAATATATCTATAGAATAGTTTCTAGTTTCACGAACCCAAGACTATCAGAAAAAATTGCTGAACTTATCTCTGGACATGTCAAATTTTTATATGGAGAAAAAGGAAAAGTAGAACTTCAAGACATTAAAGATTTGACTGATCCATTTTTTGATGTACCTCAAATTGTTTTGGAAAAAACTTGTGATGTCTATGTTACCAGTTATTATGCAAAAAAGCCGGCCTCATATATTCATGGAATTATGAGAAGAATCAAGGAAGAGAGATCAGACAAGACAAGTGAGAAAGAAGATGCTAAAACCTTGAATTTGAAACAATATAAACAAGAATTTGAAGAAAGTAATAAGCAATTAGCAATTAAGATTGCCTCAGGACAGATTCAAGATAATAAAGCATATCAAGCATATTTAAAAATGAAAGATTTTAAAGGTCTTAATAGATTGTACGCTTTAGGTTGCAAAATATTGATTGACAATGGACGAGAACAAGAGATAAAAAAAGATTTTGAATGGATTCAACAATGATTTCTAGAAAAAAACAAGAAAGTCCACGAAGGCATGAATTCTGGTCGCATTTTCATCACATGGTAGATATTTCTAAGTTTGGAAATGAAAAAATTGTTGAAAGGTTAGATTTTTATAGTTCTGTTGATGATTTTTTCGAAAAGAATTTTTTGCTTGCTAATATACCTGAAAAATATTTTAAATTTGATCTTGAGACTATACGTAATAAAGTAGAAACTATAGAATCGAATATAGACCAGATTAAAAAAATTGAGAAATACATAAATTCAGTTGATAAAGCTGCTCAAGAAGGAATTGGACTTTATATTTCCGGGTCGCATGGAGTAGGCAAAACAGCAATAGCAATAATCATTTTAAAAATCGCTATTGAACATTATTATTCGGCTTTCTTTAGTAGATCTGCAGAAATAATTGAGTTTGTAAGAGCAGGTTGGAAAAACGAGGATAAAAAAGCTTACTTTACTTATGTCGTGAACAATTGCAAGTTCTTCGTAATTGACGATATTGGAAGATTATTTAGTCAAATAAATGATGCTGAACGAGCAAATATAGATGAAATTTTTACTAAACGTGATGATTCAGATCTATGTACTATCATAACAGCAAATCATCCTTTAGAAACAAATAAAGACCTGTTGGGAGAAGCTCTTTATTCAAATTTCAAAGAGCGTTTAATAGAAGTCAAGTTATTGGGGGAAGATTATAGAAATATAATTGGGGAATCTTTACTGGATAGACTATGATAACAAGAAAAAAAACTGATACACAAACTGACAATGGACAAAAACCATTTATCGATGTAGTACTTGAATGTAAAGTATTGCGTCTTTTGGTTTTTGACAATGAATTTGACAATAAAGCAGACATAGATGAAATTAATTCGAATCTTTCTTATGTTACATTTTTAGGTTTGCCTAAAGAAATTTTTACGTCGGATTTTAAGCAATGGATGTTCAGCAAACTATTAGATAATTTTGTTTCTTTTTCCGAGTGCGTCTCAAAGAGTTTTTTGTTTGATGAATTAAAAGCAAAATATAAGCAAGCTGAAGAATATGAACAAAAGAAAGTAGTTCTTGAAAAGATTTTTTCATATAGGTTTGAAGCAAAATCTTTCAAACCTATGTTTGATAAATTGAGAGAGAAATTTTTCTATAGAGATCTTCTCAACATAAATCTTAAAATAAACGAACAATTAAAACAAGATTTTATTGATGAAAAACACGAAGCCATGGCATTGGCTCAAAACATACAAGATTCTGTAAACAAAATTCTACTCACAACTGGTAAATATAAAGTTCTAGAAGAAGATGTGCTCCATGACATTTCAAGAGATGTTGCTGAAATAAAGGAACGACGCGAAAATCCTTCGAAATATCAAGGAATACCAACAGGTTATAAAAAAATTGATCAAGCTACAGGTGGTTGGCAACCTGGTGAATTTTCTCTAGTTCTTGGACGTCCAGGAATGGGAAAATCAATTCTGCTTTTGAATTTTGCATACAATGCTTACAAATTAAATTATAATGTCATTTATGTAACTATTGAAATGCCTATGGCTCAACAAAGAGCACGTTTCACTTCTTTAATCACAAAAATTTCATATAATAAAATAAAACTACCTCATTTAATGAGCGATGAAGAAGTAGAACTACTAGAACGTAAGTTGAAAAAGACAAAAGAAGAACATGATAATTTTCTATGGTTTATTGATGCACCTCAAAATTGTAATAGCCAGTTTATTGATTCTAGAATAACAGCATTTGAAAATGTTACTAGCAAGAAAGCTCATCTTTTAATCATAGATCCTATTTATCTGATGACACCAAGTGAACGTAAAACAGATGATCCTGTAGGAGTAATTTCATGGGATTTGAAATTACTTGCTCGCGGTAGAGAATTGCCAATAATTGCAGCAAGTCAGTTTAATAGAGAATCCCATAAAAGGCATTTGCATGGAAAAGAAGTTGATTCTATGGATGCTGCTTTTTCAGATAAATTGGGCCATAACACTGACAACATGATAGGTATAACAGGAGATAAAGAAACAGCATGTCTCTATTTCCCTAAAACAAGAGATTCTCAACTTACAAAATTGTTTTTCATTAAAGAATTTGATATTATGAGATTCAAATATGATTCACGTGTCGATGAAGGTCCTTCAACCATTGTAGAAAAAGACAAGGAGGAATAATGAACATTAAAACAGAAGCAATGCCTGCACCAGTGAAATACATTGTGACATTAGACCCCGATGATGTTGAAACAAGAAAAAAAGAATGCTATGACAAAGTAAAAAGTAATATAGAGATTCCAGGTTTCAGAAAAGGAAATGTTCCTCGGGATGTTGCTGAAAGTCGTTTAAGAATTGAACGACTTTATAAACCTATGGTTGATCAAATTTTTCATGACATTGTGAATGTAGAACCCAATATTGTTTCTTCTGCTGATTTTAAATTTTTTGGTGATTTAAAGAAAAAATCATCTTTTACTATCGAATTTGTTGCTGAAATAAAACCTTTGATCAGCTTACCAGTTCTAAACGCAATCAAGATCGAAAAGCCCGAATCTATACTGACAGAAAATGAATTTAGAGATAAGATAACAATGGAAGTAAAGAAAAGCGAAATCATACTTGATTCTGAAAAAGAATCATTAGAAAATTTTGATATTGCTGTAATCGATTTCGAAGGCAGACTTGAAGGTGAAGCAACGCCTTTTAAGGGTGGTGTTGCTAAAGGTTATCAGATAAAAATAAATGAAATCATAAATGGACAAAAACAATTTATAGACAATTTTGAAGATCAGCTCATTGGGATGAAGAAAGAAGAGACAAGACAAATATTTGTAACATTCCCGACAAATTATAGAGAAACAACACTAGCTGGTAAAAAAGCTATTTTTACTGTTACTCTTAAAGCAATCAAAGACAAAATAATTCCTGAATATAATGAACAATTTGCAAAATCAAAAGGGTTTGACACAATCAAATTGTATGAAGAAAATTTAAGACTTAAATTTGCTGAAGAGAAAGAGAATAATGCAAAAGAAACTTTTAAAAAGCAAGTGCTGTTATCTGTTATCAATAATTCGAATATCACACCAATACCCAAAGTAATGATAGATCGAGAAAATGAAAAAGAATGGAATGCGTTTTTAAAACGCATTGGAAAAACTGAAGAACAGATTGCAAAAGAAAAAGTTTCTAAAGAGGGTTTCTTTGATCATTATACACAACGTTCTATAGAGTCTATTAAAGCTGCTTTAGTACTCGAACAGGTTGCAAAAGATTTTGGGATATTGGTGACAGATGATGAAATTGTTACCTATGCAATGCAAATTTCAAGTATGCTTAAACATGATGTTGATCGTCAGACAAAAATCAAGGAAGAACTAAAAACTAATAAACAACAATTCGAATTGATGCGGACAGCTGCTTTGAACGAAAAAACAATTGAATTTCTTTTGAATGAGGTAAAATGAGAACACAAGTAACTGTTTCTGCATCATCTTTATCTTCTTTTTTCAGATGTTCTCAGATGTATAAATGGCAGTTTTTAGATGAGAGAACACCTGATGAAGCATATCTTTTCACGACTTTTGGTTCTACACTCCATAAAGCACTTGAATTGCATTTCAAATTTGGTCTGAGTCTTGACGAAATTTCTGCTGCATGGCCCTCATTGTTTATAGCTTTTTGCACCGAAGCAAAGAATCTACCTTTTCCTAATTCAAAGGAACTTGAAGATTCTATAGCAAAAGGAAGATTGCAAATAGAAAACGTCAAAAAAATGAAGAGTCGTTGGAGCAGTTTTAAAATTCTTGAAATAGAGAAATATTGTAAAATACCTTTTATTAATCATTTTTTAGACGATGTGCATCTTACAGGTCGTATAGATATGCTTTTAGCGAATGACGAGATTGTCTGTCTTGATTGGAAAACATCAAAAAGTAAAGAAAAAGAAATTGACAAGAATATACAATTAACTTTTTATAGTTTTTTTGTGAGGGAATTATATAAATATTCGCTTGATTCAATACATGGTGCACTAGCATATCCGATCGATGGTGAAATCTTGTTCACCCAACGCACTGAAGAAGATTTTGAGATTTTATTTAGGCAAGTCAATAATATGCTCGAAAGAATTTCGAAAAAGGATTTTTTAAAAGAGCCCAAATTCAATCAGAGAACAAAGGATTGTTTTTTCTGTCAATATAAGAAAACATGTGCAAAAAATGATGATAGAGAATTATAAGAAAGTTTATAACGAAATTTATTCTCGGGTTAAAATTGAGAATGTTCTTAAACATTATAATCTAGAGTTCAAAACATACAGGACTCAAAAGGGCAGAGAGTTTATGTGCCCTTGCCCCTTTCATGATGACACAACACCTTCATTTTCTATTCAAGAAAAAACAGGAATCTACAATTGTTTTGTTTGTGGTGGTGGAGACTTCATAAGATTCATAAAAAATCTTGAAGGTCTTAAAACTACAAAGGAAGCAATTGAATTTGCAAAAATTCAAGTCGGGATTAATGAAACTGTAGATGTTTTTTCTATAGTCAAAAATTCGACTTTTCAATTCTTCGATAACGATTGTTATGAAGAAGAAAATAATGAATTAAAGGAAGTCGTACTCCCGCCAAGCGAACCAGCAGAAAAATACTATGATATCGTAAAAAAACGTGTTTGTTTAGAAGACATAAAAAAATATGGTATGAGATATTGTGTTGACGATAGAATTTTTCATGACAGATTGATAATACCTGTCTATTTACAGAATAAGCTTGTGACTTTTGCTGCCAGAGATATGTCGGGTAAGTCGGATATATGGGCAAAAGCAAAAGCTATAATGAAAAAAAGGAATCTTTCGAAACAGGATAAACAAAGAATCATTGACAAGTATCTCTATAAAAAGATTCTCTACCCGTTTGGTACGCCAATGAGTAGATTGTTTTTTAATTGGGATGAAAGCGTAAAAAACAAAAAAGAAGTTTTTATTTGCGAAGGTATTTTTGATGCATTGAAAATTATTAGATTTGGATACAATGTAGTGGCGCTTTTGAGTTGTCATCTGAATACATATAAGATGAAACAGTTAGTTCAAAATTTCGAACGTATCTATATTGCATTGGACAATGACGATAAAATCGATATGAATGGAAATAAATCAAATCCGGGCCAAGAAGCTGCACAAAAGATCATGGAAGAATATTTAACAGATGTCCCTGTTTTTAATCTCGTGTTGCCTGAAGGGAAGGACCCAGATGACTGCACGAAAGAGGAATTTGATCGTGCACTTGATGATGCAAAAAAGATGCAAAAGGTGTTTACATTAGCCCTACATTGAATTATGTTTTAAGGTGTTATAGTTATAGTTTTATGTATGAGATAATTATTATGAGAATGGAGCTGTTGGTATGAGAATGTCACGTGAATCTTCCGAATTGCTTGGCAAAACTTTCCTTTACAGTTTAATTTTTTAAATAATTGCTAGAACTTCTATGCTAGAACTGTGAGGAATGTGTGGAATTATCAGAATTATTTTTGAATGTTTTGCCCAAGTCAATAACTCCTGACATAACAAAACATTTTATAATTTTTCGTGATGTGTCTGGGAAAAAGGCTTGTTTTTCTGGAAAAAGAGTGCAGCTTCTTGCCTTTGATCCAACATGGGGCCCTAATTTCACAGAAGTCACTGAAGAAGAAGCAAAACTTAAGCATCTCGGGAAAATGAGATGTATAGGCGTAATTAATGCAGAACAAGAACTTTTAAATTTATTCTCAAAATATTTTGAGTTCGAAGTTCCTTCGTCTTATATTCCTCCTGCTATTCCCATCAAAATAGTAACACCACGAGAAAAGAAAGTTAGACTCCCAAAAGAACCTAAAAGAAAACTCGAACTTAAAGTTAATGAAGAACCCCAAGATCGTGATGAAAGAATTCTTGTAGGAGCTTTTAGAAATGCTACAACACAAAGAGAGAAGAATAAGATTTTCAATATTATTCTCTATCAGCGTGGCGTAAGAGGAAAGACATGGGATCAAATAATAATTAGTTTTGTACGTTTTAACAGACACAAATTTGCTCAATATAGAGATCGAACCGAAAATGATTTCTATCAGGATATAGTTTCAGCTTTATTCATCCAAGTAAGCAAATGGTTTGACATAGCTTGTAATACCTGTTTTTCTACTTATGCTTGGTATGTAATAAACTGTGCTTTTAAAAGAGTTTTACAATCTTTAGGAACTCAAAAAAGAAAAATATCGTCTATTAAATCTGTAGAACTTGATGATCCGGAATGTTCATGGGATGAAGTTATTTCTTCCGAAAGAACTCTGATTCCTCAAATAAATTTTGAAGATGAATATATGTCAAAGGATCTTTGTTCTCATATCAATAAAATGTTTGAATTAAAAGAAATAGATGCTCCTGAAGAACTTAAGCAAGCAATGCTTTTAGTAATTCGGAACAAATCGACAATGCAAAATTCTTTCTATGCTTTAGCAAAACAATATAATATGAGTATAGAAGATATTTTTCTCTTGGAAAAAGATCTTAGAGATAATTTAAGAAATTCTATGTATAGAGAAATTCTTCGAAACATTAAGTATGATATAAATGGAGATGAGGATATAGCAAAGAAATACAAGAGATCAAAAGGACATGTCATCAAAATGAAAAGACATGTTGTCAATTTAGTAAAATCAAAGCTGGAAGAATAATGGCGTGGTATATATTGTTAGTTCATCAAGGGTTTGAACAACTCATCAAAGAACAATTAAGTTCGAAACAAAAAGAATTATCGTTCAGTGAAATTTCAATATCAAATGAATTGTCAGGTTATGTTTTTATTCGTTCTATTGAAATCGATCAACAAAGTGCAAAGAGTTTTTTAGCTACAGAGGGAACATTAAAGTTCCTTGGTCCTAATAAGCACCCTCAAAAATTTACAACAGCTCAAATCAAGAAATTGAATGTTGCTGACGTAGAATTAAAAGCCCAAAGGCAAACAGAATTTAAGATTGGGGATCATGTAATCATCAAACATGGTGATTTAGCAGATATCGATGGCGTCATCATAGAATTGCGAAAAAGAATAGTAAAGATTAGACCTTCCTATTTCTCGAAAATAGTAAAAGCAAGAGTTCAAGATATTGGTTTTTTATGAGCGTTCTAGATTTTTTCCCTCATAAAACTTTCAGACCATATCAAAAAGAAACCATTCTTGATATTCAACAATCTCTTGATTCAGATGAAATAGAGAATGTTGTTTTGGAAAGTCCTACAGGTTCAGGCAAAAGTGCCATTGCGATTAGCCTTGGTCTTTATTACAAATCTGCTTTTTTATTGACTTCACAAAAAATTCTTCAGGATCAATATGTAAAAGATTATAGTTCAGGTAGAGTTTGTGTTTTAAAAGGACGTAATAATTATCCTTGTAAGTTGTATGCAAATTTTACTTGTGAAGATTCTTATTGTTCTACAAAACAATGTCCAATAAAACCAGAATGTTATTATGAAATTGCTAAGCAACAGGCTGTAGAATCTTATGTTGCATTGATGAACTATAAATATTTTCTATGTATTACGAATTATACTGGGACATTTTCTTTAAGAAAGCTTTTGATATGTGACGAAGCTCATAGTCTTGATGATGAATGTATGTCTTTTGTCGAATTTAGTTTTTCATCTCTTTATCTTTCAAAATTGGGTGTAACTTCTAAAATACCAATTTATGAAAAACTTGATGAATATATAGAGTGGCTTCGAATGCTAGTCCCTATAATCAAGGAACGAAAAAAAGAAGTAACAGAAAAACTGAAGAATAAATTTCTTGATATAGAAATAATTTCAGATCTTCAAAAAGAACTCGAAGGACTTGCTAGTCAAGAAGAAAGAGTTAAAGTTTTTCTTGAGAGTTATACAAAAGTTGAATGGATTTTCGATATAACAACTAATGAAAAATTACGTTCAAAAACAATTATATTCAAACCTTTGACTGTCGGTTTTTTTGCTCAAAGATTGCTTTTCAAAAATGCTGAAAAGAAATTATTCATGTCGGCGACAATTTTAGATAAAGAAAGTTTTTGCAGGAATTTAGATCTTGAAGTTTCTAAAACAAAATTCATTCAAGTTCCATCGACGTTTTCTCCGGATATAAGACCAATAATTCTTACAAGATCAGGGAATTTAGGAAAAAACAATATTGAAGAAAGTTTGCCCAAAGTAGTTCAAGACATTGAGAAAATTTTAGATTTTCATGACACCGAAAAAGGACTTTTACATTGCCATACATATCGAATTGCCAACTATATCAAAGAAAATATTGGGTTGAAATTCAGAGAACGCATAATTCTTCATGATAGTTCTACAAGAACAGCAGCATTGAACAATTTTATGTTATCTGACGAACCAAAAGTTCTTGTAACCCCATCAATGACCGAAGGTATTGATTTAAAAGATGATCTTGCAAGATTTGTTGTAATTGTAAAACTCCCATTCATGTTTTTGGGCGACAAACAAATAAAGCAGCGTATGGAAATTGATCCTGAATGGTATAATTGGAAAACAGCACTTACTCTTGTACAAGCTGCTGGACGTGGAGTCAGACACGACAAAGATTTTTGTACAATCTACATAATGGATAGCCAGTTCAAGTTTTTCTTAAAACAAAATAGCAAATTTTTCCCAAAATATTTTGTTGACGCTATAAAAAATTAAATAAAAAGCTACATGGTAAATATTATTGACGGAAATCAACTTGCATGTCGTTGCTATTTTTCTCTTGAACCCTTGACAACAAGTAAAGGAAAAAGAACAGAAACAATTTATTCTGTTCTCATTTCTATCAGAAAATTAATAAGAGAATATGGTGGAAAAAATACTACTTTTTTCCTTACTTGGGATGGGGGAAATAACAGGAGAAAAGCTATTTTCCCTGATTACAAAGGCGGAAGAAAAAGATTTGAAGATGCTTTTTATGAACAGCTTGCCGAACTTAGAAAGATTTTGTCTTGGTGTGGAATAAAACAATACCATTTCCCAACAATTGAAGCTGATGATTTAATAGGGACACTTACAATAAAGTCTAGAAAAAAAGGACAAAAAGTTTTTATAATAAGTTCGGATCACGATTTTGAACAACTCATTTCAAGACATGTTGAAGTCCTACATCCCCTAGCAAATAATCTCATAAAAAATGTACAATATGTTATAGACAAATATGGAATAACACCCGATCGAATTGTTGAAGCTATGGCGATTACTGGTGATCCTACCGACAATATCCCTGGCATTGAGGGTGTGGGAGATAAAACTGCCGCAAAACTTATAATAGCCAACGGTTCATTAGATGAAATTTTAAAAAATCCAGACAATCTTAAAATGTTAAATAGGAAAGGTTGTGTGGTGGATGCTAAAGACGATTTAAAACAAAAAATAAAATTGAATTTAGAAAATATAAAAATAGCATATAAACTTGTAAAAATTATTGATGATCTTGATGTCGAACCGGATTTTACAAAACAACAAATCGATTTTGAAGCCGTAAAACAAGAATTTAAAGATTTAGAATTTGAGCAATTTTTAAATGAATTTGATCGTTGGGAAACAACCTTTAGAAGCCAGCAAAGCTGAACACTTAGAAATTATGTCGGCTAAAACAGGCTTGAAAACACAAGACATAACGCTTGTAATAGATCTATTTTCGTTTTTTATAAGAAAAAGATTACTTGAACAAGGATGTGTATGCGTATTTGGTTTAGGAAAATTTTATGTAGTTCCTTATAGTTACAATCTTTATGGGCACAGATATCATATAGTCGATTTTAATCCTGCAGATGATTTTAGAGAAAGAATAAAGAATACGAAAAAAACTATTATCGAGTATTGTGTGCCTTTTGTAGAACAACTAAAACTTATTTCAATAATGCTTGGAATAAAAGTCAAAGATACAAGATTTTTGTTTTGTTACTACTTAACAACTATAGCAAATGTCCTTAGAAAATATAGAATATATCGAATTCATCGAATTGGTACATTAAAGCTTGTTCAAAAACCAAGTTTAGCACTTTCTGGAGTGACAAAACAATGGAATTACAAGATCATTCCTGATACTATAGAATTTGTATTGTCGGATCCATTGTTCAGAGAATTGAACAAACAAAGCAATCAATATAATGTTTATGAACGATCAAAACAAATGCTTTATCTTACTGGATTGAGTAGAGATATTCTTAGAAAAGAGTTTAAAAAAGATTATGATTACTCGAAAGACAAAGGGCGTTAATTCTTGTTCTTCTGATGATGAAGAATTTTTTGTCAAAGTTTTAGTCAAAATCGGTGACAAGGTAGTTGAACAAGACTTAGAAGAGTCTTTACATATTCCGATGGCTGACAAACTTACTCTTCCAATGGTTCTCAAAATGCTTGCAGAAAACCCATTAGTTCATGCAAGATGGAATGTCATATATAATGAGTCGGTATGTGAATATGACATTCTAAAAACAAAGTTCGAAATCTGGTTAGCAAAAAAATCAGGGGAATATAGAAAAGAACTTGAAAAAGTCGCAAAAGGCCGTGTGACTGACAAGATGGTTGATGACATGATCAAATCAGATCCTGATTTTGAACGTATGTCTGAGGATATTGCTATTTCAAAAAAGAACATGAAACATATTTTTGCAATTGCTAATGGTTTGGGAGAAAAAGGTGACAAAATAGTTACTATAGCTTCAATGCTCAAATGGGAAGCTGATGCTCTTGGTGGCAATAAATTTTTTGGTCCTAAGAAAGAATATCATCATATTAAAAGGGAATACGAAGACAAAAAAGATGATGAAAAACTTGATTTAAATGTGAACGATGGTTGGCCCACTTGATATAATTAAAGTTATTCGAACGACTCAAACTTTTTAACAGATGGAGGCCTATAATGGCAGAAAAAGCCAATCCTTGGTTAGACGAAGGTAACCGTTATGATGATGAAGACAGACCCAGACAAAAAATTCGTGACATGAAGTTTTTTGACAATACTACTCATACAGTTCGTATTCTTCCTTCAAAGAAAGCTGGAGATTTCCCATTTCATGGATATAAACAACACTGGATTCCTCAGAACGGTACACAGGTAGGAAAACCCATAACACATGGCATTGATGAAAGATGTTCAGTGTGTGACTGGGTCTCGACTCAATGGGACGAAATCCATCGCCTCAAAGAAGAAGAAGACATGACCGACAAGAGTCCTGAAGTCGAAGCTCTTCTTAAAAAGGTTGGAGGTGTCTCAGCAAAAACTCGTTATGACATGAATGTTCTTCATCGTGAAGATCTTCTTGTTTCAAATGAAGAAACTGGTGTCAAAGAACCTGCACCCAAAAGAATGAGTGTTGGTAGCACTGTTTATAAGGAAATTTTCGGTTTTGCAAAAAAATGGGGAAGCCCATCAAATGATGAATCAGGATATGATCTTGAAATCATCACATCAGGCAGCAAAGAAAGAAGAGAATATCGGACGGTACCCGATAGAAATACATCACCTTTGACAGCTGATGAAAAAAAGCTTATTGAAAAAGGTTTTGATCTTAAGGAACTCAGAAAAAATACGTCGGCATCTGATATCAAAAAGATTCTTGAAAATGCTAAAGCTCCTTACAATGAGATTTCTCAGTATCTTGGAGAGGAGACTGCTTCAAGACGGCCGAGAAAAGAGAAAGCTGCTACAGTGGCACCTGATCCAGTTGAAGAAGTTGAAAAAGAAATACGGGAATCAACAAAACAGGCGGAATCAGTAAAGACTGAACCAAAGCCTGAACCAGTAAAAACACCTGCACCGGAACCTGTTGCTGAATCTCAGCCTGTTGATGACGAACATAACATTGAGGTTTATGAATGCAAAGGCGACTTTGATGAAAACGACAAGATGTGTTCTGATTGTCCCGTAAAGAATGCTTGTGAAGAGATCCATCCTTTCTATGTCAAGGCAAAACAGTTGAAGATCGATATTGATCCTCATCGTCCTACAAAAGAAATTGTTGCCGAAGTCAAGAAAGCTGAAGCACCAGCTCAAGAACCTTCCAAAAGAGGGAAGAGAATTCCATTCTAATTTGAAGGGAAACAAGCATGGCAAAAACAGTAATATCAGCTGCTGAACGAATTGAAGAAAAGTTTGGTGGCAAATGGGAAAAAGCCGGGAATTCTATTTTGAAGCCCCCGGCTTCAATTTCTACTGGCTCTCTTTTGATGGACGAAGCAATTGGCGATTGTAAAGGGTACCCTGAAGGAAGTGTGATCGAGATCTATGGACCACAGCACTCTGGGAAAACTCTTATGGGTTATTTGGCATTAGCTCAATCTCAAAAGAAGAATCCTACAAGAGACCATCTTATAATTGATGCTGAGAATCAATTCAAGTTTCAATCAAGGTGGGCAAAACAACTTGGCGTTGATGTACCAAACCTTTATGTGAAACCAGTTATCTCCGGAGAAGAAGCATTCGACATGATTGAGATGGCTATCCTTGGTGATGTTCAGCTTAATGCAGATGGAGAGGTCACTAAGGTGGTTACGCCAGGTAACTTTGGTATCATTATGGTTGATTCCGTGACACAGCTAGTCCCCCTCGAAATGATTCACAAAGGGATGGATGAGTCTCAACGAATGGCTTCTGTTGCAGCAATGATGTCTAAAGGTCTCAAGAAAATTTTGTCAGCAATGGTACTTGCTAATTCTAAGACAATTTTGATTTTCATAAATCAAACAAGAATGAATCCACAAGCAAGGCATGGTACAAATCCTGAAAGCCGTACTGGTGGAACAGCATTGCCATTTTATGACACTATTTCTTATAGAGTCTCAAAAATCAGAAAAACAGAAGAACGTGATGCATCGGGTAAGATTTTTGCTCATCAAGCCAAAGTAAAATTCGACAAGAACAAAGCAGGAAGTTTGCCAGCCGATCCTATAATCATAAGAATTTGTTATGATGGCACTGGGATTGATCAGGATGGTGAACTTATGTATGTGGCTGAAATGAATGGTTTTGTGAAAGAGTTCAAGAGAGGAAAGTATAATTTTGCAAAACTTGGAAGCGAAGATGAGCTTTATGATGAATCTATTGAGTATTTCAAAAAGGATGATTTTAAAACTGTTATAAATGAACATCCTGAAATGAAAAAAGTGATTTGGGATTTGATTAAAGAAGGGAAGTTTTATGCTGTCGATAGCAAGATTGAAGAAGATAACCCTGAAGTTAGTGAAAGTCCTGTAGAGAAACTTGAAGAAAAACCAGGAGAAGAACAGACAGAGAAATCTGAAGCTGCAACAATAAGTAGAAAAAAGAGATCAGAATGATAGCTGCAGGATGTGATGTTTCGACACAAAGTACTGGTTGGAGTATTGTAGAAAAAACAGACCAGACGCTTAAGATTATAGACAAAGGGTTAATACGTGGTGAGGGCTCTATGAGCACTATACAACGGCTTTATCTCTTGGGAAATGAACTTAAGAAAGTGTTTGACAAATATAATCCTGATGAAATTGGTATTGAAGAATCACTTTTTATGAGGGGTCCTACAATTTTGAGGACCCTATCTCGTTTTTCTGGTGTAGCAATATATCAAGCTTATGCTCATAACAAAAAAGAGCCCTTGTTGTTTGGACCACCTGAATGGCGAAAAATCGTAGGTATTGCAGGTAATTGTTCAAAAGCAGAAGTTCAAGTTAGCGTATGTGAAAGATTTGGTTTATTGACGCAAAAACAGATTACTACATATCAAGATTGTTTTAAAAAAATAGTACTTGACGTGTCTAATGCAAAAGCTGTTGCAAAACAACAAAAAACGACAAAGAAAACATTAGCAAAACAGATAAAAGAAATTGAAAAAGCATACGATAAAATAAGCACAGATATTTATAGTGACTCAGGCATCAATAATGATATAGCAGATTCAATTTCAATAGCACTTGCTGTGCTGTTTAAAAAGAATGAAGTCAGATAAAAAATACCATTATGATGAACAAGAAGGAGTCTTTGTTTTTGAAGACGAGATTTCTATAAACTGGCTACTATCTCAGGTTCTAAATAAACCTGAGCTTCAAATAACTAAAGTTTCTAATACAGAAATTCAAGATTTTCTTGCTCTATTAAGTACATCAGATCTTAGGATGCCAAGTGGTCAACATAGTCTTTTTTGGCTTAAACAGCAACTCAAAGAAAAATCAGAAATGGCTGAAGGACAAAAGGGAGAAACATGGCACCAGTTGGTCATTAGATACAGGTACATATTAGAGTGCTTAGATCAAGTACTTGCAACAATGAGTGATATCCATGCAAAAATGGATATAAAAATAGAACAACCAAAATTTGCAAATAGAGAACCGAATAATATGCAAGCATATTTTGAGCCTTTGGAGTAACTTATGGAAATGGTGCTTATTTCAGATATACATTTGGGTCGTTATAAGTATGGAAGAATGAATGATAAAGGTTATGATTCTAGAACACAAGACATTTTAGACAATATTCAACAAGCACTTGATTATGCAAATAATCATAGAATAAAAACAATTGTGGTTCTGGGAGACTTTTATCATACAAAACGCCCAGCACAAGTTTTTAGAAGATTATTAGCTTCTAAATTCGAATGGGCTTTAGACAAGGGAATAAAACTTTATCTTTTATTAGGGAATCATGACCAAGGAAAATCGCACGGACATGATTTAGTAGAACTTGTCGAAATGAGCACGCAAATAGAAAATTTACGTGTAATTGAAATACCCACTATAATAGAAGTTGAAGATTCTGTTTTGTGTTTTATGCCTCATGTCAATACGTTTGATGTCAATATTGAATCTAAAAAATTCCATGATTATGTAATTGAAAGCGTAGAAATGCTTGCTGCTAAAGCAAAAGCAAGCAATAAAAAATACAAATATTTCTTTGGTCACTATCCCACAGATAAATCTGTTGCTGGTAAAAGTTTTGATATGGGTCAAGATGAAAAGAGCAATAAAGTTCTTCCCATAAAAATTTTTGATCAAAATATATGGACAAAAGTCTATTTGGGCGACATACATAAACAACAGGAAATGAATTTTTTCTGCAGGCATGTAGGGTCTGTCGCAAAAGTAGATTTTGGAGAAGAGGGAGAGAAAAAAGGTTTTTATTACGTCAAAGATGATGAAGATACTTTTATACCAATAAAAGACAGAGAATTCAAGACTCTTTTTGCTGATCTTAGAGATGATGCACGACAGTTGATGATGAGTTTCTGTGAATCGGTACAAGATATGGATCTTAGCGAATCTGTTGTTCGTCTAAAAATAGTGATAAATGAGACAGATAAAAAATTGATCAATTTTGATGGAATTGAAGAATATCTCAAAGAAGAGTCTTGGAATTATATTGGGAAAAATATTGAAGAAATTCGACAAGAAAAAAGCGAAATCAAGATAAAACAAAATGATGAACTCAATTATGTTTCTATGTTTAGAAGCTATATTGAACAAGCTGAGATCGAAATGAAAGAAGATATTTTAAAAGTTGGAGAAGAAGTTCTTGCCGATGTCATGAATTCATAGGAAACAAAATGGGATATTCACTTGACGAATGGTTCGATGATACTGTTCTACCCAAATTAAAACAATTTGTGGAACAGACTGAGTTAGACAAACCTTTAAATGCTGAATGTATAACAAATGTTAATGCATTTTTTTTTGTTGAATGTCGTTTTAAAAAACCTTTGCCTTTTGATTTTTATCTTCCAGATTATAATACGCTTATTGAATTTGATGGCATTCAACATTTTGAACCGTTTAGTTTTGGTTCAGATTTGTCCAACGAAAACAAACTAAAAGTTTTTCAAGATACTTGTTTTAGAGATAAAATCAAGACAGATTTTTGCAGATTCAAAAAACTGTCTTTAATTAGAATTCCCTATAAAAAAATAAATGAGATTCCTAAAATTATAATTAATTCTTTAATTGATGGAGGAGCAAATGCCAAAGTATCTGAGCTTAACTAATAATCTGTATTTAGTCGAACAAGAATTAAAGAAGTTTAATAAAATTCAAAAAAAAGAACCTAATAATTACATTTGGGTTTATGATCGATCTGGAAGTATGCATTATTTTTTGCCAGATCTATGTTCTCAATTGATTGACTTAACAAAGACATTACCCAAACAAAGTATTCTTAGTCTTGGGTGGTTTAGTTCTGAAGGAGATTTTGATTGGGTTTTTAAAGGGTTTAAAATAACAGAAACATCTGATTATGCTATTCTTGAAAAGTCTATAAGACAACATTCTTCATCAAGATCAACTACATGTTTTTCTGATATTTTACAAGACATTGATACAGTTATAAAAGATCTATCAGTGATGTCTAAGACTTTTTCTTTAAGTTTTTTCACTGATGGGTATCCTGTTGTCTCTAATTATTCTAATGAACTTAATAAAATTTTTAATGCAATTAAAAAAGTTAAGCCATGTTTTAAAACAGTTTCTATTGTTGCTTTTGGAGCTTATTACAATAAAGAATTGTTATCGCAAATGGCAGAGAAATTTGGAGCAATTTTAATACATAGTTCCTCAATAAAAGACTATACTCGCAGTATCAATAATCTTATAAATCTTACAGAAAATGTCGATCCTAAAGAAGAAGTAGAACCACTATTTCAAACAACACTAGCAATTTTTACTATTACTGATCAGGGTGTTGTTTTGTTATCTCCTGATGATGGCAAACTTTATGTTTCGCCCTCAAAAGGCAAACCTGTCAAGATTTATTATTTGACAACAGAGAGACCGAACACAAAGTCTTGGGACAAAATCGATATTTCAACTATTGACTTCAGTTCGACAGACGATCCTATTTCGAAAGCAGTTTATGGTGCTGCTCTTGTTATGAGCCAACAAACGAAAACAGATATTGCAATCGAGATCATAGGTAAAGCTGGCGACAAGGCAATTATTGACAAACTCAATAATGCATTTATGGTCGAAGAGTTTGGTGAAGCTGAAGGGAACATTTCAAGTGCTGTTGTAGATGTGAGTGCAAGATTTACCGGTGGCAGAGATGCTAACTATCTGCCCAAGGCCGATGCATTTTGTGTATATGATGCTTTGAATATGTTGACAGAAGACCCTGAAGCTGCTTTTTTCCCATATCATGAAAAGTTTGCTTATGAGAAAATTGGAGTAAAATCTTCTGAAAAAGATGGTTACAGCAAATTTTCAGCTGACAAAACAAGTAAATGTCCTTTTAATACGCTCGTGTGGCATGAGAGCAGATCGAATTTGTCTGTTCAGACTTCGATCAAGGGAACCATCGAGCTTCGTGACATCAATGGCGTAACACCCGACAAAATGGGTTTTTCGAAAATTTACCCAACATTTGTTTTCAGAAATTATACGTTTGTCAAAGATGGGCATACCCACACGAAAATTTTCTATTTGACATCATCAGATGCATCGTACAAGAAATTCAAGAATGAAGGCATAGTGATTGATGATGATTTCAAAAATTCAAAAGTTTATGCTGTTGATCTTGGAAAATTACCAGCAATCAATAGAATTCTTGCAGGTGACAATATTTCAGGTATTGAGCTTTGTAAGAATGTTATTGCCGAGCAAAAACTCAAAGCTGAAATTAAGGCTTATAAGTGGCTCAAAACAGATGTGCTTGGTGAAGAAGAAATTAAGACTGAAACTTTTACTCAGGAGCAGGCTGCTTTTCTAAAGGAAAATGGAATACTTGTCGATCGTGGGGGTGTTTATTCTCCGCCAACAGACAAAGCTGACCCTGTAGATTTTTACATGGCAAAGACTTTTGATATCAAACTGGCAGGTATGGCAAGTCTGCCAACAGTGAAAAAAGTCATGGAGAAAATTGCTTCAAATAAAGCAAGAACTCCTGTAGAAGCTCTTTTAGAAGTTGCAATTACTAATTGGACATCACATAAAGCTTCTCTAAAGGACAGAAAAGCGATTTCTGATTGGTTTGAGACAACTACAAAAGAAAAACAAAAAGAACTTAAAAAAGTTAGAACGGGAATTCAGAAGACAAAAATGGCTGTGATTCTTGGTCGTAAATGGTTTAAAGAATTTACAAGTCGAGACAACTGCGAACTTGTTGTTGATAATATCAAATGTGGATTTGAGCTCGGTGAAGAAAAAGTAGGTTATTAATTTTATTCAAGTTAAATGTCCTTATAGTATAAAGCTATAGGGACATTCTTGTTTAATGAGGTAAGAAAAATGTTGCTTGAAAAGATTATACTTGAAGGTTTTTTAAGTTATAGAAAACGTCAAGAAATAGACTTGTCAGATGTTTTGACATGTTTAGTGCTTGGTAGAATAAATGATGATGTCGAGTTATCAAATGGTGCCGGTAAATCAAGTCTTTTTGAAGCAATTCCTGTGAATTTTTTTGGTAAAGGCTCGGGTAGAGCTGATCTACTTGATAGTTACATTAACGACAATATGTCGAAAATGTATATCGAAGTGATTTTTAAAATTGACAATCAAAGGTTCAAATCGATACGTTCAAAATCTAGAAATACAGGAGCATTATTTGAAATATTTCTAGACACAACAAATCAAGATTTGAAAAATGCAACGTGGAAAAAAACTGATAAGACTATTGAAGAAATTCTTGGTCTTGGAGCAAAGACATATAGTTCGACAATTTATTTGAATGAACGTGAGTCTTTGCAAATCATTACGGGTACAAGTTCTGAGAGAAAAGAAATATTAAGAGAACTTCTCAATATAGAACTATATGAAAAAGCTGCTAGATTTTGTACTAAAAAATTTGATGATTTGGATAAAAAAGTACAAGTCAATTTGAATATTGTTCAGGACAAACAAAAACAACTTGAACAAGAAGAAGAAATAAAACAAAGTTTCAAAGATACAGAATTGACACTCAAAAAAGTTAAAAGAGATCTAAAATCTAAAGAAAAAGAATTTAAAGATCTAAATGACGAAAAACAAAAACTGAATACGCAAATAGAAACAGAAAATTTAATCAAGAATCAAATTATACAAGGAAATAGAGAACTTGGAGAACTTGCAAAGCAAGGGAAATTGATAATAGATGAAATTCATAGTCTTATTGAAGAGTCTAAGTCTCAAACAAAATTGTATGAACAGCGGAAGAAAGCATTAGAAGATTCATTAGAAGAGAAAGCAACTATCAAGAAATCAATAAAAACTCAAGAAGAAATATTAGAGGAACTGGATCAAGTCGATAAAAATTTAAAGGCATTTCAAGCAAGAAGGAAAGATTTAGAAGACCACGCTTCCGAATTAGAAAAAACAATAGCAGTTCTTAAAACAGAGCAAAAACCACTTCAAAATTCTTTAGCGAAAATCAATGAATTTAAGAATATATGCCCTGTTACTGATTTAGAATGTGCATTACTTAAAGGTGATTTTAAAGACAAATTTAAGACAGAATTACTAAAAGAATTAGAAGTTTTACAAAACAAAATAAATGAGAATCAAGATCAACATCAAAAGTTGACGCAAGCTATAAAGTCAATGCTTAAGGAACAAACTGATCTTGAAATAAAAGCAAGTACAAGGCAATTACAGAATAATAAACTTTCAAAACTTAAACTTTCATTACAAACCATAGAAAATAGCGAAACTACTTTTAAAGAGAAAGAAAAGGAATTTAAGCAATATTTGAAAGAAGTCGAGATTGACAAATCTAAATTGTCAGGTGAATCACAAGAAGTTCAAGAAAAGATTGAAGAAAAACGAAAGATTGTTGTTGAACTTGAAACCAAATTGAATCCCGAATTACAACGAATTCTTAGTGAATTGACAAAATCTGTTGAAGATGTAGAAGATGAAATAGGAGTGTTAAGAGCTGAAATTGATGATGTCAATCAAGAAATTGGAGAATTAAAAAACAAGATCGATGGATTCGAAAAGATGAAAGCTGATATAGAGCATTTTTTGAAGATAAATGAAGAGAATACAAAGCAAAAGAAAATCCATCAAACTCTTTCTATGATTTTTGGGAAAGACGGAGTACAGAAATCCATTATGAAAGAGTCAATTCCGATGCTTGAAAAATATACAATGGAATTTTTGAAGATCTTTAATGAAGATTCTGAGAAAATAAAAGTCAAATTTGATTTAGATCCTAAGAGACAAGATGGTGAACTCAAAAAAGGTGGAGGTCTTGATATACTTGTTTTAGAAGAAGGAAAAGACCCAAAAGATTTGCAAATGTATTCGGGTGGTGAGACAGTCCGAATCGTATTTAGTATTGTTTTGTCATTAGCAAAGCTTTTATCATTAAGAGCAGGAAAGAAGCACGAAACTTTAATAATAGATGAAAAAATAGCAAAACTTGATGTTCGAGGAATTTCGCAATTTGGTGAAGTAATACAAGAAATTGCAAAAATCTATAAACAGGTTTTTGTCATTACACATATAGAAACTTTGAAAGACATGATAAACGGTAATGAAATTATTGTCAATAAAACAGATGATGAAGGGAGCTTAGTTACAGTATCATGACAACAGAGATCGATACCAGACCTCCGATTGAACGTGATGAAGCTATTGACATTTTATATGACTTGATAGCAAAATTTGATGGACACCATGATAGACAAGCTGTAAAACAGGGTATGACAAAAAGCGAACCTTTCAAAAAATTTGCAAACTATATCAATAAACATTATTGTGAAGAGAGCGATATTGAACGGGACTAATAATGAAAGAAAGTAAAATACAACAATATCAGAAGCTCCTTGAAGCTGTAGACTCCCTGAAAGGGGATTTTTTGTTTCAGGTGCGTGTTGAAAACAGAAATACACCAGATGAACGTATAGGGATTTTTGTCGATATTCAAAATGTTTATTATGGTGCAATGGATAATTTCAAACGAAAAATAGATTTCAAGAAGCTCACAGAAAGCATAGTCAAGGGTAGAAAACTTACAACTTGCAATGCTTATGTCGTTAAAGGTGACAATGACAATTCGAATTTTGTAGGTTTCTTAAAACAAATTGGTTATAGTATAGTTTCAAAAGATTTGAAAAAGCGAAGCGATGGAACTGCAAAAGGCAATTTAGATATTGAGATGGCAATAGATATCATTACTGAAAAAGATAAACTTGATACTGTTGTTCTTGTTTCAGGTGATGGCGATTTTGTAGCTTTAGTTGAACTATTGAAAGCTCAAAATATTCAAGTTGAAGTTTATTCGTTTTCGAACAATAAGAACACGACATCACAAGAACTTAAGAATGTTGCATCAAAGTTTTTTGAAATTGATGAAACGTATTTGTTTGAAGAAATAAAAAAAGGTAGTAAATGAATTTATGGTTTATTGGAAATTGATTCTTAAACGTTTAATTCGAAGAGTTTGTTATGCATTCAAATTCAAAGAGCTTTCTATCTGGCAATATGAATCTTGTGAACGTTGCGGACATTGTTATAAATTGTACTGGTCAGTAAAAGATTCGATTTGGAATTTAGTTCAAGGAAATGAAAATGGTTGTCTATGTATAGATTGTTTTGTTGAACTTGCAAAAGAAAAAAATGTTAGATTATCTAAAGATGATTTTGAACATATAGAAGTCTTTTTACCATGAATTTACAATTACCTGAAATAAAGAAATGTTCGAAGTGTCAAAATGAACCTGTTTTTAAAAGACATGAGAATGGATTTCTTGTACAAACTTGGTTGCAATGTCCACGTTGTAACAAAAGAAGTCAAATTGCTTATGAAGAAATAAGAGCAATAAAGATTTGGAATGAGTCAAATTGATGGATGTTGAAGTTTACAAATTGATAATGAAATTCACGTAAAATTTGATAAAAGTATTTGTATTGATCTTTCTATAGTTCCAGATTTTGTCAAACATGTCGAATCTATTTATAATAATTTTTTGTGCAAAACTATTAATAAAGAATTGCTCTATCAAATACGTGGCACATTATTGAATTTATTGAATAGATGTAGAGAAGCAGGAGCGTTGTTTTTTGAAAACGAATTTCCTTTTATCCGTGACAATGGACAAATATTAATTCTTTCAAAACCATTTGTTTTTGATAGTCATTTTATCAGACAGATTTCGAAATTTGAATTTGTTTTTGGAGCAATCAATGGTTGATTTTATAAATTTAATGGAAGCTCGAAGTTTGAATATAGACAGCGAGAATGATCAAGACAAGTTTTGGCATTCTGACCAATGGGTTATGGAACCTATATATCAAGGGATTCGTTATCAAGGTCTCGTATATGCTCCAGGGAAAATTAAGTTCCATGGGAAAAGAAAAGATTACAAAGAGCAAAATAAAGTTGAACAATTGTCTAATATCATGTCTACTTTACAATCTTTGAATTTACCTGAACAAACTTTGTTTGAATGTTATCTGACTTTTCAAAATGATAGAGCTAAAGCTTTTAGATTCTTAAAACTTGAAGAACTTGATGATGATCTAAGAAATAATGCGCAATTGTTTATAACAGATATTATTTATCATAATGGTCAAGACGTTTGTAATATAGCTTTTTTTGATAGACGTACTATTCTAAACAAACTGTTTGAACGAGCTCATGGAGACTATGTAACAATCCAACAAAGTTTTTTTAAAGATAAACAAAAAGTTTTTGATTCTTTAAAAGACGAAATTAAAGTTTTTCTTTTTAAAGATCTAGCAGCTAGATACTCATTTAATAAGCAAAGTTCGAGTTCTAGAATTTATAAAGTCCCTCAGTCTTATTTTATGTCTATTATGGGTATTGTTGAAAGTTCTAATAAAAAATTGAATAAAATGATTGTCGCTCTTGAGGGCGGACAATTTAAAAACGGGCAATTGACAAAAATAATGAATATACCAGTACATAGTAATGATGCACGTGAAGTATTATATAATAACAAAGAGCAGCTACTTGGGAAAGTTTTTGAGTTTTTAGCGACAGAGAAAAATGAAAATGAAGGCAAGTACCAAGAGGCAAGATTTGTTAAGTTGCGAGATGATAAGAAGCTAGAAGATTGTATTTTTATATAAGGAGTTTTTATGTTTCATAAACAAGGGACCCCACAACCAATCAAAATCGCTTCAGGTGTTTGCGAAATTTGCGGGCAAAATCCTGCAACAGCATTAGTTGATGGTCGGATGATTTGTGAAGAGTGCAAGGCAAAAATGACACAAAAAGAGTAAATTTCTTATGGATGATTACCTTCCGAAATTAAGCAAGTCAAGTATTATACGTCATTTCGACCCCAGTGGCGATATAAGCGTCTACAAACGTGAAGTTCGAATCGATCACAATCTTTTAGAACTTTTCTTTTCAAATAGTGATAGTCTATATAGTTCTGAAGATGTTCAAATAGAACTTGAAAATGAAGAGAAAATTAATGAAGTAAATTATGTAATTGAGCATATGTTGCCAGAAATTGAGAAATATGTAATATTGCTTCTTTTCTTTTATAAGAAAAAACAGGAAGTAGTTGGTAGAATTCTAAAAGTTTCTCAAGAAATGGTATGTTATTACAAAAAACGTGCTTTGAAACGTATAAATTTGCTTTGTTTTTTCAGGAATATAGATATTACAAAAATGGAAAGTTTTCTAGATCAGCATGTTACCAGGAAACAAAAAATTGCAATGCTGGAATATTTCAAAGACCATGATTTAAGAAGAATTGCAAAAAAGATAGGAAAGGCAGAAGGGAAACCCGATCTTTTATATGAATCAATAGGGTCTAGAATCAAACTTGGATTGAAACGTTTAGAGTATCTTAAAAAATCGTCAAGTCCTACATTGGCAAGAGAAGCAGCAATATACCACAAAGTTTTTTCTCTTCTTAAAAAATATAATTCCTTATATCATACCCAGTCTAAGAAAACTGTCGAAAAAGAAATATCTGTTTGATTTTTCTATAGTTTTTATCCCGTCATTTACTAAGATTTTAGTAAGACTAGTCAACTATTGCAATAAAAATTAAAAACGAGGTAAAAATGGACAAGATAGCCGAAAGAACAAATGTAATAACTGAATCAGAGAATAAGAGTTTTGTACATGCCGTCATTAATGCAGTGACAAAGGGTTATTCAGACAACACTGTTCTTGAAGACATTATGGATCTTGTTCGTAGAAAAGAAGTAAGCAAAGGGGTAATTTTAGCTGCTCCTGATGCTTTAAAGTCTTATGGTGAATCGCTTGCAAATAGTTTGAGTTTTCTTGCTGAACAGATAAAGGATCTTGAAATTGTTGACGAACCTATTGTCAAGAAAAAAGTGAAAGATGAAGAACCTAATGTTGTTGAACAGGAGATGGATAAAACGGAAGAAGCAACAGAAAAGAAAGCATCGTTACAACATTTTGCAAATGTAGAAATTTCTGAAGATTGGTCAAAATATTTTTATGACAAGAAAACAAATATGATGACAGGAACTTTGAAAATTCAGTTTCATCAGGACATGAGTTCTTTCAAAACTGCAAATAAAATTAAAATAGAACAGAATGATGTTGATGAAATTCTTAACAAGATTTATAGTTATTTTGGAACAGAATTCAAAAAACTTAAAGCAACATTGACACCTGAGATTTTTAAAACTCCAGTTCAGTTTGATTCTGTCGAACAAGGTGAAGCAATTGTAGATTATGAGATTAAAGGAGCATTTTAAATGCTTAGGATAGATCAGTCTAATGTTGTTGAAAATGCTTTAGGCTTGCCTAAAATTAAAGAAGCATCGTCTTATTTTGAGAGAATTAGTTTTGGTTCTCCGAAGAAAGATCCTCTTGAAGGACGTGTCGATGATGATGTTTGGAGAATTGTAGGCAATAAATTATTAAGAAAAAAAACTACAGAAAGCAAAGAAGAATGAATGTTTTAAAAATTGCAAATGAGATTCTTGCAAAAGAAGTTGTACCAGGGCCCGATCTTCCTGAAGATCAAGTACCAAAAGACGAAACTGTCGTTACAACAGTACCACAAGAACAGGTTGATGAAGCAACTACTTTAGCAATGGAAT
>JAQUND010000015.1:12080-34568 GCA_028717785.1 Candidatus Nanoarchaeia archaeon | reverse complement strand
ATCAGTCAATGGCGTATCTGTACCGATTCCGATTTTGCCGTCGAAAGTTATTCTCATTCGCTCATTTGCGCCATTCGTACTAAATGCTAGATACGGAGACCCAGTATTATAATGGCTAAAAATTCTCGCATTATTATTGTTTGATGGTGATCCAAAATAAATATTTTCAGAATTTGCATCTGCCGATAAGACATTTATTGACGCAGTCGAGCTATTCTCAATTGTAAGTCCATTACTTGAAAATGCAGTTGCTCCACTAATGCCCTTCATAATGTGTAATTTATCAGTTGGGTTTGTTGTACCAATACCAACGTCTCCTAAAATATAACTCTCTCCTGTTACTCTAGAATTTCCTTGAACATGCAAATTGTTTAAAGGATTCGCAGTACCTATCCCAACGTCACCAATCAAATAACTCTCTCCTGTTACTCTAGAATCTCCTTGAACATGCAAATTGTTTAAAGGATTCGCAGTACCAAAACCAACATTACCATTATCTGTCACCATTGCATATCCAGAACCTGCATTAGTTATATTTACTACAGTAGCAGAATTCCCACCACCAGTTTGAGATATTCTTAAAGCATTTTGATTGTCGTCTTGTTCTACTTCCAACATATCTGTAGTAGTCACTTCTGTGTTTATTATTGTCGTAGTACCATTTACTGTAAGATTATTTGTAATTAAACAATCACCTGAAACATGAAGTTTAGATGTAGGATTAGTAGTTCCTATTCCGACATTACCATTGTCTATTATTAATGCATGACCTGTACCTGCATTAGTTATTTCAACGACAGTTGAAGAATTTCCAACACCAGTTTGATTTATCTGTAATGCTTGTTGATCGTCACTCTGATTTACTTGTAATAAATCATTGACAATAACTTCTGAATTAAATGATGTTGTTCCACCCGATAAAGTTAAATCACCCTCAACATGAAGTGCAGATTGAGGGTTGGTAGTACCTATGCCTATTCTTCCAGATGATGTAAATCTTATTTTTTCATCTCCGTTAACAAACATTAGATCACCAGAATAATTCATAGTACTTGCCATATAAATAGCACTAATTCTATGAAGATCGTCTCCTATATTTTGACCATTTGACAATAATAAATCTGTGATTGTTGTTCCTCTTGAATAACTATCTACAGAATTAATAAGAGTTCTTTTGTCAGTTATCATTGATGTTAAAATATTGTTAGACGTATTTCTTACAATAGTAGCAATATTAATATATCTATGATAAATACTATTGCTATCATTTCCATCAATAAAAGTTGTATCGAAAATTCTAAAATAAACATATTCTCCGTCATCAGCGCTTGAAACTAAAGATGGATAAACATACAAATTACATTCACTACCGCTAATATTAGCATCTGCTGTTACTGTGTAAATCGTAGAATCATTCTGAATTACTAACTGTGTACCTTCTCTAACAATTCCTGTAGAACTATCAAATCCATTTATATGTATTAAAGTACCAGAAGCAAAATCACCATCTATCCTTATTGTTCCTGCAAGGTCACCTATTTCACAATAACCCTCAGCAACTCTTATATCTTGAACAGCTCTAACTCTATTAGCTGTAGAAACACCGAACTCAGGAACTATAATAGAAGTATCAACATATTCAGAACCAGATTCAGAAGAAACTTCAGCGAAATAAAAATCTACATAAACTGAATCTATTCTATTAACAGAGGGTGTTGTAAGAGCTGGTGCCGCTGGAAAAGTCTCAGTAAAGTCATCATCAGACAAACTTCCTGTATTACCTTGATTCTCATATTCAATATCATCTTTTAAAAATAGAATATAACCATCTACAAAAAGAACACCTGCACCATTTACTGTTCCGTCACCACCTTTTATAGTAAAATTTCTATCTGTATTTAATGCACTTTCTTCTACTTTAAAACCATTATTTACAGAAGAATTTCTTGGGAAATTAGAATAAATTAATTGTTTAATAAAAGAATCTGAAACATCTTGCACTTCATCTAACTCGTTTGACGAAAGAGGTTTTCCTTTTTGAAAATGCATCCTATAACGTTTTGATGGAATATATGAACTTGCAGCATAATGGCCTTGAAATTCTACACTCATACTATCTCCTCAATAAAATAAAGAAGTTACGCAAAACGTATTTTTAATAAAAATTTTAATAAAAACTAGATAATAATAAAAACACTAAAAAACAATTAGTATTTTTTAGTAATGCGAGGCCATGTGTTATTACATGGTTGATATAATTCTAAAGAAGGAGTTATTTGAAGACCCTTTTGGTGTTTACTATTTATCATTCTATTGTCATATTGGTTTTTTTCATATTTCTCTTCATTTGTATAATCGATAGTGTCTTTAAAACTTTCATCACCATAACCATAGTTTACTCTCCTTAACTCTGAAATTAAAGGCACATGAACTTCCCAATCAGTTTCTATCATAAAACTAAATCCTGCTGAATAATTATATTCTTCAGCAATTTCAAGTTCTAAATCTTCGCTTTCACCTGATAATGTAAATTCAGTCAAAGCAATACCCTCATTAGTTAACTCATCTTGATAGTTAGCCCACAAAGATGTTGCAATAAAATCAAGGACTCTCTCTTGTTGATCAGCATCTTGTGCTACACAAATTACATCGACATTTAACGCCCACCTACCTCCAAAAACTTTAGCAACATCTCTTTGCACTTTATCTATTACTACAACTTGTTCATCTCCTACTTTAAGTCTGTCACCAAAAGCAATAATAACGCCCGGTATTGCAATATTATTATAACTATAATATTCTGTTACAAAAGGTCCTTGTTGTTCGCCAAGAATTTGATAATCTACTACAATGGGTAAATATTTGCTAACAGATCCAGTAAACAGTATCTCGCCTGTATCATAATTTATAGAATAGTCAATATCTCTTTTGAACTCAAATTGACATGATTGAGAAAAAATAATTTCAGAATCTGGATTGACGGGATAGTTTTTTAAAATTGCACCTTCTTTTGTTCTAATAGGGGAAATATTTAGTTCTTCATCTATACAATTAAAATAAGGATCAACAACAAATTCAAAATTGTTAGTTTCTACATCATGTTTTATAATTTTTACTATATAAAAACCCTGTGTAGATAATTTGTCTAAATTTTCTTGATCGTCTTTTATCCATTCTATAGAATTTCCCAAACTTCCCTTTATATTAGCTAAAGTACTATATGCTCTATTAATACAAATAAAATTATTAAGACCAAGTTTTTGTGATCCACCTGAGACAGATCGTACAAGAATAGCTGTTTTTGGTCTTTCTTCTTGAGGAAACTTTGTATAAACTTTTACTTTCTCAAAAATAGGATGCTGAGATAATATTTCTTGAAAAATAAGAACAAGTTTTTTCTTAATCGAATTTGACACTAAATATATCATATATGTTTTTTTTACTGTTCGTTGTTATCTAAAACAAACCTATTAATAGCAAAAACTCCAACATCAGTTCCATCCAATTCAGAAATACCTAAATAACCTGGAATATCTGCGTCGACAACATGATAGCGTCTACCTTTAAAAATACCATCATAATTGTCAACACAAACTACAATGTCATCTTTATTTATTAATTTCGACTGCTTACCCAAACTTGCTTTTTTCTCTACTTCTTCTACTATATCGTCTAGATCATAGTTAAATAAATCGTTAGTAGATAACAATGAAGCAAATTTATTTAAGTCTTTTGACATTTCTTCGTCAAATTTACTTGCTTCAGAAGAAACTCTTGATAATTCTGAAATCATAGGATTTTTCATTTTTTACTCTCCACTGCTTGAGTTGATCATAGCGTTTAATAAACATCCTTCAGCAACAGCATTTAGTTGGTCTTTTGCATTTTTTATACATTTTATTTTAAACGGTAAAGTTCTTGACATTATCTCTTGCTCAAAAACTTTATCAAAATTTGTAGCTTTAGAAGTTCCACCACTTAGAATTATAGTAATCGGTTCGTTAAAATTTGGAATATTTTCAGAAGAATTAAGTTTTTTCTCTATACCATTACACACATACTTTATTAAATTTTCATAATAAATTTTTATTGCTGTCTCTTCCCTATTTTTAGGTGCAAGTAAATCAACACCTCCTTCTTTTATCACTGTAATTCGAGAAGATTTTAAACCTACAGCTTCACTAGCACAAGTATCAATAAAATCACCACCTCTAGATAAAGAAAACTGATGATCATTTTCGGATATTCCTCTAAAACTTAAACATATATTAGTCATACCAGCTCCCCATGATATAGCTAATCCACTATAATCATCTTCTTCTAAATTAGAATAAACTATAGCTAATGCTTCATTCATAGGAACAGCTGTAAACCCAAATGAAGTTATAAACGATTTCAAAACATTCTCATGGTATACTACATTATAATCATCTTTATCTATAGGTCTTGCTGGTACAGAAAAATAACAATTTTCTTTTTCTATTATTGGATTACCTAATAAACTCTTTAGTATTAATTTAATTATTGAAAGAGCTGATTTCTCTCTTGTCGAGATAACACCATGTGATAAAGGTCTTTTACATTCTTTATTAAAAAAATCAGCAAAACGTAAAGCTTCATTTCCAACAATCTGTACATTTCTTTTATCTTCACATTCAACATAACTAACGTTCATTTTCGAAAGCATAGATACAACAGAAATACTTTTTTCAATCTCAAAAAAAGCATCTCTTTCAAGTTTGAAAGATGCTATATTATTTTTTGATGTTGCAACAACACAATTACCTGTACCTACATCAAGACCACTCGCTGCATATCTTTCGCCAGAATCTTTTCTTCTTATTTTCTTTGCTTCGTTTTGCGAACTTTCATCGTTTTGTTTTTCAATATTAATCTCCATAAACACCTCACTTTTTTAATTTTGTTCTTCAAAAACATCGAAAATATCGACAGGATTACCTGTCGTTAATTTATCTCTGTTCTTTAATCCTTCAGGTAAATCATTATCAAAAAAACCTTGTTCAAATAACTTCTTTGAAACATCACCCTTTTGTGTAGACTTAAACTTGCTTTCTTTTAAAATTTCATCTATAATTTTTGATATCATTTTTGCTTCCTCATTCTCGTTATTTTTTCTAAAGCATCTAAGGCATTAGACAAATCTGATCTTTCCTCTTTAACAACACCTATATTACTCACATTACTTGCTGTAACTTTAGATTCATCATCATTAAAATCTACAAAAATATTATCAGAATTAGTATCATCAATTTCTATATTCCTATTTTTTGATGTTAACATAGACGTTTCTGAAACTTGTTGAACTTTAATGGTGTTTTTTATTTCTGAAATCATTTCTTTTGCAAGTTCTTTAGCTATTTCTTTGACTAATGAACTATTTTTTATCATTTCTTCAGACATAGAACGTGCAATTTCAGTAGCTTTCAACAAAATTTCTTTATCATTAGATTTAATATTTTCTAGATTTTCTTGATTTTGCACTACAATTGCTCTCTTTAACATTCCTCTATCATATATTATATCTACCCAACATCTACTAATAGCATTCTGTAAATCTTTAGATCGATTAACTTCATATTCAGATAATTTTACTTCTCTACCATATTCTACGACTTTATTTATATCATTAAGTCTTACAGCAGATAATATTTTGCCTTTAACAACCATATAAATCTCTATTTCTTGTTTTACAGAAGGCTTCCAAATTTTTCTCATTAACTGTTGTTGAAAACTCATAATTATTTTTCTCAAGCACATTTTAATCTAGCAATTTCTTATATTAGTTTGCTTATTTCATCCTGTATCTGTCTACCTGCTTGTTCTTGTATTGACAACATTGCTTTTTCGACACCAGCAAACGAAAAATCCTCGCTAAGCTCTTGACTTAATAACTCTAATGGTATTTCTTCTAAACCATTCAAAACAGATTTTTGTTTTTTTGAAACATCATTACCTTGTAATATATCAAGTTTTGGAACTATATAAAAAATAATTTTATTTTTTTTTATTACATAAGTTATTTTTGCATTCTGATTTCGTTTAAGCAATTCTAATTTTATATCATTAACACCTTTTATTGCTAAAGAACGAAGATTTAGCTCGAACTTCTTATTAAACTTCCTTATTAAACCTTTATTGAACAACATTTATAAAATAGTTTTATAAATTTTTTAGAAAACTAACCAGTACTTATCAAATTATTAACCATAGTTAAATTTGTCTTTGCAGCATCAAAGTGTGAGTTTATTGATAAAGCTAATTTAAACATGCATATAGCTTTTAAAAATTTGTTTTTATGAGCAAGCTCAACGCCCTTTTCGTTATATAAAGTCTCAAGCAATCCCCAAGAAATAGTCTCTTTTCTATTAATTTTAAGACATTTTTCTAAAACTATAATTCCCTCATCATACTTCTTTAACATACTACAACAAAAACTAAAATCAGCCATTGTTTTAAGATCTTCAGTAGTATAAACTATTTTTTTAAAAGAAAAATATGCATCTTCATATTTTTCTTGTTTTGCATAACATATTCCAAGATGTCTAAATGCATAATCATTATGTTCTATATTAATTGATTCTAAAAAATATTTTTCTGCTTGTTTATAATCTTGTAATAAATTATATGTTGTGCCTAAATGAGCTAAAACATCATAATTATTTTTTTCTCTCTCTAATAACTTTCTCCAAACAACAAGAGCTTCGTCATTGTTGTTTAAAGCCATATATTGAGTAGCAAGTTCATAAAGAGCTTTAGGGTCGTCTTTACATGTGTCTAGTTTTTTCTTACTTAATTTTAAATATTTATCGCTTTTCTCTTTGTTCAATCTAGAATAATGATGAATAGGAACGTCGATACTCTTTATTTCAAGACATGTTTGTTTTATAGAATCTTCTACTAATTCATGTATATCACCCAAAAACTTAATATTTTTATTTAATGGAAACAATCTAACTTTATCTGACCTGCACCATCCTATAAAACCCTTTTCTTCTTCTAAATATTCACCAGAACAAACATTTAATCCTTCAGCATCTCTTACATTAATATAATTTCTTGTAGTAAAAACATAAGCTGCATCTTTATCTCTAAGAACTGTTTTTAGTTTGTCTATATCTTTAGAACTAATAATTTCATCAGCGTCTAAAACTAATACCCAATGTTGTGTTGCTTTTTCTAAAGAAAAATTTCTTGCTGCAGAAAAATCATCATTCCAATTAAAATGAAAAATCTTTGCACCAAAGAATTTAGCTATTTTAATCGTATTGTCTGAAGAACCAGTGTCTACAATTATAATTTCGCTAGCTATATTTTTTATAGACTCTAAACATTTTTTTAAACAGTCTTCTTCGTTTTTAACTATCATACAAACTGATAGTTGTTCTTTTTCAGAATCAATTTGTTTTTTATATAGCATATCTAAGATACTCTCTAATTTGTCAATACTTTTATACCATAAGAACTCATTAGCTGTACTTATCCCATTGTCTACTAAACGATAGTATAATATTTCATTAGAAAGAATTATTTTTAAAGCATGTTCTATAGCTATTTGATTTTTAGGTGGTACAATTATTGCATTATTATTATTTATGGCATAATCATTTACACCACCACAATCTGTAGTAATAACTGGCGTTCCGCTAGCCATGGATTCTAAGGGAGGTAGACTAAATCCCTCGACTTTATGAGGTACGCTTATCGTTACATCACATAATGAATAAACTTTAGCAATATCAAACTGCGACATTTTTGACATATCATAAAACTCATATTTATCATCAACTTTTGTTTTTTCTGAAGCCATTCTAACTATCACTACTTTTCTATATGATGCAAATTTTAAAACAGCTTGCAAACCTATACGAACACCTTTAAATTCTAAATTGATATTTCCTACTATAAGTATTCTTGGAATCTTATTTTTAGCGTGTCTAACAAAAGAAAAAACATGTTTATCTAAACCATTTTTTACATGGTAAGAGTCGACAGAAAACTCTTTGTCTATAATTTCTTTTAACCATTTCGAAACAACAATTTTTTCTTTTATTCTTCTATAGTCACTTTTTATAGTCGATACTAAAGTCGTATAAATTGCATCATTTTCATAGAGAGAAACTTCATAACCCTGACAAAGATGCATTTTCAGTTTTGATTTAACTTTTTGTAAAATTGGTAATGTAGAAAAATAAGTTCCTATAGCAATATCAGAATCTGGTATATCTGAAAAATCAGAAAAATAATAAACAGGTGCGTGGACATTAAACCAGTGTTCTAGTTCGTTCTTACTACAATAAATTAAAACATTATGTCCTCTGTCTTTTAACATGTTTGCTTGTTCAAAAACAACTTTTACCCCACCCGATGGAGCATTAGAAGCTAATATATAAATTATTTTAAATTTCTTATGTTCAGAATACAATTGTTTTATTCTACCAGAATCATACCATTTTTGTAAATAAAGTTTTTTACTCTTTTCTAATGTCTCATTATGTGTAATATTATTAAATCTATCTTTAAATGTTTGTCCACCAAAATGATAAATAAAAGTTTCAAGTGAACAATAAAGTTTATAACCCTGTTCTATAACTCTCAAACCTAAATCGTCATCTTCAAAATTAAAATCATATCTTTCATCAAAAATACCAGACTTGTCTAAAATTTCTTTTTTTGTAACCATACAAAACCCAACAAGTCTGTTTGTTTCTACAACTTTCAAAGAAAAATCTCTAGTAATTTTATCAGAAAAATCTTGAATAAACAAATCATCATTTGAATTGACATTATGTTGATAATCAAATTTTACTTGCTGTATTTCTGAAGAAACAAAGTTAGAAACAGGTCCAACAATTCCAGCATTATTCTTCTCTAAAGAATTAACTAGTTTTGTCAACCAGTTTTTTGTCACAATAGTGTCGCTATTTAAAAAACATACATATTTCGAATTTGTCTCTCTTATTGCTTTATTATTAGCATATCCAAACCCACAATTTTTTTCATTGACAATAAGCTTGATATTTTGTAAATTTTTCAAAAAACTTTGAGTCTCATAATTAGAATTATTATCGACTATAGTTATTTTATAAGGAAAATTCGTGTATTTCTCTATACTTTCTATACATCTTTGTATATAACTTAAAGCATTATGAACAACAATAATAATTTCACAAACATTTTCTTTCTCTGAATTAAAAATTATTTTTTTATTAATGTTTTTTTTACCCATAACATTTTCTAAACTCTCTAAAGTCTTATCCCAAGACCAGTTTTTTACAGTTTCAAACCCGTTTTTAATTAATTTGTTTCTAAGAACAACATTACTAAGCAATAATTTTACAGCATTAGAAGCACCTGCTATGTCTCCCTTTTCAACAACAATTGCATTTTTATCATGTTCTATATACTCATCATAACCTGGACATTTTGATATAACAACAGCACAACCGCATGCCATTGCTTCCATTGGCGGTCCAAAAAAACCCTCAACTTTACTCATTTTTAATAAAATATCACATGACGAATAAATTTCTTTCATCTTACTCATCGGAACAGATTTAAAAAATCTATCGCATCTCCAATCTTTAGGAGGCACACCATCATTACTTACTATCCAAATTTCACAATCTAAATTTCTTACAGCTTTGTGCGCGTCAGCAACACCTTTAAATGGTATTGAAATTGCTCCTTCAAGTAAAACTCTTAACCTTTTTCTATTCTCGTTTTGAGGAATTTTATAAAACAAACTTAAATCTATTCCATTTGGTACATAATAAGAAGAAAAATTAAATTCTTCTTTTAACCATTTTTGTATCCATTTTGCTTCTGTCATATACTCGAATTGAAGTGAATAAGTATTATTAACTTCTTTTATTTTTTGTTTATCTGAATAAAACTTTCTTTCATCAGATTGCACAAAATAAACTTTTCTCTTTGCTGATATATTTTTTGCATACTTTACTGTTTCCCAATAAGTCATAACAAGAATATCTACATCTTCAATCATGTGTCTTCCTATTGTTTTTAAAGAAAAAATAGGAACAACATTATCAATCCATTGTATCCAACCTTTTTCTTTTTCATTAACAGAAAGTAAAAAAACATGATATCCTTTTTTTAAAAGCAAATTAGCATGTTTAACAATAACAGCAACACCACCTGATATTTTACTGCTTGGAAGTAAATAAATTATCTTATTGTTTTGTTTCATTAATCTTCTTTTTAATTCGTTAAAACCAATAAAAACTCTTTTTTGGTCATTAAGCGCCTGAAACTTTGCTTTTAATATCTCTGGAGTATTCTCTACATGTCTAAATTCATTTGGTGCTTCATGATAGTCAATTACAAAATATTTTAAATAATTATTACTATTTTTTAAATCATAAACATTTTTTTCTTTATTAAAATTAGCTCTACAACATCTCAAAGTATAATCAATATGACCAAGTCCACAAAGACCAAACTTGTTTAAATCAAAATAACCAACTGTTTTTATAATATTCGGAGTGATCGTATAGAATCCACCCTGTGTATTCATTGCATCAACTCTGCTTATAAGATCATCTTTATAAATTTTGTGTTGAAACCCTTTGTACTTCCCACCTATCCATTTTTCATCATGAAAAACTAAATGATCGAATTTATGTTTTTCTATTGCAAGAAAATAAGCATTATCCCAACCCTTTTTAAGAAACTCAATATCATCATCACATTTAAAACATACATTAAACTTTTTATTCGAAAGATATTTTATGATTTTGTTAACTTGATGATGTATACCATTTCTATTATTTTTTATTATCACTTTTCTAAACAATAAGTTCAAATTTTCTAAATATAAAATAGTATCATCAGTAGAACCATCGTCAGCAACTATTAAAGTCCACTCTGCATACTCATCTTTTGTTTTATCCCACGTCTCAATACACCTTTTTAAATACTCTAAACGATTAAATGTTGTTATAGCTAAAACATAATGGGGCCTCTCAATATCAAGTCGAGTCACTAAATGTCTAAACTTTTCCGGAGTAGTTCTCATATTATATAAAGAACAATGCCAACAATGAAATAAACCAAAACATTTTTCTCTAATCTTAATAGTGCCTACTTTATCATACAAATCATTATCTTCACCACCCCATGAAGTAAAACATTCATTCAACATCCCAGTTTTTATAAAATTATCTTTAAAAATACCCACCATTCCAAATCCAAATTCTCTCCACCACCCGTTATTTTCGTTCACTTCAAAAGGTCTGTTTTTAAGTAAACTAAAACATATAGGGAACCAAGTTTTTTCTTTTGAAACATTTTTAAAAAATTGCTCTACAAAATCTTCTGGTAAAAACATGTCTGAATCACATAAAAAAACATAATCATATTTTGAGTTTTTTACAGCGTTATTAAAAGTAAAAGACCTTGAAAAACTTATCTGCTGCTGTTTAAATGCTAATTCGCCCTTCCAATACATCATAATAGTACTTTTTAAATCTTCAATATCATCAGAACCACAATCAAAAACAGATAATTCTAACATATCATTTGACTTGCATTTATTCATAGAATTAATTAGGTATTTTATTAAATAATTAGTTCTATCTTTTAGCCCAACGCAAATAGAGATTTTTTTTATGATTTCCATTTTAAAATTTCAAATAAAAGTTCTATTCTGTTCTCTACAAGATGTTTTTGCTTAATTAGTTCTAAAGATTTATCAGACATTTTTTTTAAATCAAATTCTTTTACTATATTTTTTATATTTTTAAAATTATCTTCGTTTATGTCTATATAATGTTCGTTTTCAATAAAACCAAGATTTTTAATATCTGGAGTTTCTTGCAAAATCAAAGAACAACCACATGCAGGAATTTCAAAATATTTAGCAACAGTATAGTCTAATAAAGGAGAATTTGCAGTGCTTACAACAGCGGTTTTATAATTAGATAAATATTTATAATACTCTTCTCTTATAACATCATGTTTTCTGTTTCTTCTATTATACCCTGGATGCTCTAGAAATTCAAAATCTTTATCATCAAAATAGTTTTCATACATTTTCTTTCTAAAACCATAAGAATCAGAAACTCTACCTGACATCAATAAGGTGTCTTTTCTTAATTCAAAATCAATATGATTTTCTAAACAAATTTTAGGCGCAAACCATGGAAAAAAAACTGATTTATCCCAAAACTTTTTATACTCTTCTCTTTTTAAAAATTGTTTATAATAGGGCAATAAAATAACATCACTTGTTTCAAACATCTTTTTTCTATTATTAAGTGCCTCTTGAGTGTGATAATGTATATCATCCCAAAAAACAGCAAATTTTGAATCTATTTTTTTTCGCATCAAACTTATATTACTATCTATACCGACAAGTATTACCCAGTCAATATCGTTAAAAACATTAAAGTTTGAAGAAATATCTTCAGAATAAATAGACTTTATGTTAAAACCATATTTAGAATCATTATAAAAAGATAATGAATCTAAAAAATCTTTAAAACATAATAAAATGTGATCATCGAAATACGCGTTTTTAACTACAAGCAAGTTCACATTTTCCCCTTAAAAAAAATTAATAAATTTTAAATTAATTTCTCCATAAACTCTTGAACAGTAATAATATTCATTAAATCCTTACTTCTTAAAAAATATTCCCAATCTTGCTCTTTTATAATACAATTGTTTTCTATTCGTAAATCTACATTTTCACTATTCTCTATTATTCCAACTCCATGATCTGTATCTACAATATAAGATTTTATATTATTATTTCTTTTTTTAAAATACATCCAAGCTTTCCAACAATCACCTGTCCAACTATTTGAATTATATTGTCTAAGTTGCTCTTTTTCATTTATAGGTAATAAATCATGACAAACTATAATACCATTCAAATTCAAACATTTTATAGAATTAACCAGGTCTTTTAAAACTTGTTCGCACAAATGTAAACCATCTACGAAAACAATATCAAATTTTTCTTTGTTTCTATAAAAAAACTCATCAGATGTCATTTCGTAATCAGAAAATGAGTTTTTATCTGGATCGACACAAACTTTATAATCACAAACTATTTTATCAAAATTCTGTTTCTTCTTTTGAACACCTATTTCTAAATATTTTTTATAATGCTTCTTAGCAATCAAAAAATTAATTATATCAAACCTTAACATGTTGTTCCCTTTTCAAATATCATTTTCTGATTTTTAGTGTATTTCAAACGTAAGTCTTTATTTAAACACTCTACAGTCTTAGAACATAAATGATTAACAATACTATTACAAATCAATGCATGACATATTTTATTTTTTTTTAATTGATTGACATATAAATTATCGCTATACCAGAAAGTAACAGACTCATCAAGTTTACCTATTAATTCTAAAACATATCTGTTAATAACAATACACCAACCTAAAACAATTTTTCCAATTTTATAACCCCAAACAATACTTTCTTTATTTTCATCAACAAGATGTCCACTTATAGGACTTGCAGACAAAATCTTGTTTTTTCTCATAGTATCTACAATTACAGAATCCCAATTTTTTTCAAATACTAAATCATTATTACATAAAGCAATAAACTCGCCATCACAATAATCAATACCAATATTTAAAAACTTATTATAATTAAATTCAATATTCGAAGTATCAATAAGCTTATTTACATTGTCATAAGAAACATTATTATCTTCTAATAAAATTAGTTCTTTAGAAACATCACTTTGCAACATAGAAGTATTTATTGCTTGCTGAGTCATACTTACAAGGGACTCTGTTCTTGCTGATGAAACTATTACAATAGATAAATCTAACACTAGACTTTTTCTCCAATTAAAGTCATTCCATCTGGATGATTAGGTTTTATAGACTTTATTTTATTTAACCCAGATTCTTTCATAATATGTTCAAGATACTCTTTGTTAAATAAAGTATGATGCATATATTTTTCAGCATCATCACCATGCCATTGTCTAAGAAGTTGCATATTTCCAAATATTGCATGTATTACGTTTTTCCACGGAATTTCTTTATATTCCTTTCTTATATTAATTCTTTTATAATAATTATTAAAAATTAACTCACCATCAGGTACGCCTATCTCTATTTTTCCAGCATCTTTCAATTTGTCAACCCACAATTTCACGCAATCTAAAGTCTTGTCTGGCGCTATATGCTCTAATATGTTATGAGCAATTATATATTCTACAGACGAATCCTTTATCGTAGATAATTTAAAAACATCGTCAACAATATCTACACCATTTATTTTTCTAATATCAACATTCAAAAACCCTTTATATTTCACGGTATTACTTCCAAGATTAAGTTTCATCATTTACCTGCTTTTGTAAAACAATTCTCATATCCCTACCCCTAACATGACTTCGAACATTATTGCTCAACTCTAATATTTCAAAACCTATGTGCTCAGATACAATTTTCAATTCTTGTTTTGTCCATACATACTTGTGTGTTTCATATTCTAACTCGTCCCACTGATTCCCATAAAATTGAGTAAACCCAATATTAAGTTCACCTATTGGAGTTTTTGTAAATCTCTTGTTTTCTAAATAAAACTTAATAACACCATCTAAATCTGGATGCTCCATCTCTACAATACCATATTTTTTTAAAACTCTATAGAAAACTTTTAACAATTTTATAGCATTCCATCTCGTAAAATGTTCTAATACATGAACCATTAAAATTTTATCTACAGAATAATCATCAACATATTCATCCAGTTTTGTTATATCAAGTAATAAATCTGATTTAAGCTTTTCTCTTGAAGAATCAATTACAATATCATTATCAACAAAATAATCTATATTTACATAATCCCTATAATAATTTCCCCCACATCCTAAATGCAAATTTATTGAACTTCTATTTTTACAAAAATCATTTATTTTTTTCATAATGTTTTCTATAAGCATTTAAACAAAAAAGATATGTCTGCTCTCCAGACACTTGCCAACAGTCTTTAGGTGTTATTAACAACATAATAATTCTTTTTAAATCATTAAAATCTGTGTATTTTATAACTGGGTAGTCCCAACACCATCCTACATCCGGTGCAATCACTGGTTTTCCACAAGCAATAGCTTCTAAAACAGGAATGGGTCCCCCCTCGTTGCTAGAAAGAACAACTAAGTAATCTATAGATTTGTAAAAATTCGGTAGTTCTTCCCATTTTAATTTTTGATTAGAAAATAATACCTTTACCCCCTTTAGTTTATTTAATTCTTCTATAAACTCATATCTTTTCCTTCCTGATTTTTGATTTCTACCGACACACCCTAAAATTATTTCTTCTTTATAAAACTGTTTATCAGCACATGGTTTTATAACAACAGTTTTTTCTTTGGGCAACAAATTAGCTGTATTATCGCACATAGAAATGCAATAATCAACGTTTTTAGCTACACTATCAAACACATTGTTTTCTCTATGAGTAAACCAACCAATATCTATCTTATCTGTCTTATTCTTAAATAAAGCATAATTAATATATAAATTAATATCGCCCATTCCATCTGGTACATAGTCCGTAATATAAGAATCTCTTAAATTTTCTTTTAATGTCTCGCTTATCCTTCTCAAAATCCATCCTGGACGTGATTCTGTTACAATATTTATTCTCATTTGTTATGTTTATCTATCTTAAAATATTTTGATCTAAAAACATCAAAATCTAATAATCTATACTTTAATTCTGGATTCTTCGACAAAACAAAATTAGCAGATAATTGATCTCTATGCGAAAAAACTTTTATTTCTTCCCACCACTCTTTAAAAAATTTTATTGTCCTTTCGTTATTCTTAAATAAAATAGCACCACCTGCAATCAAACCATTACTATAATTATAGTTTAAATCTGAATACCTTTTTTTTATTATTTCTATCATTTCTTTATTTTCAAGTCTATACTTTAACACAGCTGAAAATTCTTCTAATATGCTTTTTCTATAAGGATGTTTAACAAATACAATATCAAAGTTATCGTCAAGATTCTCTATATAATTTTTAAAATTTTTAATTATTCTTATGTTTGCATCTTTCCAAAACAATTTTTTATAACATGATAATTGCTTGAAAAAATTTGTCTTATAATATTTAGAAACTTTAATATTATCAACAAAATCTTCATTCTTAGGTATATAAACTACATCCCAAAAATCAGATTTTATATTAACATCATCTGTAAAACAAATATAATCCCAGTCTTCTAATTTTGAGTATTCTGAAACTAATTTGTCTTTATCATTAGTAATAGATGTAAAAATGCAGTTTTCTTTACAGATCTTAATCTCCATAAATTTGCAACAATCAAGTTTGTTTCCTTAATTTCATATCTGGTAAAGAAATATTATACATAGGTCTTTGTGCATAAAGTTCATCAATTTCATAAATATTCAAATATCTAGCTCTATTTCTTTCATGAAGATGTCTCATGGGTCTAAAGTCTTGATATATCCTGTTTTCTACAGGCTCACCTTTACTCTTATCTGCACCTTTAGGCACAATACTATCTATCTTCTCTTGTATTCTTATAGCATCAGGTGAGTCTTTTGTATATTCTTCTACTTCTTTCCGTAAAGGTCCTCGCCTATAATCAGCAGTCGGAGCTATAACTAATTTTTCCATTTTTATGCCCAAACTCTAGTAAAATTTCTTTCAAATAAATGTACTCTTCCCTTAGAATCTACCCAAGTATTAGTTTTATAATAACGATCTTGATAATCTCTTCCACCATTAGTATAAACATAATTAATAAATTTTGCATAAGTATGTGCTCCCGAAAATCTGCTCGAAACACTCCTAATTGTCCTTAAAGCAGGCCTATCAATCTTCTTAAAACTTACATTAGGATAATTATTTTTAGGATCATAATACGCTCCTAAATTCATACCTTCATCGACTAAATATTTATCAGCTTCTAATTGTGGCTTTTCTACATCAGCATCTAAATTCGCTTTTCTTGTCCTCCACAAACCAATTTCTTCATTATTAATTGTTAATGTTATTGGTATAGTACATTCGTTAATATTATAATTTGTTCTTGAAGAAGGCATAAAACGAGGAAAATTATTTAATTCATTTTGTTCAGAAACAATCTGACCCAAAGGTCTTCCTGATTCTTTTCTTGTCACATCAAAATGATCATGTTCGACTTTAACAAAACTTATATTATTTTTTGCTGGATCAGCTATCACTACTCCATGTAATTTTGCCATAATTATTTCTCCTTATGTATAAAACTTAACAATAAATTATTCAAGTGCTCTTTCATAACTCATTAATACTCAGTATTTTCAAAAACAATACTACGACCTTTAACAATATGATCAACATTTTCATTCTCATGTGAAATCTTATCTTCACTCGTATATAACTCTTCTCTTTCTTTAGGACTATCTATTGTTGCTACATTAAATCCTTTATGCAAAACATGCTTACTGCTTTTATCTATTCCAGGTTGCAATTTTCTATCGGGTAAAACAATATTAAATTTATATCTAATATCAGTTGTATCTAAAATTTCTACTACAAAATGTTGTTGTGCAATAACACCTCCAGGACCCTCAACTGGAGTCAATGGACCAACTAAACATCTATCTCCATTCCTTCTTATTATCATATCTCTTTGACTAACAATCGGCGTAGGTCCAATCCAAGTTTCTATCTGATAAGCTAATTTCAAGCCCCTTTCTGTTTGTTGTACTCTTTGCTCTGTTGTCAAAGGAGCAATAACAATAGGAAATGGGCCATCAAATCCTCCAACAAATCCAGAACCAAAACATATATCGCAATCTTGATCTGGTTGTTTATGTGTTCTTTCTTTTAAATCTCTATATGTACATCTACAATTTATACCAGCTCTTTTTTTAATATAAAGCAAAACCCTTTCACCACCCTGATCTAACATCCATGCATTTCTTCTAACAGCTTCTTCTAAAATATAAGTCATTTTTTCTGGTTTTAAACACTCAGGAGAAATCAGATCTAAATCAGTCTCGTCATTACTAGTCACACACGTAACCTTATAAAAATAGTTCTTCCTTAACCGTATATTCGTTGTGCTATACGGTACTCTATATTTCACAATAACTGTACTAAACTCATTAGGAACAATAGGAGTAAAGAACTTTTTTTTCACTTCATCATAAACTTTTTCTGTTTCAATCTCTATTAAACCTTCAAGACCTTGCAACTGTCTTATATAAGCATGTTGACCATCTATTGTAAGATCAATATGTGCTATATCATCAGTAGGATTATTTGTTCCTGTATTATCAACAACAGGTCTTTTTGAAAGATAAATAACATATTCTTTTCTTGGATTCAACGGTTGTATAACAATAGGATTACCCGTTATTACAACGAAATCTAAAAATTTAATTTCTACATGTTTATCGCTTGATTTTCCCAATAATTCAACATATAGATCTTCAACATATCTGTCAAATGCTCCAAGTTGTACATAACTAGAAGTATTACTATCATAAAAATATGTAGTAACAATATCACCAATTCTTACTATCTTAAATTCGCTTGAATCTTCTGTTGTCAGTAATGTAAAGGGTAATTCTGAGTTTCCATTTACATATTGATTTGTACAATACATATCAGATAAATGCGACATACTCCTTGAAATCTCTATAAAATCATAATCATTTTTCTTAACAATAAAACTACAAGATTGTATACCCGAATCAGGTAAAATCCATTTCAACAAATCATATTTAACTCTTATTTCAAAATCACCTCTTAATTTAAATTTTGAAACAAGTTTTGATGTTTGTCTCAAACCTACGCTATCTTTAAAAATTGCACCATCATATTGAAACAAAAGTTGTCCTGGATCAACTTTATTCCACCTTGATTTATCAAAAGGACAAGTTGAATCAAATTTATCATTAACAATCCTATTAATATTAACTGTTCTTCTAAACTGTTCACTCACATCTTCTGTTATAATCTCGCTATCTAATGTTTTATCGAGATATTGTGTTATTGAAACCACATCATTATTTAGTTTTTGATATGGTCCCATTTCTACATCAGACCTATAAATATTATAACCTACAACTTCATTATAGATATGATACATATCATCCCAACGTATATACAATTCACTTTGATTAAAAGGACAAGTAACAAAAACATTTGTTGGTATAAAATTATTCTTTGATATTTCTATATTATAAACCTCAGTATTCACTGCTTCTTCATTTCCTGCTTTATCAACAGCGAAAAACTTTAATGTCGTATTTCTATTATCATAAATCTTTATAGGTGATGTATATACTGTAGATAATTTTGTTGGGATTGAATTATCTGTAGTATAATAAATTAAAGCATCAGAATCATCAGAAGAAAGAACGATCTCTTTAGAATCAAAATAAGAACCTCCTGAAGGAACAGCATAAGACTCTGGTGCTACACTATCAACTATATAACTCTCAGTTACTATTCTTGAAATAGAATTAAGTAAAACAGCAATAAACCTTAAAGTAGTTCTTCCTTCATTTATAGAAATAGGACTTGTATAAATTTGAGAATAAAGATTAGGAATAGAACCATCTAATGTATAAAAAATAGTAGATGGTAAATCAGAAGCAATATTTACTAAAATATTATTATTATAAACACCACCATGAGCATCAACAGCTACTAAAGGAACCCTTTCTAAAGGATCAGAAATAGTCCTAAAATCATATGAAATACTCGATGCTTCACCAGTTGAACTTGAAACTTCTGAAAAAACAGTGATAATTTCACTATAATTAAAAACATCAGACTTATAAATATTAACGCTTATAGCACTTGGAATTTGATTCTCTTGAGTTATCAAACCTTCATAACCTAATTGAAAAACACCACCTAAAATAGCGCTGTCTCCATTTATATTAACATTCAATGTACTTAAATCAATACCTGTAACATCTTCAATTCTGAAAAATATCGGTGCATCAAGTTCTACACCTATACAACCCTTAATTGGAGAAAAATCTAAACAAATTGTTGCAGACATATTAATTCTTTTGTTTCAATAGAAACGTTTATTTGTTACTTAATAAATTCGTTAATAAGTAGTTCAGCGCTTATTTTGTTTTTTTTAGTTTTTCTTATAAAATCTAAAGCTTTCTTAATGTAATCTATTTTTCCATCATATAATTTATTGATTTCATTAAGAACAGGTTCATATTCAATTAAATCTAAAAATGAATAAGAATATGATGGAAATAAAAGATTGACTTTTTCAGTCAATTCTAGAAATTTATCTCTTTGTTTTTTTGAAAGAGAATCAGCAATATCCATTATAGAAACTGACATAAACACTCCTTTTGTTTAAAACAACTTAGAAACCCTTACCTGATTGTGTTCCAAAACCCAGAACCCATTTTTTTACACTCATTCTCGATGATGTCCATGGTCCAAAAAACCCACCATAAGACATAGTATACTTGTTTTGTCTTAACCCAATAGTATAATGTAATCTTTTTTTTGCTTCTACCATTTGACCATCAACTTGACCTTGAATAGTTTGAGCTACACTCATATATTTATCGCTTCTTACAATATCAAAAGAATAACCATTCAAATTATAAGAAAACTCTTCATTTATCCACAATATAGCTAAATCGTAAAGCGCATAACTCATCGCTTGCATTAAAAGAAGAGGTTGCCATGGTGCAGGAACTGATAATAAATCAAAACTTGTATCAGGTGGTATAAGATTAATATAATTACATGCTTGAACTAAATGCATATAAAGAGAATCATCAGGCCAACGATACCCTCGAGTCCTTGAAAATCCCGCTATAGTTTGTGATTTCTCTGGAGCTGAAAAGTGGTAATCTCTATCTGGATTTGCATCTCTTAATTTGTTTCTCAAATGTTGAATAAGGTACATAATTTGAGGAGGGTAAATAATTCCAACACCAGAACATAATGGAATTATTTGAAACTCTTCTATATCTTCTTTAGTTTCAGATGTAGCAGTCTCTTTATATCTCCATCTAATTTTATGCAAACCAATAGGTTCATCATCAGGCACAGTCCATTGAGCAAAATAACTTCCCGTACTAAATTTTATCGGTATTCTTTCTGGCAACCCTATAGTCTCATCAGTTCCTGATGTAGAATCAAATAAAGTATAAGTTACCCAATAGGGATCAGACAGACTACCACCTAAATAATAATAAACATTTAATTCATTTTTTGTAAGAGTTTGACCTTGTTTTAATGAAGGCATTACTCACTCCCTTTTTCTATAACTTTTTCATCTATTATTTTGTTAAATTGCTTTTTTGCATCACTCAATGTTTTATGTCTACTAAAACTGTTAATACCAAAAATCATCCTGCACACTTGCTACTATTTCCATAAATTTGATGTGGCAATAAATTAGTACCACCATTCAATGTAGAATAATTCATTCCATCTATTCTGTTAATTATATCAAATTCTTCTACTTCTTCAACAGCAGGAGAATCAGAATATTTTCTAACATTCCATTTTATTTTATATTTTCCGACTGACAAGTCTTTTGCTTGACTCCAAGCTGCAAAAAACTTCCCAATACCAAAAATTATTGGTGTAGTATTCACAGATTCAAGTAAAGGTTCTTCATTACATGACTGAAAACAAGACGAAACAACTCTATATATAGTATACTCAATAGAAAACGGATTAAAAAACACACCATTTTCGTTTTTAACAAAAATATTTAAATCATCTTTAGTTAAAACTTGACCTCTATATATCGTTGATGACATCATCTTTTCCTTTAAAAATTCTGAAAAACATTTTATATTTCTATCATCAGTTTATAATTATGTGCAGTTCTGAGCTTTTGCCGAATCGAGGCGTTCTTCGCAAAATCTTTGTAATCTCTCAATTGTGTGACTCGTAGAATAAGTTGCGTCCCATTCACTGATGACTCTTAATGCAGCCACATAGTCGTTGTTTATTATCTGCAGTGAATTTTTTTTTAAATTCTCAGCGGTGCATCCATTTATTACCTTAACGACAGCCTCGTTAATATCATTAAATACAGAATCTTTAACACACCTCTTAATTATTTCTACTAATAATGCCGGAAGAAAAGTTACAGGAGCTTTATCTATTAAAGTAACAATTTTTTTGAACATTTAGCGCTGCCTATTTGTAAAATGTTTTTCAAATCTATTATTACATCTAATATGTTACCACACAGACACTATTATACATAATCTCAAAATTCATAAATTTAGCTCTCATTGTACGCATTAACAACAAACAAAAGCTAATTTGTTAAAATAAACTTAAAGTATAAACAGTTTAGAAAAATTCTAATTATGTTATGATTATGATAAAAAAATTTGAAGCAACTTATTAAAGAACAACAGTTTAGTAGGCGAATTTTTTATTTAAAGATAATTTATTAAAAATCACATAATTTACATACAAC
>JAQUND010000015.1:0-11980 GCA_028717785.1 Candidatus Nanoarchaeia archaeon | reverse complement strand
GAAAAATTCTAATTATGTTATGATTATGATAAAAAAATTTGAAGCAACTTATTAAAGAACAACAGTTTAGTAGGCGAATTTTTTATTTAAAGATAATTTATTAAAAATCACATAATTTACATACAACGTCCTGCTGCACCAGCCCGACGTGGGCTTTGACATGTTGGGCTGCGGCTGTTGTAAGCACGTAAAATTTATTTCCAAATTGTTCAGCGGCACAGTACCCATCCGAGAGTAGCAACCACTGCTATTATCATCACAGAGGAATCTTTACATAATCCAACTACACCACAAACTACCCGAATTGTCAATAACAAAACTTTTCCGAAGTGTAAAAAGATTGTTTCCATGTGCCGCGCTCCAACTTAAAAAATAAATTTTATTGCTTGCAACTACAGCTAAGTTACAGAAAACTTTGCTGTAATACCACCATTAGAAACATCACCAAAAAAAGTAATAGGTAAGACTCTATACATATCCTCAACAATCAAATTTGTCTCTCTTACTTGATTAACGCCGTAACCAGTAACAAAATAAGTAGCATTTTCGATCGCTATTTCAGGTATCTCCCATGAACATATATAGATACCTATCTTTCCTTCTACTTTCTGTAAATCAGATAATTCTACTACTTCGATCTCATCACCATTACTATGATAAACTATGTCATATTGAGGATTTTCTACATCTATGGGTTCGTTTGAAATAAAATCTCTAAATATAAATCGAGAAACAGCTGTTTCTCCCCTTTTAAAAAATCTCATAATATTCAACCCTTAATAAGATTTATAATCATCATGAAGATGTAGATATCTATAAGTTTTCCCAGGACCTGTATCTCTTAACATAGCATAATCAGGACATTCATCGGGATCTACAAACTTATTCTTTTCATCACACCAACACTCACCATTAGGCCCAAACCAATCTAAAAAATCATTTATAATATCTTCATTTGTTTTCTTTACCTTACTCATTGTCCTTACTAAAAAATTATCATTTCTTCTTAAATATCTTCCCGGAGCTTCATCTACTATGTCTATAACTTTTTCACTATTTTCGGGTTCTATCCCACACCAACCAAGTATTTCATCAATAATTTTTTCTATTTTTTCATTCATAATATAAAACTAAACAATAAAATCTTTATAAAACTAAATTTTTTTAAACTCAACTTCTTTACTACTTATAAATTTATATTTAATAGCAAAAATATTAAACTTATATAATTCTTTTAGAACATAATTATCAAAACTATTTGCTATAACAACACCCACAACATCATTATATATTCTATTAATTAATTTTAACTTAAAATGTATTATATATTTATTTATTTGACCCAATACATCATGATATGCACCATTCTTTTTTACTTCTATAGGATAAATAGTATTTTTATCCTGGGCTACTAAATCTACTCTTCCAAACTTCGTTTCCATCTCAGTAAAAATACAATGAAAATCAGATTCAGCTTTAAGACAAATTCTAAGTTTATCTTGAGATAATATAATAGCTTTTACTAAATCATCCTGTTTTGAATAAACGATTTCGTCCTTTTTTACCTGAACATGTTCTTCTATACTAGATTCAAAATTTTTATTATTAGATAAAAAAAGATTGTTATCTATAGCGTTTCCAAGTTCTATTAAATGTTCCCAACGATTATCTTTTTTTAGTGGTTCAAATAAATGTTCATTAGTATTATATTCTTCTCTAAGAAAACTTAAATACATTTTTGCATTAATATTTTCACCAAGTAACATGCTACTATAAATATTATAATAAAGAGTTTCAGCCAAATTTGACATTAATTCTTTCTCTCAAGAATAAGAGGAATTGAAGACAACTTTTCTTTATCGACAAATTTTTCTGTTTTTAAATCTCTTACTTTAATTTTTTTAGATACACTATTTTTACAAGCAACTTGTATGTTTAAACGTGCAAAAACTTCATCAACATTACAAGAAAAATCTAAATTTTGTACTAATTCCAATTGCTTGCCATCTACTAAAACCTTTGTTCCTATTGAAGTTCCATCAGTCTCGATTATGATTTTACTATATTTCATGCTGTGCTCCTATAATTAATATTTATATGCAATTGCATTTATAATTAAATATCTACAACTTAATATCAGAACAAATCTCATGATTTATCAATTTTAGGAACTAAATATAATTGAGAGTCATCTATTATACCTTCAGATATTTTTTTTAAGATACCATGATAAATACACAAATTAGAACTTACTTTTCGAGCATTATCTCTTGCTAATTTTAAATTATCATAAGGACCCATATAAAAATCGTCTCTAACTTTAACAAAAAAGCCTTGTTCGCTATTCAATCAAAACTCCTTGCTTTTCACATTCTCAAACATTTTTTTTTGAATATTTATGATTTGTTCTCCAGTATACACTCTATGTTTTCCTACTGTTCTTCCTGCAATAAAATAACCATTTCTATCCCAAGACCTTAAAGTAGATTCGCTAACACACAAAAAACGCGCAGTTTCTTTTAATTTATAAATAGAATTACTGTCTATTTGTTGCATGTTATACGATTTCTTATAAAAACTGTATAAAAGTTAGCAGAAATTACTTTAACCTAAGATGAAATCAAGATAATTTAGCGTTTATATAAACAGTTTCAATAATGTACGAATACAGAAAGCGCACAATAGTTGTGCGCTTTCGTTTGTATGATTATTTGTTTTAAACTGTTTGTTATATTGCTCTATTATTAAAGCTTTATATTAAAACATTTATCGTTATAGACTTTATTATTCTATACTTCTTTCACTGCACGTTTTAATTATAATATTTTTATTGAAAAAGCTGTAAAAAAAAAAGCATTAAGATAAAAAAACTTTATAACATTAATTTTTTAATTAATATTAAAAACAATAAGAATAAACTTAACATCTTATTTTATTATAGCGATCAGTCTTGTTTATGTCTAGCATATTGAAATATGTTTAACATAGAACTATATTAGATTAAAAACAGTGTGATAGTTGTTGTCGTAGAATGTTTGTGCGAAAAGTCAAATTATATTAGATAAAGTTTTAGAATACTTTTAATTTGTTTCCATTCCAAGATGCACTAATTGTAGTTTTATAAGGAAAACTTTCTTTATCTTCGAAATGTGCTTCAAATGTACCAACTAGAGCATTTTGCCCAAAAAAGAATTCAATAAAATTTACTTCTGCAATTTTAGGAAAGTTTTTAGAACCTTGTTCTATAAATAAAGAATTAAAGTTGTCAGCTCTAAGTAAAACTATTTCTCTAGAAACTTTTTTAAGGTCTCTATAAGAAAATGATTTAGGACATTCGCAAATTGACGGTTCATTAATATTAGAATCAAGAGGAGGGGCGTTTTTTTCAACTACATCTTGTTCTATTTTGTTAATAGCAGTTTCAATAATTTTTGCTTCGTATTTCATCTTAGTCTGTAATCATAAATGTTTTTATTGTAATTTTTTCCAAGCATTTCTTAAAACTTCAATAATCTCATCAGGATTGTTAATTTTTTCTATATTACCTGATAATTCTATTTTAAACCCACCTCTTTGTATCTTAGACAAAGTACCATTAATGTCTGGTTCTATAGAGAAAAATCTTTTATATTTCGCTTCTTTTAGAAGTTCGTCAATTATAGAAAAATTACTATTTTTGTTTAACTCTTTAAAAACATCTGAGCTTAATGCTCTAATTTTGTCGATTAAACTGTCAATATTGTTGTGTTCTTTTTGTTTTGAAAGAACTTTTATTAATTGCGAAAATAAATCGACAGGATTTTCTTTATTAAAAGATTGTTTGTTCATGATTGTTATTTTAATTATTTACATAAACAAATGTTTTTAGACTTCTAATAGCATTTGCATATTTTAAAGCTGGTATCAAACTTTCTTTACTTTCATTAAAATAATTATCTTTGAGATTTTCTCTTTTTTCTTTATCTTCAAAAGTAAAAAGATATTTAGAACTCTCTTTTACAGCACCAACAATAGAACAACCCATACATTGTAAATAAGCTGCAAAATACAAATCGCTTGTTTTTATCATTATAATCTCTTTTTTAATTAATTATTTTCAAAAACATGTTGTATACATTAAAAACATATAAAAAATTAAAAATGATAAAAACTATATAAAATATAAAAAACTATATAATTGAGAGTTTTAATATCTAATGAGTTAAAGTATAAAAAAATACAAAATGAAACTATTTCTAAAGTCCAATTTTCTTTATAAAATCATTTGCAGCATTCTTCCAAGTAAATTGTTTTGCTCTTTCTTTACCTTTCACTGACCAATATTTCCATATTTCTTTATTTTTTAAAATCTCAATAATTTTATGCGCAAATTGAATTCTACAATCTCTAGTCAATGCTTGATTAATATTCCCATTACCTATTAAAATACCACAATCACCAACCGTTGTTGTAAGAGCAGCAAGATTAGAACAAATTATTGGAACTCCAGCAGCCATCATCTCTATCGCTGTTATACACCATGTTTCTGTAAATGTTGTAGGATAACACCATAAAGAGCTTTTAAGTTGTTCTTCTGCAAGTCTATCTTGACCTACTCTACCATGATAAAAAACCCCAGGTTTATTCATAGCTCTTTTAATATTTTCTATCTTTTGTTTTTCAGCAGGTTTGTAAACAACAGTTTTTTCCCAATTATCTATTCCATAAAATATATGAAGTTCTAATTCTGGTATATTTACTTTAACAAAATCAAATAAATAAAGAAGTGTATCAAGACCTCTATCTAAACTAGAACTCCAAATTAAACGATAAGGCTGTCTTTCAACTTCTTGTTTGTATCGAGTAATATCGATACCGTTAGACACAATCAAAACTTTATCTAATGGAAAACCATGGTGATTACAAACAAATTGCCTGTGCCAATCGCTTAAACACAAGAATTTATCGACCTTTTCTTGGTATGGTACTATTTTATTTTTGTTTAACCAGATATCGTGGCAAATAACTAATTTTTTATCTGAACGAATTTTTAATTTAAAAGGTTCTGTTGTTCTTGAGCTAATAAAACAATCAAAATAATTATATTCAATATAATCATGAAGTTTTGAATAATGAATCCAATTCACGCCATTAAACTTTCCCTCAATAGAACAATCAGCAAAATTTAAAACTCTGTATCCTAATTTCGCAAATTCTTCTGATAATTTTATCGCCCAAGTTTCAGAACCACCAATCCCTTTAGTTTCGCATGAATTATAATTCCATTTTTCAAAGCTTGGACCAGAATAAAATACAATTGTTTTTTTATCATATTTTTCTTTTAAATAAGCATGGTTTTGTTGATCTTCTAATTCATATTGAGACATGTATAATGCTTTCATTTCATTAGAATGTTATGATAACACTCATCTTTATAATATTTTCTAGAAATCCCGCCAAAATGAAAAATAAAACTATCAATTGCTTGAGCTATCTTATATCCCATTTTCTTTATTCTAATACAAAAATCTAAATCTTCGCAACCATTAACAAATTGTGGATCCAAAAATCCAATCTCGTTAAAAATTTTTCTATTAAATATTGTTGCATAAAACGCAACCCATTCTTGTTCAACGAGAGTCCCAGTATGAACTTTATTTGAATTATCCATGAAGCTATATAGGTCTTCTAGTCTGTCTTCTAGTTGACACATTTTCATCCCAGGCACAAGGTCTAGATCTGGTAAATTCATTGGATATGTTGGTTTGCCAGGTATATTATGAGTCCAAAATCTATCACAATTTGAAAGAACACCACATACAGCCAAATTCTGATCAGCTCTCATTTTTTTAAGAAGATTAACAGCCCAATTTTTTGAAACAATAGTGTCTGAATTTAAAAGGACAAAATATTCAGAAGTAGATTGTAAAATACCAGCATTGCAAGCTTGAGAAAAACTTAGCCTTTTATCTTGTTCACCAAGTAACTTTACGTCTTTAAGAGTTTTATAAAACTCCCAAGTTGTTAAATCACTACCAGCATCAGAAATTATAATTTTATAATTTCTTGTATTTCTTTCTATAGACTCTAAACATAGCTTCAAATATTCAACATTATTGTATGAAGGAATAATTATATCAAGACAATCTGAATTATTAAAAATAGAAATCCATTTTTTTCCAATTTCTTCTATTGAATATTTTTTAGATGCTATTAAAGCTTTATCTGATATTTCTTTACAAAAATCTTCGTTTTTAAGTTTTTCTAAACATTGTTTCCATTCTTCTTTAGTATCAGCAATTAAACAACACCCATAGTTTTCGTTATGGATTCTAACATAAGCATCTAATGGAGAACAAATAACTGGTTTACCAAGTGAAAGTGCTTGAGATAACCTGTTGTTACTTTTACATGGTTGGTCTTTATAATTAGTAGGAATAATTATAATATCAGCTTTTTTTAATTCATTTAACCAAGTAGATCTGTTCCATTTTATGTCTGAGTTTGACCATTCATGAATTGTTACAAGTTTATAACCTGATTCTTCTATTATAGGTTTTAAAGGATCTAAAGCTTTTGTTGATCCTCCATATCCAAAAAAATATGCAGTTCTCATTTTCTATTTACTTAACGTAACTATTCTGATTCTTCTTTTATAGAATCAAAAACAGATATAATATCTTGTGAAGCAGCGATATTATCCTCGACTTTTTTTAATTCGTTATCGACAGATCGTTTTTTAAGTTCTTGTACTTTTATTGAAATAGCTTTCATAAAAAACGGTTTCTTGATTTGACATTCTATATCAACATCTTCTGCGCTTTTTTCTATCTCACTTTTCTTGTCTTCTATAGTTTTCTGAATGCTTATAGCTCTATCAAGTATAGAATTTAAAACTTCTTTTTTTGTACCGGGAATAGACTCATTGTTCATAGAGAACTTCCATGATCTTTCAAAATTTTTTGTTTCTTCTTTAGATACAGAAACAGGACCGTCTTCAATAGAAGGTTGAACAATGTTTATCTCGATACCATGTGTCTTTAAATATTCTTTAAGTTCATCATCGCCTAAAAAATTGTAATGATTTGCTAAATTAATAAACGAGTCAAGAATTTCATGAAGTTTTGGTCTTGAATCTGGAGAAGCAATACCTCCTTTAAAATACATCATATTTTTTAAAGCTAAAAAGTCGCGCTTTTCTCTTTTAAAAACTAACTGGTAGACATGTTTTAATTTTCCAGCAATTCTGCTATGAATCTCGGACATTTCATATTTAACTTCACCACACTCATTAAGCTTTTCGACAAACACTTCACGATTATTCATTTTACCTCCAATATAAATTTTTTATTTAAACTATTCTTCAAAAGCATCTTCTATTACCATTGTTCTACTGTTAAATTGTCTAGTTAACTTCTCTAATTCATAAGAACAACAAATAACAAGATCACAAATACTAATTATTTCTTTTACCCAAGAGAAATCAAAAATAGACTCGCACAAGTCGCAATAAACTATTTTATTTTTATCTTTTAAATTTAAAATTTCTTTATAAACATACTCGTTAAATACTTTTCCTACTATTGCAATATTAAAGCTTTTATTTATTATATCTCCAAAAGTAACTATATCTGAATAATATCCTTTTGATCTAAGAAATTTATTGACATTTAAAACTCTAATTCTTGTCTGAGCACTTTCATAATTAACAGGATTAACCCAACCTATTTTTATTTTAGAAACAGGCTTTATTGCTCTTATAGCAATTGAAGGTGTCCCATAACTATTTTTAATATCTTTCACAATAATCTATTATAAACCCTTGTTGTTCAAGTTCTTTTTTAATTTCATTCATTGAATAACCACTTAAATGAAATTGATGCTTTGCATCGCTACCATTTTCATGTCTCTGAATACCATATAAACATTTAGAATACCACTCTTTTTCTGGAAACCCATTAATTCTTCGATGATTATCGCCTTCAAGGTATCCTTTGCAACAAAATTCTAAATCAGGAATAAATAACTTTAAAATACCGCCCGGTTCAAGAACTCTAAAGATCTCTTTTATCGCTTGTCTGCTATCTTCAAATGATAAATGTTCAAGACTATGCTCTGTACTAATTTCAGAAATTGAATTATCTTTATAGGGAATTTCTTTCATGTTAAACACTTCATCAACTTCAGGTATATTAACTATATCTGCATTAATATATCCCTCGATTCTTTTATTTCCACAACCCAAGTTCAGTTTTTTTCCAAGGCCCTCTCTTAAATAACTATTTTTTAGAATAGACCTATTATGATGTCCCCTTGAGTCACTTGGACGAAATTTCAAAAACAATTCATTATATTCATGTGCTTTTTGTAAATTCCCGATTTTGTTATAACAAAGACATAAAGACAATGCAGGTTTCCATGTATAATACTGTGAAAAATATGTAGACATTAATTCTTTGGGTCTTTTTATATTTAAACATAATTCAAACCAAAAAATAGCTTTATTCCATTGTTTTTTACTAAAACTATAACTTCCTAATTCATAATACGGTTCTGATCTTCTTGGCTCTATATTTATAGACTTATATATATTTTCAAAAAATTTTTCTTCTTGTTTCAATAAAAGATAATTTTTTGCTATAATATAATATGCTGAAAAAATATCTTCGTACCAGCCGTTAGTTTTTACAAAAATTTCTAAATTTATTAGTGCTTCTTCTATTCTTCCAACTCGAGTAAGCTCTCTACCAAGATAATAAAAATTTCTTGGTTCTTTATCTGTTTTTATTATTTTTTCTAATATCTCTAAATTTCTCTCTAAATTCACGCTTTTTTTATTATGTCTAACTACAATGTCTTCTCTTGAAATTTTACAATTATTTAAAGGCAAATGTTCATGTATAGGTTTCTTCCACTTTAAATTTAAAGAGCGCTTAACTATACGTTCTCTTTCTAAAATACAATTAGGTGACCCGAATTCATCATACGAATAATGATAAATACAAATAATTATCTCTTTATTTTCAAAATCGATATTTTTTATTTTCCGGCAATCTTCTGGTAATATTTCATCGTCATCGTCAAGCCACATGATAAAATCAGTAGTCATTAAACTAAAAGAAAAATTTCTTGCTGCAGAAAAATCATTTATCCATTTAAAATCATAAACTTTATTTGTAAATTGTAAAGCTATTGATTTTGTCTTATCTATAGAACCTGTATCTACTATCACTATTTCATCGAACAAATCATGACAACTTGAAAGACATTTCATTAAAGATTTTTCACAATCTCTAACAATCATTGCTAAACCTAATGTTAATTTCTTATTCATTATCTTAATTTTTTATGACAAGTCTACATTTTCTCGATAATTCAGGAAGAGAAAAAATCAAATCTATTGAAGAACCCATCTTATAGAAAGCTTCTATCAATTTGTTTTCTAATAAAGCTTTATTTTTTTCTTCTAATTTCTTATTGTCGACATTATTTATTTTAAATACCTGATGCGCTTTATGTCTTACTAAACTTTTAGCTGAAATCCAACACTGATAACCTGCCAACATAGATCTTATACAAAAATCATTATCTTCATAAGAACCCAATCCAAACACTTCATCTAAAAAACCTATTTTATTTATTAAATCTCTTAATACAAGTACACAATAAAAATGTAAATTAAAAACTTTAGTGTCTTCTTTAACAAAATTTTCATTCTGATATCCATTTTCTATTTCATTACCTAATGACCCTGCAATACCACAAGTATCGTTATTAATTAAAGTGTTATATAGTTCTGATAACCAGTTTTTTTGAGGTTCAGCATCGACATTCAATAAACAAATGTCATTCTCTTCATTAGCTATCTTTATACCCTGGTTTACTCCAGCTGCAAAACCCAAATTAACTTTATTTAAAACAACTTTGTCAATATTATAATTTGACTTTAATAAACAAACAAAATCTTCTGGAAGATTATCAGAACCATTATCTATTATTATAATTTCATTAAAACTAATTGTGTTTTCTAAAATTAGATTTAAACAATTAATCAACAAATTATAAGAATTCCAATTTAATATTATTATAGAACATTTATTGTTTTCAAATCTTTCTTTTTTAATGAATTTTTTAAGTTGGTTTGGAAAAACTAAAAAATTCTCTTGTATTGCTTGTTTGTATTGTGAAGGTGTTACTGGATGCAAATTTTTATTTTCGGGTTTCCACTTAAGCCAAACATCATCATACCAGTTTTTATAAAATTCTTTTGTATGTGAACTTGTCTCCAACTTTCTTTCTATACGTTCATTAGTTCTAGCATAAGAAAGATGGAAACATATAGCTAAATTATTAGGTATTAATATACCATTATATCTTTCTTTTGTATTAAAAACAAAACTTTCTGTCCTGAGTATACTTGTAATACCTTGTCTAATATGTGTAAATTGAAAACTATCTACTTTTACAGCAATCACAGGAGTAAAAGTTTCTCTTGGGTACACAACATAATATTGTTTTTTCCAATAAGTATTCCACTCTATATGAAACGCTGAAATATTTGGGTTTTTTAAAATAAAAGACTTTATATTTTCGAAATGATAATCATGATAAATTTCATCAGAGTCTATTATAAAACAATAATCAAAATTGTTTTTGTAAAAATATTTTAATGCAAAATTGCGTTGATCTACTTCATTTGCCCAATGATCTTTAATAAGTTCAAAATTAGAATTTTTTTTGCAAAGACAATTTAATTTTTCTAGTAGATCATTATTATTTGAGGGTTTTCCATTCCAAGGAATATCAGAAACAAGAAAAATTATTTTATCTAATTTATCTTTTATTGATGATAATGACATCTCTAAAAATTCATAATCTTCATACAAACAATAAACAGCACCAAATTTCATAATTTCTCTACAAGTTATTTAATTTATCTTACTTAATAATTATATATAAAAAAACTAAGACACTAAATTAATATTTATTTTATTGATTTTGTTATTATTTCTGCTTTTTTATATTTTGGATCGTCTTGATGCACAATAGCTAAAGTAAGTTTAATATCTTCTATTGTCTCTTGTATATCATTTAACTTCACATTAATATCATTAAGTTGAATTATAACAGGATCTTTCTTTATACATTCAGCTACAGTAATTTCTACCCTCTTATTTACATAAGCATAGGTTCCACCTATAATTGTAGAACAAGCAATTACTATTACTATCACATAATATGCTATTACAATAGAATTTTTTTAATCATCATTACTCCCTGTTGTTAATGTTATTTTATTTATGTAATGAATCTCACTTAATAAAAGCTTTGATTAAGTCTTCTACTTTTGTATCTTCTTCACTCATTATTAGATTCTTGTAAATGTTTTTATAATATATCCATACGCTTAATTAATACGAATATTGTATAACTGTAGGACCAATACCATCATATTGTTCTGTCAAATCTCCAAATGTTGAACTTTTAATCGGCATTTGCGTTGATGTACTGTCAGTGATAAACACTTGCCCAACAGATATAACATTATTTATTACAACAGATGCTGGTATGAACACATTATCTAATACTGGTGCTGGTAAAGTTCCTTCAGGAAAAACAAGAAAAATTGGATAACCGTTTGTAGTGCTTCCCTTCAGTTGTGGAATTGAGATAATACATTGACCGCCAAACTTACGAATATTAGCTGTTCCCGTAGCTCGCGTAATTCCTAATGCATTTTGAAGAGTTACTGTAACATTCTCGCTTGTTCCTGATACAAGGTTCTTGCTTTCGTCGGTTACTACAACCATTGATGCAGTAAGATTGTCAGACCGGATCGTTCCGTTGACGTGAAGTTCTACTTCTGGTGTCGTCGTTCCAATTCCGACGTTGCCGCCACGATCAATTCTGACACGCTCTTTTATATATGGAGCAGACGAGCTATCGACAGTGTAAAATGCCATTCCCGCATTCGCCCCATTGGCATATTCCGCAACAGATA
>JAQUND010000014.1:29369-34700 GCA_028717785.1 Candidatus Nanoarchaeia archaeon | reverse complement strand
CACCTGTATCACCCTGAGGACCTTCTAAACCTGTATCACCCTGAAGTCCTTCTCAACCTGTTTCACCTTGAAGACCTGTATCACCTTGAAGACCTTCTAATCCTCTTTCACCTTGAACACCAGTATCACCTTGAAGACCTTCTAATCCCGTTTCGCCTTGAAGACCTGTATCACCTTGAAGACCTTGAAGACCTTGAACACCTGTATCACCCTGAGGACCTTCTAAACCTGTTTCACCCTGAACGCCTGTTTCACCCTGAAGTCCTTGAACACCTGTTTCACCTTGAAGACCTTCTAATCCCGTTTCGCCTTGAAGACCTTGAACACCTGTTTCACCCTGAGGACCTTCTAAACCTGTATCACCCTGAAGTCCTTCTAAACCTGTTTCACCCTGAACTCCTGTTTCACCAAATCCACCGGGTGAAGGATCTATTATTAAAGTCCCGTCTTCTCCAGAAGTTTTTACAAAACCTTCAGTAATTAAATTTGTTAATTTAGGAATTGATGCACCAAGAGAAAAATTTGACGTGCTTGATTCAAAAGAGCCACCAATTTGCACTTTTTTACTGAAAGTCTCTGGTGCTAATAAATCAAAAATATCAAAGTTACTATTATTGATGATAATAACATTTGCATTATTAGTCAAGGGGCCTGTTGCAACATAATTTGGTGCTGAAAGAAGAACAGTACCTCCTGCAGACACAGAATTTATTGCTTTTTGTAATGAATCAGTACAATCTAACGTATAATCAACACCCCACCATTCTGGTCTAACATATTGAACAGAACCTGGATTGAAAATAACAGTTCCTGTGCCTTCAAAAATTTTCCACATTGGATCACCAATAATTGATCCATTAAAAGTTATAGAATAAATATTGTGGATTAATTTCGAGCCATTTAAAAAAAGTAAAGAACATGTTTTTGCAACTATAACATCTTGTGTAATTGTAGAATTGTTTGGTATGCGTATAGTATCTGTAGAATTAAGTAAATATGCAGAAAGATTTAAAATTGTTTGATTTAATGTTGTATCTATAATACGTTCATTATAAGACATTTTTTACCTCATATACAAAACATTTTTAAGTTAAAAAACTTATAAAAACAAGATAAAATAGTTTGACAATGTGCAGTGAAGAGTGCAACTTATATATTTTGTTTATAACGTAAAAGAATTGTATCACAAATTTCGTTTATATCGGGTAGATAGTTTTCCCAAAGACTATTAATATTTTCTGCAGTTGCACCGCCTTCAATCCAAGTAGTTGGTCTCTGGTCACAGTCATCTAGAGTTAATTTTTTATATAATGCGTCTGATTTATAAGAATTAGAAATACTTCCATCAGAAGATTTTCTAAATGGTAAAACATGTTCTGGATGTTTGCATGTTGGTATTAAAATAATCCAATTATCAAATCCTCCAGCAATATGAATAGGTGCTGAATCGTTAGATACTAAAACAGGTGATCTTGAAATCGCAGAAATAAGCGTCCCTATAGAAGTTCTATCAATTAAATTTTTACAATTTTCAGGTAAATTTAATTGATATGCGCCCCTGTTTTCATTATCATCAGTGCCTATAAGACAGACAGGTACTTCTTGTGTTATTTTATTTATTATTTCTTGCCACCAATTTCTTGGGAAAGTTTTACTTTTCCAATGTCTACCTGGGTGTATTAATACAGATTTTTTTAAATCAAATCCATCTAAAATTTTATCAAGTTCTTTGTCATCATATTCTGTTGTAGAAATTTTTATTATTTTTTCTGATAGAGGCAAAGTCCTTTGTAATGCAGAAATAGAACAATAATCAATAGTGTGACAAAGTAAATTCGAAACTACAGAATAAGTTATTGTAGTGGGGTCTGGAAACGTTTTCATTTCGTAAAAAGGTAGAAATTTACTTGGAACAAATTCACGATGTTCGTAGACAGGAAAACCTAAATGCTCAAATAGTCTTGGCCAATGTGTTGTTATTATTATCTCTGTATTATCTTTATAAACTTTTTTAATATATCTTATTGTAGGTTCAGCATCGACTTGATCACCCATACCACCAGAAACTATTATAATAATTTTTCTTCTATATAAATATTCTGGTTTGTCATTATTCCATATTTCTAAATCGTTTTTTATTATATTGAGAATTTCACCTGGCTGAGTAAAATAATGATACCCAGCATAATGTATGATATAAGAAGCATGTCTGACTTCTCCACTAAAATCTAAACAAGTCATTCTATTAAATTTATATGACAAATCAAACATTAGTTGTTTTTCTTTAATCCTATATGATTCTTCTAATGAAATTTTTAAATTAAAATATCCTTGTTCGTAAAAATTGGAAACCTCTTTACTTGGTCTTTCGAAAATATATTTATGACACTTGCTTATTACAATAACACCAGTATTATAATATTTCCCATTCCAATTAATTTTTGAGAGATCAATATTATATGCTTTTGCTGTTTCTATAAGAGAATATTCTCTTTGAACAAATTTTGCTTCATTAAAAGCACCAATTTGATTATATGGTACTAACTCAAATAAATCTGGACAATCATCACGAACTATTAAATCAGTATCAAAATAAATTATCCTGTCATATTTATTTAATAATTCATATATAGTAAACTTTTCCCAGTGAGGTGTTGTTTTACAAGAATCAATATTTATAAAATCACAATTCAAACAACTTGCATAATGTTTTAATGTAGAATGAGTAAACTCAGAAATATTTTTAAATTCATTATTTATACAAATAGTAACTATTGCTTTTTTCATTTTATCTTTACACATAACTAGCTATTGCAACTTTATTTATATAACTATTTACTACAAATATTATGTCATTATCTGAAGCTAAGCCTCCTGATGTTTGAATTGTGGGATTTAAAGAAACAAGACTTGTCATAGCAGCAGTATATGCATCTGGATTAGATAAAGCATTAGCAGCCCATTGTAATCTTTCATTATTATTCAAAAATCTCGCTGTTGCACCATTACTAACAGTATAAGAATTAGTAAGATCTTGCGTCATAGTAAGAATGTTAGAATTTATATTCGCAATTGTGACTTCTTCACTATTAACTGAATCATAAAGAAACAATGTTTTTCCTATCCAAAAAACAGAACCACTTGCAACCTCAATGTTTTTTTGACCAGTATTAGCATCTGATGTTAATAATGAAAAAGGTATTGATTCATTAAGAACATCTTGAGCAGATTTTGCAACAGCAGCTTGAACTCTTCCTCTTATAGATTCAGAAATATACATTTTGTGAATTGATGCTAAAGAATTATCACCTGTAACATCAGAATCAACATCGTTTTTTAATTCATTTTCAGAATAATATGCAGCTTCATCAACTTCACCCTCGTTATAAACAATAAAATCAACATATTTACTTCTTAAAACAGGTTTTTTATTATATTCAGACAAACCTGTTTCATACACTATAACACTATAATTTTTAATAAACAAAGGGACATGATAATCAGAAGAAACAACTTCAAATTCTGTACCTATATAATCATAAAAACTTGCAATTTCTGATAACAGATCAGATTTTGTTGACATATTACCTCCTATTTACCATGTGCATCAGTTTTATTCCACACACCACTTTGTTTCGTATAAATGTTAGAAACTCGCATCCATGACCCAGAAATATTAACGAACACAGTAGGTCTTTTTCTCCATACACCAGAGACGTTTGTCTTAATAGACATACCTGTCATAAGTTTTGTAAAACTATGATTACCTATAACTTGTACAGGAGAATTATACGAATTTCCGATAATACCCGTTCCACATTGACCATAATCATTTCTACCCCACATCCACACAGAACCATTAGATTTTAAACCTATAGCAGTTGCAGAACCCGTATATATATCTATAAAAGAATGATTTCCAACAACTTGTACTGGAGAACTATAATTTGTTACAAATACGCCAACACCAAGAGAACCATAACTGTTAACACCCCAAGACCAAACTTGTCCATTACTCTTTAAACCATAAGTTGTTCCATAATAATCTGTGGCTATAGAAACAAAAGAATGATTACCAACAACTTGTACCGGTGAAATTCTTGCTATTGTTGTATTATCTCCAATTTGTCCCCATGAGTTCTGACCCCAACACCAAACTTGTCCATTTTGTTTTAAACCTATACCATTATAACCACTATGTTTTACTTCTACAAAAGAATGATTTCCAACTATTTGTACTGGTGAAACTTGATCACCAGTATTATTAACTCCTAACTGTCCATTCTGATTTCTACCCCATCCCCATACTTGACAATTATTTTTAATTCCAAAAAAACTCTCAGAAGCACCAAAAATTCTTACAAATGAATGATTACCAACAACTTGTACAGGTGAACTATAACTATTACCATATTGAGTATTTCCCATTTGGCCATAATTATTTCTACCCCAACACCAAACTTGACCATTATTTTTTAACCCTATAGAACATTGATATCCACAAAAAACTTCTATAAAAGAATGATTTCCCACAACTTGTACGGGTGAACTATAATTTATTATATTATTTAGACCTAATTCGCCATAACTATTAGTTCCCCAAGCCCAAGTTGTCCCATTATCTTTTACTCCCATACTATGAGAAAAAGAACCATCAGTTTGAATAAAATAATGTCCTCCAACTATTTGTACAGGTGAATTTGCATTTGTTATTGTATTATTTCCTAAGTTTTGACCATATCCCCATGTCCAACACTCGCCACTAGCTTTTAGACTTGTACTAGTTCTACTTGAAGGCATAACAAACTTTCATGAATATGGAACATATTGAATATAAATTGCATTTTCTGGATACCCAGATGGGTCAGGTGGTGCACTTGTTCCCGATGTCACGTTTAACCCTGCAATACCTGTGACTCCTTGAACTCCAGTCTCACCTTCTGCACCTTCTAAACCTGTTTCGCCTTGAAGACCTTCTAATCCTGTTTCACCTTGAACACCTTCTAAACCTGTATCACCCTGAATCCCTTCTAAACCTGTTTCGCCTTGAAGACCTTCTAATCCTGTATCACCTTGAATACCTTCTAATCCTGTATCACCTTGAAGACCTTGAACCCCTGTATCACCTTGAAGACCTTCTAATCCTGTATCACCCTGAAGTCCTTGAAGTCCAGTTTCGCCTTGAGGACCTTCTAAACCTGTATCACCCTGAAGACCTTGAAGTCCAGTGTCACCTTGAGGACCTTCTAAACCTGTATTACCTTGAAGACCCTCTAATCCTGTATCACCTTGAAGACCTTGAACCCCTGTATCACCTTGAAGACCTTCTAA
>JAQUND010000014.1:0-29269 GCA_028717785.1 Candidatus Nanoarchaeia archaeon | reverse complement strand
GACCTTCTAAACCTGTATTACCTTGAAGACCCTCTAATCCTGTATCACCTTGAAGACCTTGAACCCCTGTATCACCTTGAAGACCTTCTAATCCTGTATTACCTTGAAGACCCTCTAATCCTGTATCACCTTGATGACCTTGAACCCCTGTATCACCTTGAAGACCTTCTAATCCTGTATCACCCTGAAGACCCGTTTCGCCCATTGAACCACTTGAAAAAACAGCTCTTAGTGTAGATTCCATTAATCCACTTGTAGCATTATATTGAATAATTGATCTTCCTACAAGTTTACAATGAAATTGCAAAACATAAGGTAAATTTATCGATAATGTTTCTTTTTTTGCATCATCTATTTGTTCGTATTCATTAGTTCCCAATATATAAAAAACATGTTTTTCAACACTTATACTTCGAAAAAACCATCTTACAGAATAATAATTATCATTTATAGTTTGTAAATTTGTTCCATCATCATATTGTGTGTTATTATATTGAGGAGTATCCATTTGTTGCCAAACTCCCCCAACATGATAATATAATGTTAATCTGTCAACAGAAGAATTAAAGTCATTTAATATTAAAGGACAATAAAGAGCGAAAATATCGCCCCCAGAAACTACAACAGTTCTTGGATTAGGAGTCTCTGTCTCAGTTACTATCAATGAAGTGAAATCATTGTGTTTCAATCTATATGGTTCTGTAATAGATAAAGCAGAATTAACTTTATTAATCATTCCATAGCCTATTTGATCATAATCTATGGAATAGATTTCATTATCAACTCTCCAAAAAACAAATGCTGGGGCATTATTGCTGTAATTATATCGTTCTGGATATGTTATAAGCTGATATTCTGGATTCCCGCTATTATAATAAGCAACAACATATTGCATAGTTTTATTAGTAAGTGTAAAAGCTTTCTCAGGTATAACAAAGGGTACTATAGGACCTTTATTATCAGGATTATTTCTTAAATAAAAAACACCTTGACTTACAACAATACTACCATCATGATTGTCTATATAACTAGGTTTTTCAATTACTCCTACAGCTCTACTATCTTCAGGTTGTTCATTTGTTCTTAAAAAACTGCTCATTATTCTTCAGCCTCTAAATTAAAATGACCTATGATTCTTACGTCAGAAGAAGACTCGTTACTTATTAAAGAAACACCTATATCACTTTTTATTTTTTTATTCGCAGAATAATATTGTTTAGGATAAATAGGAATTCCAGAAGATAATGTCGAAACACCACCAGAAATATTTAAAAAAACAGTCCCGTAATCAGAATTATTTGCAATTTCAATACACATTACATCCTGAGAAAAATATATTGTTTGACTTTCCAACCCTATCAAAGTAGATTTATCTTCTGAATCTAATGTAGAATCAATTCTTACTGGCATAGAATGTTCATAATCAGACATTTTTTCTCCTTAAAATCTTGCACCTTTATCTTCCATAGATTTTCTAATCATGTGCATTATCGACAATATTGCAGCTGTTTCTTTATTATTAGTAGAATTCCAAATTTTTTCTAATGTAATACCTGTTTCAGACATATTTACACATTGTTTTGAATTAACATTCATATCTGCAAGTATATCTAACATAGCATCAAATTTTGCTTCTAAATTATTTGTAGAGTCTTTAAATTCTTTATTTTTTTTATTTAAAAAAATTACACTGTTTTTTAAGACTTCTATAGCGGATGAAGTTTCTTTTCGACTGTCAATGTTCTCTTTATGTTGTTCTAATAACTTATTAACATCTATAATTAGTTTTTCTTGTTCATTTAACAATTTTTTTTGTTGTTCTTCTAATAAAGAAATTTGAAGAATATTAGAGCTTTCATTTGACACATTTTCTTTTGTTTTTTCTTTTTTTTGATCTATTAAATTAATTTCAACAATTGTTTCTTTAGATATTTTAAGTTTTTCAAAAACTTGTAAATTGTTAGAATAAACTATTCCCTTATTTTTGTCATAACAAAAATTTAAAAAACGCTGAAAAAAACTGACTTTGAATTTAAAACCTACATTACTTGAATACATGTTTTTTCTTAATATGTTAAAAAGTATGACCAAACAAACTTACATTATAATCTTGGGAATTGATTTCTTTATGTAGAGCAGTTACAGTAACAATATCATCTGAATTACAACAAAAAGACTTCTCAGAAAAATCAAATACCACATTTCTATTATTCCAACTATTTCTCAGTGTTTCAATAATAGAACTATTAATTTTGACATAAAAAACAGCATCAGCTGTACCAGAACAAACTATTTTATGTAAATAATATTCTTTACTATTTGTATAAGACAAAATTGTTGTTTCAACATTATAAACGACATCTAAACTTTCATTGTAACTGTTAAAACATTGTATTGTCGAAGGACCTTCGCTAGTAACAACTTCTATCTTCCCATCAGCTGATATTAAAGTTTTTTCCCATCTTTGGTTTGTCTCTGACCAAGCAAAATTATGATTATTTGCTTCTGAAGCTTCACCTTCATAATGGAAATTTACATGTGGAGGATACACTGTAGTAACAACAGAAAGAGAAATATCACTTTCTATATCAAATAAATTCACGTATGTAAGTTTAAAATAATAACGAGAATTACCAGGTATAGGTATGTCTGCGTCTTTAATAAGTGCACATACTTTATTTCTATATGCCTTATCAACTGTATTACTTATATTTGATAATAAAAGTGTAAAAATACCAGTAGCAGAAGAACATGAATAAATATTATAACTTTTTGCTTCAGTTTTGCTTAAAGGTGCCCAGCCAAAAAATATATCAGCGTCTCTACGATATAAAATTTGTAAAACAGGTGCAGACATTATTACTCCTTCTCGGTAAACAAAACGTATTATTCGTTTTTTGTTATTCCGAACTATGTAGTCGTAATTACTTTTCCTGCTTCATCTACAGAAACTGGTAAAAACCTATCACCGTCTCTATTATATCCATACATTACAGAAAATTCTTTAGGGTGTATACTTTCTATTCTTGTCGGTATAATCAACGGACCTTCTAAAGTTCCCTCAACACCACCCTCTACAGGAGCAAGTTTTATATAATTCCTTGAACTATCAGACCAATGTTCTAAAATTTCAGTATTAAATTCAAAAACTATTTTTCCTCTTGTTGCAGGAACATCAGAAGATTTATTGCTAATAACGCCTAAATCATAATAAGTCCCGCTCTCAGTATCAGAATAATACAAATTGAAACTATCAACATCTTCTCTTGGGTCAATAAACAAACGAACAACTTGTTTTAATCTATAAATAATTTGTACGCCTTGTATCGACATTTTTCTACCATTCTTGTATTATTTTGTTTTTTTACTTTTTCTTACTTTTTCGCTACTTATTTTTTTGCTTTTTCTTACTATCTTTTTTTTAATTTCTTCACTTACTTGGTCTTTTATTTCTTTCTTCTCATTAAAATCTGGAATACTCAATTTTTCAACAACAACATCTTTTACCAAATCTTTTACTACTTTTTCTACAGGACTCGGTAAAACTTCATCATTTCCCTTTGTTGTGACATCTTGCTGTCTTTCTTTAATTCTTTTTTCAACCTCTTTAAAATTAGGAATCGAAGGTTTTTCTTCAATCTTCTGTTTTTGCATAGGTTGTTTCTTAAAAGTTTTTCCTGCCTGTCTAGATTCGATTTTTTTATTAACTTCTTTAGCGTTAATAACTAGTTTATTAGTCGTCGAACTAACAGAAACACATTTTTCTCCTAAGTCACCCTTTTTTTCTTGTTTATTTAAAAATTCTTCTTCTGAAATTTCAGTCGCCCAATTACTTTTTAAAGCTGCTTTAACAGATTTTGATGCATCACAAACATAAGCATCTACAGAAAAATATTCGTTTAAAGCAACTTTCTTATTCAAATCAGTTAATCTAAATCCCCCAAGAACATTACACTTAAAATAACGAAGCATAATTAATCTCCCTTAATATTAATTTTTTGTTTTTCAAGATAACTAAAAAACTTCTTTTTTAAGAAAATTTTTGATTAAACTCTCTTGTATTTTATCTTTTGCAAACATTGTTATATTATCGTCGCCAAAATCGCTTTCTTCTTCATACTTGATTTTGTTTTTTAAACAAAAATCATATATAACACGTAAATCTAATGTCCCGGGATCATTAACAACATATTCTTTTGCTTCTATTTTTTTTTGAAGCAGCTTTACCAACTTCATCTCTTGAATCATCAAACGTTCCTGGACCAATAGAAATCCATTCGTCATCACCCATAGTTGAAGGTGAATACTCAACATCATCTTCACCATGTTCTAAAGGATGTGCAGCTTCTTTACCAGAAGGATCTAACCACTCATCAGTTCCCATCTCAACAGCCATAGGATCGTTCTCATCGATTTTTTCTTCGTCTTCATCAAAATCATAATCAAAATCATCATCAGACATTTCTTCAACACCAGAAGCATAATCCTCTTCCATTTTCCCAAGAGCTTCAAGCTCTTTTGAAATTCTCATAAGCTTATTAGCAAGCCTCTTCTTTCTATTCGAAATAAATGCAGCTTTACCAACTTCATCTCTTTCATCATTTTCCCAATTATTAGAAGACGCAACTTCTTCTTCATGCTTCTTACCAGTTTGCTCTTGATCATAACCAACAGCTTCACGACATGCACCAATCTCGTCAAGATATGTAGCTTCTTTTTCTAGCTTTCCCATAATATTCTCCTTCTTGAAACAAACTTTATTTTTAAAAAATTAACCAAATCTATGATAATGTCGCAACCCTCTTCTTCTTTTTAATTGAGTCCTATGAACTAAACGATATCTCTTCATTCTTGTTCTTAACTTCTGACGATGAGTTTTATAATACAATTTTCTTCTTGTTCTAGAAGTTCCTCTACTTTTTCTCGGACGTTTTATCCTAAATCTATAACGAGCAACAATTTGTGAAGCTATCTTATCTAAAATTTCAGCTAAATCTGGACGATCATATTTATCGTCTAATTTATCTGCATAATCATGTAATTTAGCAATAATAGAAAACATTGTTATTTCTCCTGCTCAGACTCAAATTTTTTCTCCATATCAGCTAACAAAGAATAATATGGTACTCCTTTTGATTCTGCTAAATGATCAAGAGCTATACGTTTTGCAACATCTTTATCAGAAGTATGTTCAAGTTCTACTTTAACTCCCTTTGCCAACTCTTTAGAATCAACATCTTCTTCACTAACTGACAATTCGTTCGCTTTTCCACCCGTTAAAAAATTTACAAATTTAGTTGCAAGTTTGTAAATTTCATTCTCTACTTCATGTATATCATAATCATGTTTTTCAGCCCAAATATGCAAGTCAACATCAGAAGGATTTGGATTTATCTTTAAAAAGAAAATGACATCTTCTCTTAACACAAAAACCTCTTATATTACAAGTTACTATTGTGAAACTAATAAAAACAGTAGAATATTTATAGAGTTTTTATTAAGAAAAGTTATTGTCTATGGTAAACTAAGAGTTATCTAGAATCAGTCTAGATTATGGCGAGCATCATGAAATTATAACAATAAAGAACTATATGTAGCGAGTTGTTAAGCCTTTCTTACCTTACGAGTTTTTATAAACTAATATAACTTCATTAATTCATTCTTAAAAACAGTAAAATATTTAGTTTTATCATACAATGACTAGGAACCTGTCTAAACATACTCTGATTGTTTGTCTATATAGATCTAAATAAAAAATAGTAGAAAACTAAATAAAGTCTCAAGTGCAAAAAAGCTCCCTTTTAGAAACTAGTTAGAAAGCAATAATAGTGATAATTAACTTTTTTGATACACTAAAATAGTTTCATTTACTCTTTGTCTTTCATTCTTAACAAATGGAGAATATTTTGTAGCTACATAAAATTCGTCAACAAATTTAAAATACTTGTTAAGCTCATACTTTACCAAATCGCTCAATGTTATTGAAATGTGACAAACAAATTTCCCACCATGTCTTAAAACTTCAAAACAATTCTTAACAACAGGCTGTAAATAATATTTAAACCAATCATCATCAGAATTTATTGTCATATCTTGATACTTCTCTTTAATTCCATAAGGAGGACAACTATATGCAAGATCAATCTTTACATCAGGTTTAAATTTTGCAGCATCTATATTAAAAACTTTAATTGAATCTTTCTTAAAATTACACAACCATTTTCCCATATAATTTAATTGGTCGACTAACTTAGAATTTGTATCAACACCTATATAATTCTTATCAGAAGCAATTGTTCCCATCAATCTTGCTCCCCACCCGCAACTATAATCAAAGACGTTGTTACCTTCGCAAAACGTGTCGACTACCCACTTAGCAATTGAAGCATTATATTTACTAAACCTTGCCTCAGGATACAAAACTTCAAACCCTCGAATCAATAACCTGTCGTTAAATGTAAAAAACTCAGGTGTTTTTCTATCCAGTCCCAACCTATTTCTTATTAATTTTCTCAAAACTATATCATCTTTGAAAAGCTCTACAAAATTAGTATACTGTTCTTTAATAAAATGATCTCTCATCTTATAACCATATATTGATCCAGTATTGATCATCTTGTCTACAACATTAATTTTAAACTTTCTCAAAGAATAAAAATCGTCAACAAGTTCTTTCTCAGAATATTGAATATTAGGAAAACCAATCTCTCTATAATACTCAAATAATATCTCGCTTAATTTCTCTCTATTTTCTTTACTCAATCTTATAAGATCGCTTTTTTCAACAGGTAGAATATTTTTTTGATTTGTTATTTGTTGTAACTCAATATTATCTATATACAAATCTGGATGTGTTCTAAGATTTTGCGCTTGCGTCTCCCACAAAGGCAACAACTTTGAATACTTTTCGTCAATTTCTTGCCACTCGTCTGAATCAGCATACAAAATTCTAAGATTCACTGATGGATACTGCTTCATAATCAACTCTATCTTATCTATATTTCTATCTTGATAATTCTTCAACTCAACCCACTCATCAGTATGCGGCAAATAAAAATCTATCCAACAATTCTCTTCTCCCTTATCAGACATCACCACGAAAGGCTTCGGCTCAAACTCATACTCTACATTATTATAAACAAGATAACGAGCATAATTAGCTTCCAATGTAGACCGTACGCTATGTCCAATATCTTTACGGTACCCATGGATTGAATGAGCTGTTTTTATATCTGGCTGTTTACCAAACATAGGGTTCTTACTTCCCATTCGACTTTCGCTCATCTTTTTCCGTGTCTCTTCTGTATGAGACTTTCCTTTGTTATGGTGTACAAATTTTTTTGAATTATTTAATCTTGTTGTTTGACCAATACTATTTTTAGAAATCTCTGAGTGATGTTTGCCATAAAAAGAGTTTTTTGAACCAAGAAAATTTTCACTTTCATGTTCTTTTGACCCTGCAATAATCGATCTTTTAATAAAGTTCTTACTCAAATAAGCTTTATTATATTTTTGAAAATATTCTTCTTTTGTCATATAATGATCTGCGACTAAATGAAAATCAATTCTACCTTTTTTAAGACCACAAATTTCACATTGAACCCAATCATCAATATTAGTTTCATTAAATAATACGTAACTATGTTGTGCATCTTTAGATGTCCTGTAATGTTTTTCTAAAGCTTCTTTTGTAAGACAAGCTTCACCACAAACTTCACATTTGAACTGCTTTGTTAATTGATTTGTTACTCGTCTTGATGCACCTCGTTTTAGTCTTTTCTCTTCATCAATTACATATTTGACATTAAACCTCAATTTGTACTCTTGAATAGACATTTTGTGGTCTAGTCTAATATGCTGAGACAAATCTTCTCTAATTACATCACAACCTTCAATTTGACATTTCATCATTACTCCTTTATTGCATAGAAATAATATATACTATTTTTTGCACCAGATAATAAAAAAATCAGATAACAGCTTTAAAGGGTGATGCCTTGATGTTTTAGTTGTCAGAAAGCAAGTGCAAACGACAAACAAAAAACCCCATCTTGTTACCAAGACAGGGCTTAAATCATTGAACTAGAACTAGTTATGAACGGGTAACTTGAATCAAGCTTACGCCGCGTGGGTTCCATACTCCAATCCCAATTTGTTCGAATATTGACCATCCAATAAGGCGGTTGTCAGGATCATCAGCTGGAAGGACTGTAATGTCAATTTTTTGAGGCATAACAGCTAGAAACTTTTCTTCAGTACAAACGAAGATTGTACCAATAGGAACGACTCTGCTAACAATAATGTCAGCGTTCCACATTGTTGCCATTAGTCCAGTGTTGAACAGACTTCTTTGTGATATTGGATCAAGTTGATCGCGACCAAATTTACGAATATCAGAGTAGTCTCTGGCATTCATGAATAGTCGTGCAACACGGAGGTCATGTTTTTCAACTTCAGCAAAAGCATCTGCAAGAGAATCTCTGTCGAGACTTCCAGAAGCACTAGTTACTGCGTTGAAAGGAAGACCGGTGTTTGGATTTATTTGAGCTGCTGCAACTTGAAGGGCACTAAAGCCAAGATCATCTTCGCTTGCTTGGATGTCTTGTTTTGCTTTGTCTTGTGCACGATCAATCAGATTGTAACGACGTTCTTTGATCTGAGTGAACGGTATTTTCGGGTTTGAAGCGAGTTCAAATAAAGGAACAAGAATTCTTTTACCTTTGACAATAGTTTCTGGTGTTTGACCTTCTTCACCTATGATAATAGCAGGTACGTCGACATCTCTGTCATAGTAAGGCATAGCACCCTGAGGTAGTGGATCAACAACTGCTGCACGACGAAATACACCCTCGTAATCAAGACGTTCACGAAGAGGATTTTGCATCGAAGCAGCAAGCTTCATCTTACCTTCAGGAGTAAGTAAGAGCTTTTCAATGGCTCTTTCTTTGTCAGCTGCTGTCGTGATTTTCATAGAAAATCTCCTTTTACTGTTGCTTGTTTTTGTTTGTTGTTTGTTTGGTTTTGTTCTTTATCATATTAAGAGATCAAAACCAAGCCATGGGTCTGTTGCTGTTGGTATTTTTGAAATACGCGCGACAGCGGGACAACTTAAACTTAGATCTTCAGATGTTAGAAGACCAAAGTCGCTGACATAGAGTAGCTCGCCAGCTGTATACACGAGATCTGCAGAATCAGCTTCATTGCGAGTTTCATAAATGTCAGTTTCATACGATCCCATAGAACGCATGACTGTGATTTTACCCGAAGCAACAGCAGGGGTATTTTCGAACGGTGAACCAGCAGCGTCGTTGAGGAAAATTCCAACAGGTTTGTAAGCCGTACAAATGTCGACTTCATAGTTGTCGGAATAGGCCGCGACCATACCTGCCAGGACTCCATCCGGTGTGTCAGCTGTTATTCGGTCTGACGTAGCACCAGCAGCGCCATAATTCTGACGAGTAAAAGCGCTAGGAGCCAATGTTGACAGAGGATTTCTGTCACCCGGGATCAGGATTCTAAGTGCCATGAAACAACTCCTTAGTTTAGTTTGAACTATTAAAACTTAATTAAATCTAAAAACCAATAAATATAGAATTATAAAAGGTTTACAAAAATTTGGAGAATTAATCTCCAAATTTTTTATTCATCGTTTTTTGGAACGCTTCTCCACATTTTAGAAAGGATTTCAACTTCAGGATCGTTTGAATAATCATTTTCTTCTACAAGAGAAGCATTTTTATCGATTCCAAAGCTTTCTTCTACTATAGCACCATCTTCTCTTTTAAGAACAGAGTGTTTTGAAGAAGTAACTACATTTCCAGGTTCTTTTTTTGTTGATTCTTTGTTTTCTTCTGTTTGTTCTTCAATATTAGAAGAATTTTCATCAGCTTTTTCTTCGGGTTCTTCATTTTTTTCTGATTCTAAAGCGCTCATTTCAGCAAGTTTCTCTTCAATGTTTTCTGCTTTTTCTTCAGCTTCATCTCCCATAGCGTCTTGAGCGTCTGCTGTTTCAATATCAGCATTAGATTCAGCTACTTCAGCAAGTTTTCTGTGATTTGCAGCGATAGTACGATATTCTTTTGCTAAAGCAGAAAGTTTTTCGTATTGTTCGTTAGAAGAAGTTTTTTCTGGTTCAGCAACTTGTTCTTTAGGTTCTTCATCGGGTTTAGAATTTTCAGTTTTTTCTTCAGGTTCTGTTGTTTCTTTTTCAGTAGGTTGTGTACTTTCGTCTTCAGCAGTTTTTTGTTCTTCATTGTTTGTTGCTACTGTAGTATCTGTTTTTTGTTTTTCATTATTTGTTTGATCTGATTCAGCAGTTTTAGACATGTCTAAAATAACTTGTTGAATGTGAGCAACTTTTGCTTCTGCTTCGTCAGCTTTTCTGTCTAGTTTATCAGCTTCTTCTTCATCGTTGTCTTCTTGAGCTTCTGCAGCTGCTTGGCGATTAATTCTCGATATTCTTGATTGTCTACGAAGTTCTTTTTGAGCATCTTCTACTGAAACAAATTCGTGTTCGCCAGCAATTTTTCTTTCAAGTCTTTCGATTTCGCTTTCTTCAAGTTTAACTATTTCAGCAACTTTGTTTTTTATTGTTTCATAACTGTCTTCAAGAACACCTTCGTTTACAAGTTGTTTTGCTATCGCCAAACCTCTTCTTGCTTTTCTTTCAATAATTCTTTCATTTCTTTCTTTAGCAAGTGTAGTTTTCAAACCAGAAACTATTTTTTTGAGATTCGTATTTTCACTTGCTAATTTTTCATCATCTTCATCGTCTTCACCATTTTCATCATTGTCAAAATCGCTGCCTTTTTCTTCAACTTCTTTTCCTTCATTTCCACCAGTTGCTTGTTGTGTTGCAACAGACATAGATATATTTTGAAGTTCAGCTTCACTTGTAGTAGAGGGTTGTTCACTTGGTGACGTCATTTGCGCTGATGTTTTTTCTTTAAGTTGTTCTATAGCTTTTTCAGCAAATTTTTGAGCTTCAGCGGGCTCAAATGTTTCTTTTGATGATTCTACTACTTTTACTAACTTAAGTCCATCAAAAATAGCAACTTTAGTTCCTGTTTTGTGTACTTTTGCATGCCAGTTATAAGCCATAGTTCCTCCTAAAAATTAGTTAAAAAAGACGTAAATTTCTTTATTTTAATATGATTAATTTGTTACAATGTTGACATACTACATTATTAGAATTATAATTAGAGTTCTTGTTAGAATCTACAAGATCATCTATTGTATAATTTTCTTCATTTTTGCAATTATTACAAGTTAATTTTATATAAGGTTTTTCTAAAATAAATCCATTTATTTCTTTAGCAATTTTATTAATATTATATTTTTTTATACGTGATATTATGTCCATACCATATCTTGCAGAATAAAAATATACTTTGTCTTCTAATGTCCCATTTTTATAAGCTTCATTAAAACAAACTGTTATTTTGGGTTTGCTATCTTCATACCATACCCATCTTTCTTCATTGTCTCTAAATCCACATGTCCATATAGATTTAGAATTCTTATTTAAACATAAAAATTTATTGATTTCAGAAGTAGCTCTAACAGGATTTGAAGGAAACGTATTTTTAATATATTTTATAATTTTATTTTTAGAAGATTCTACTATAGCAACTTCTTTTTCAAATCTATAAGCTTTTAAATCAGCATATAATTCTAAAACATCTTGAGCGTTTTTTAATTTTTTCGATGAATTATTGATAGAAAAAAAATTTGAAATAAACAACATATTTATCCTTTAGCATTTACATGACACATAGGCATAAAAAAATCTTCGCCTGTTTCAGTAGTAAACAGACCATATTTGCCATTATCAACATCAGTAACAAAAGAAACTTTTTCCCCTTTGGTTATTACTGAATTGCCTTGTTCATCAAACCAAAAGGTTCCCTCATCATTTTCTACAAAAATATCTTGAGAAGCTATAAATACCCTTGCTTGTTTTTCAGTAGATAGTTTAATGTCTTTTTCGAATTTCATTACAACAGATTTGTCTTTTAATTTTATGATAAATAAAGGACCTTTTTTGCCAATAATTTCACCAGTTTTATCTTTCCCTTTTCCTGTTGTTATTTTAACTTTGTCTCCAGCTTTTAACTTTGATTTGGAAGAATCTTTATATATTGTCTCTTCAGCTATATAAAAACATCTTGGACATTCTAAAGATGTCGTCTTACCTGAATCTATAGAAGAAGCTTTTATTTTCCATAAATCAGATTTAAAACCACATTTTAAACATTCAAATCCTTCAACTCTTGACATAACAGTGTCTAAATTTTTAGGGTTAATATCTAAAATATAAACTTTAGGTTTGAGATCTAATATTGGAAGATTTTGTGATTCTGTATTAACATTTTCAAAAGCTTTAAATCTGTCTCTATATGGAATATCAGAATAATCAGAATCAGATATAGAAAAATCTTTATTTCCACTTTCATTTTCTATAGGGTGTGAGACTTGTTTTTTTCCAAAAAGTTTTTCAAATACTTTTTCAACTAAAGGCTTTTGAGCTTTTGTGACAAACGAACATATTTTTTCAATTTCTTCTTTGTCAAGAGTTTCTTCAGAAATAAAAGACTGTTTAGGAGTTATTATTTCTATTTTTCCGTTTTGTTTAATTGAGACTGTCACTGCATCACATTCTTTAGATGCTGCTTTTAATAAAATATCATTGTCTTTATGAACTGCTTCTATTTTAGAACTTAATAATGCAGAAAGAATTTTTTTATTGTCTTCTGGAGAAAGTATTTTTCTGAAAATTGCACCTGCAAAAGCAGGATTTGCTACAAGAGACACATCAAAAAAAGTATTACTTTTACAAATTTCAGCTGATTTTCTTGATGCACCCTCTACTTTAAAAAAACTCCCTTTATTTCCTCTTTTTAAATGTTCACAATAAGTCTCTGGAGAACTTGCTACATTTCCACAAATACTACAAATTGTTTGTGCAGTAGTACAACCCATTGATACAGCATTTATAATACCATTTTCTATATTTGCTACCAAATCTTTATGTCGTCTATCAACAGAAAAAAGAACATCAATCAATATAGTATCACCCATATCTCTAGCAACAACATCAATACATTTTCCTTTTGCTTGCTCTAATCTTTGATCGTGTTCGACAAAAGTAGTAGCTCTTTTGAAAGACTTACAATCGTTTAAAAGATCTTCACATGTCCAAGCATCATGATTGTCGTTGATATATTTTTCTGTCTCGGGTGTTATCCAATAACCATTAGAACAAGTTTTTACGCCAGCCATAATTGTTGTATGTATATAAACAAATTTTTCTGGATCTATTGTAGCAACTACTTGAAAATCAGCTTCTTTTACTTCTTCTTCTTTTTTTTCTTCTGGGAGAGTTTTTGCTTGTTTACGAATTGTTTCCCAATCATTAGTATTTTCAAGAACTTCAATCTTTGCTGTCTTTAACATGCCATATTTACTAAACGACATAAATATACCCTCCAAAATTTACAAGACATTTAACAAGATTTAAAATATAAAAACTATATAAAATCTTCTCTTTATTTTTACATTCTGACTAGAACTCTTAACCATCCATTATTGTCTGAAGGTAATCCCGCAACAATACCTATATAAGGAAATCCTGAATCAACGTTTGTCAATAAACCTTCAGAATTTAAATATAAAATTTGATTATAAGAGTATACAAGTGTTTCATAAACATTTGAATTAAAATCATAAAGACCATCATCTGTAGCCATAGTAGCTTTTCCAAAAGCATTTATCGCTTGATTTTCATATTGATATGGTTTAAAAATTTGTAATCCATCCATATTGTTATAATCATAAGGTTTACCATCACAATCCTCAAGTTTATATCCAGTCAGTAAAATACCTGCGACACTAGAAACAGAAGCTTTTTCCACAGTTAAATTACCTGTAAATCTAACCCATTGACCTCCATACCATCCAGTCTGCAATAAAGTAGGTCCTATAGTTACAGGCATTCTCCAACCTTTAAAAAACATTTTTACCATTTTTTCCTCATTATCTAAGTTTTATAGGTTTAATTCTTTTGGGAATAACAGGTTTAATTTTTTTTGGTTGTTGTTTAATTTCTTTTTCTGGTTCTTTACGCAAAATTTGTTTTGGTAACATCTTTAAAGGCTTGGGTAAAACATTATCTTTAAAACCTTCTGGAATAATAAACCTTTTGAATAAAGGTACACAAGCAGCAATATGTTTACAAATTAAAAATTTTCTTTGGGGATCTCTAATGTTTGGGGGTTGTCCATTAGAATACTGTCTTTCAGAATAATCTTTATCTAAAGCGTTATAATCTGCACCATTATACTTCCACGAATTACAATTACAAGAAATTTCTATTTCTCTTCCTAGAATTCCTTTTGTTTTTGTTTTGCTTTTTAATAATTTAAATCTAACATCGTAAGGTCCTTTACTCCAACCTTGACTACATTTTACTCTAAAAGTCCATCTACCATTTTTAGGATCATTTCGTTTTGATGTAGCAACACAACCTTTAGCATATTTAATAGATCGACGATTAGTCTTAAAAATAAGTTCGCCTACTGATATTGCTATTTTACAAAACTCATGTTCAATAAGATCGTTTATAGTAACTATTTTAGTAGACAAAATTTCATTGACTATTTTCTTTATTGATATTGTATTCATTTAGTAATCTCTTGCTTTACCAGATATAGTTGCAATAGTGTTTTCTGTATTCCATATTGGATAAGATTCAAATAATGATAAACTTTTTTTCTGGATATCTGCATATATTTTTTTAGAAGGGAAAATGTATACAGAACCAGCTTGATATATTTTACTATCTATGTATGCATCATTTAAATCAAAAATTATTTCAAATTTTAAATTCCAATGTTGATAAGGTTGTTTTGACTTATCATTTGAAAAATAATAGTCTATAAGTTTTAACTTCACAAGATTAGATCTTATAGAAGAAACAAAATTATTTACTGCATTAAGAAATTGTTCTTTATCTTTAAACTTTTTTTTCGATACAGTTCTTAAACTTTTTTTAATAATCTCTTGTACTAATTTCTCGCTCATTTTTCGAATTCTTTTTTTATCAATGTTCTTATAGTATTTTTTACATCATTAACATTTTTCATATTACTTAATTTTGATTCTATTTCAAAAGTTAAATTAGAAATATCATTAGAAAACATATTACTTGCTTTCTCTGTTTTTGTAACTATTGGAAGATCTTCATTAATTTTTGTAGCAAAAATTTGTGGAAGATATTTCCTTATTGTTTGAATTCTTGTTTTTGAATTAGACGTACCATTAAGAGACAATATTTCGTTTTCTAAATTTAAAGCAGATCTTCTTGCGTTTTGAGAAAACTTTAAATTGTTCAACATAAAGTCTATCCAAGAATTTCTTGAATTTTCTTCTTTTATAATATTATTTCCTATATCTTTTGCTTTATCATCATCAATAAATGGAATATCAGGAATATCAATTTTGTTAACTGGTTCAGCAAACAATTTTACTTTTTTAACGTCTTTTCTTTCGGGTTTTATTCTTTTTTTTAATGGTATTTCTAATTCTTCTATTTTATCTTCTATTTCTTTTTTCTTTTTATTAACTTGTCTATCATATCTTCTTTCATCTCTTGTTTCACCTGTTTTAGAAAAAGAATCTGATTTAGAAGCAAACATTTCTGTAGTTTCAGGTTGATAATCAAATCCTAATTCTTTAGCTCTTAATTCAGCAATATAAGGAGCAAGAGATCTTCCTGCTTCAGTAGCTGCACCATTCATCATCGTAAAGTAATTAATATCAAGAGGAGTACCCTCAAATCTTTTAATTCTTTCTTTTATAGTTTCTGCATCAAGACCAAAACACTCAAGCCAAGTCTGCATGTCGATTTGACCTTGTGTAACCATTTGAGAAAGCATTTGTTTATGAGCTGTATCATCGACGAAATTAAGTCTATTCCATTTTATTTTAGGATATGACCATCTAATCTTTTTTTCTTTTTTTACAGTTCCTTCTTCATATTCAGCCCAATCATTTCTCATTGCCATTGGCAAAAACAAATACTGGACAATATAACTTTCAATTCTTTCTCTGTATATAGAATATTTTTGGTTCATGACTTCAAGTACAGTTTGGCCATTTGCATAAGATCCTTCACCAAGTAAAAAACTTTTATTTACCATTAATCCTATCAGTAATTCTTCATTTATCCATCCCCATTCAGCTTCAAGACCCATAAGACCTTGACTTGTACCTATCAAATCCCAATGTAACTCGTAATTAGTTATTATAGCATAATCAGGATCAGCAAAAGCATTATCAACTTGTTCTCTTATTTGTGATAAATCTGCCATACCACTAGATTCAGCCCAAATCAAATGTTTAGGAGTTAGATGACGAGAAGCTATTGCGTCTTGAGACTGTCTTAGTCTATCTTTATAAACTAATGTTTTAAAATTTCGTTCTACTATACCTGTACCAACTAAATCATAGTCTGCCATTTTGTAAGCTATATGTGCTACATGACTACCATGAGAAGGATTTGTATTAAGAGGTATTTTTTTACCTGCTTGAACAAGTTCTCTTACATCATCAGGTATTGCTTGATAAAGAGAACCTGTTTTAGGATTGCTTGGCCCATTGTTAATTATCTTTTTCATTTGTTCGTTTGGCGTTAAATCTACTCTCATTATGTCAGTAAATTGTAACTTTTCAAGTTCTATATAATCAGGGTCTAAAAGAGTAAGTTTTGACCATCTATTATTTTTTTCGCTCCAACGTGCAAACGGAAACACATTTCCAAGTTTATAATATTCAACACCAATTTGAAGTAATTTATTAAAAAGATCTATACCCTCGGTAGAACACATTTCTTCGTATTCACTCTGGATTCTTTTATTTTTGTTTTTGTCTTTTCCTTGTGGTAATGTCATTCTTATTGTAGACATAGGCAATTCTGAATGTGAATCTACAGCAGTACTTACAAGAGGATCATATTTATAAAAATATCTACACCAAGCATTTATTTCTCTATAATCTCTTGGCATCAAAATAGAACTTGGTTCGAACTCTGGATGATAAAAAGAAGGTAAAGAGTTTTTTACATTTGCACCACCGCAAATGTTTGCAGTCTTATTTATTTTCTTTGACATTTGTTCTACAACTTTAAGCAAGCGTCTATCGTACTTTCTTGGTTTGCCCTGATAAAACTCAGAATCAATTATTTTCGAATCGTTTCCAAATTTTATTGTAGCACCTGCTTTTTTCATACCGCTAGAATCAAGCGATGTCACTTTTTTTCTTTTTATCATTTTTAATTTCTACCTTAATTTTTCCATTAGATATTCAAAAAATTCCAGTCTATTACAGATGCTTCAACACCGTGTCTTCTATGTCTAAATCTAAATTCAGAATTTCTAATAAAATCAATTATATCTTGATCTGACGCATTTATAGATTTTGAAAGTTGTAATGCTATTTCTTGAGAAGACATTGAAGGTTTTTGTTCTAACAAATCTTCAATTGCTTTTTGTTGTTTTCCAGATAATTTTGATGTTTTAACTCTAAAAAATCTTCTTATAGAACGTTTTATATAATTAATTTGTAAAGATGCAGATTGAAAAATATCGTCATTTGTATTTGTCTCATCAGGTACTGATATGTTCTCTATTCGTCTTTTAAGATCTTTTACTTCATCTTCTAAATCAAAATTTTTTTGCATATCTTCTATCTGTGTTTTCAAGCCATCAATTTGTTCTTGTATATTATTTACATCAACAGTATCTTGAACAACTGGCTCAGATTCTGTTGTACCAGTATCTTCAGTTAAATCTTTAGCCATTTCTGTATCAGGTTGTTCTTCTACATTTTCAGTCTCATCATCGACACTAACAGGTTCATTTGTTCCTGTTTCTTCATCAGGTTCTGTATCTTCTGCAGCTTCAATAGCAAATTTATCAAACCATGGATAATCCATGTCTATCTCCTTTTTTTATTCCTTAACAACAACATTTTTTTTTGATTTTCTAAATAACCAATTTGTTTGTCAATTGCTATAAACAAGTCTAAAGATTGCAAAGACATTCTTTTTAAATTATTTAAATAATATTTAACAGAAACATCATCTTCTTTCAAACTATTTATTTTTACTTGTACACTTTGAGATTGTAATTTAAGTTTATTAATTAAAGATTTAATTTCTTCTATCTGTTTCATTAATACATTTTCAATTGTTTTGCTTTTTCTAAATTTGTTGTTGTTTTATGAAGCTTTAATTTTCTTTTATATGATTGAAGACTTGTAACTCTGTTCCCAGAACAAGAAAAAACTTGCGAACCATTAGTACCTATTATCCCAGTTGATGCAAAACTAGATTGATGACATGTAGCTATATAACAAGCATTTGCTAATACATCACACATATCGTCAGTAGTTATTTCACCTTGTGTAGGAGCTTCAACAAGAAATTGTTTTTTCCCAACACGTTTCTCTTGTAAATTTTTTAATTCTTTTAAACCCTTTTCTTCATAAAATAAATCAAGTCTTTCGTCATAAATAATGTCTCTTAAATTTTTAAAGATCTTTGTATTATAATGTCTGCTAAAAGGTGTCTTAATAGCATCAACATGTTTCTTTCTTAATTTCATAACAAAAGAAGTACTATCGAATTGATCAAAAGCAACTTTTACTACTCTAAATTTTTGAAACAATGTGTTCATGTATTCATGTATCACTTCTTCATCTATATAGGGCATTCCAAAAAATTCAGGATCTTTTAACGACCATACTTTCCATCTATCTAATACAACAATATGCTTTTTTTCTCTTTTTTCTTTTCCGTTTTCTAATCTTATTTTTTCTCTTTGTTCTACATGAACCATAGCAAGAGCGTAACCATTTTGATTAGCTGAAGGATCTACAGCAATATAATGTGCAAGATTTGATAATGGTACTTGTGTTTCTTCATCTCTTAATATACACAAGTCTATTCTCTCTGGATATTTGAAAAATCCAGATACAACAGAAGAAAACTCAGCTCCAAATTCAGAATCAAAAGATTCAGGATTCCTTTTCTTTTCAGTTTCAAGATATTCAAAAGTAATAGACTCGTTCATTTCCCAAGTAGGAATTTGAAACATTACTTTATTTTCGTCTGGTTCTTCTCCATCTCTACCTATAGCATCTAAATAAAGATCATAGAAAATACCTGCTTTTATGTAAGGAGATGAAATACATATAATTTTTCCATCAAGACCAAAAGTAGCAATAGAAGGTGTAAGAGCTTCATAGATCTGATCTCCAGATCTATTACCTTCATTATCTATAAAATGTGCTATTTCATCTAGTATACCAACTATTATACTTCCACCTCTAATACCTCTAGCTGTACATGGTAAAGCAAGAATCTTTATTGATGCATGTGTATCAAGAGGTTTGCCATGAAGTTTTACTTCTTGTGAATAAAGTTCAAGATCTCTTTTTGTTCTTAATCTTATATCAGATTGGTTTTTTCCTTCTATATATGGAACAAACCATTTTGAATTAAGAATTCTATTTTGTGTTGCTTTTGCCAATATAAGTGCTTGTTCTGTAGTACTAGCAATATTGACAATTCTTATTTCTTCCCCTTGGGGAAGTTTATAATATTTTTGTGGATCGACTTTTAAAATTAGTTTATATGCTTCATAAGAAGAAATTACAGAAGCAATAAATGTCTTCCCTGATCTTCTTCCACAAACTAAAATTAATTCGACAAGGTGTCTTGTTGAAATTTCTTTTAAATTTGTTCTACTTTGCTGAATTAAATAATTAACATATTCAACTTCAGTAAAATACTTTCCTTTTCTATCAAAAGGAAAAGACCTTATTTTAATACTTTTTTCTTTACTGTCTAGTTCTAAACCATAATAAACTTTAAGAACTAATTTTTCTACTGGATGTAAAGGTTGATCTAAATAAAGAGGATGTTCGCAAAAAGTAATAATGTCAACAACATCTTCAGAATCATTAATAAGATTTTTTGTTGCTTCAGCAAAACAAGCTTCTAAAGAAAAAGCAGTGTCTGTAGACATTATTAACCTTTTATTTGTTTAAATCAACATACATATTAAAGCCACAACTAAATACAAGAAGCAACAATATCAAAAACAATATCTTCTGAAGTTTTATATTTGCACATTGCAATTTTTACAAGACGTCGAATTGTACTTGCAGTATAAAGTTCTCTAAGTTTATTATTTTCTCTAAGTTTCTCTCTTCCTATTGCTAACCAATGACGAACATTTCTTTCAGTATATGATTCGTCTTCTTTTTGTAATTTTTCAGCAACTTGATTATTTGTCAAATCATCAGCATTAGGATCGTTTGGATGATAATATTCCATTAAAACTCTTTGCTGATTTTCTGGTAATTTTTTTAATTCTTCAGAAAATATTTTCATTATTTCTTTGTCTCTTAAAACTTCATCAGGTAGTGGTTCGTTGCTTTTCAACGTATCCATAAGAATAAGAGCATTTTCGCCTTCATCACCTGCAACTTCTTCATACATACTTTTAATTGTTCCTTGACCAAAAAGTTTCAAAATTTCTAAAACTTTTTCTTTTTTTGATTTCATTATTTCAGAGAACTTATCTAAATCATCAGAGCCTTCTTCTAAATCATCAACATCAACTTTATTAAAATCAGGCATTCTATGATATTTCTCAAAAAACGTTCTTAAAGCATTTTTAAAACGAATTTTGTATTTATTGATGTCTTCTATAATCTCGCCTTTACCCAAGAGATTATTTATAGAATGTCTGTTTATTTTCGTATTAAAAGCTTTAGCAATATAAGCTACAATTTCAGGTGCACTTTTCGGTGTCACATCCATTAAAACTTCAAGAAATGAACTTTCTATATGGTGTCTTATCTCGTTTCTTTCTTGTTGATTTTTTGCAATTTCTCTAATAGATTTTTCTTTTTTTCCTATTAGACCACCAAAAGTCTCCCTTAAATCTTCGAACGATTTGTTTTTTTCTTTCCTTGAACTATCAGTATTTTGTAAAGTCTTCACAGCATCAACAAGTGAATCACCTTCAAGTTTTTTAGATTTTAAAAAAAACATTTTTTACTCCTTTATTTTATTTTGTTTTCTTTTTCGTCTTTTCTCTAAATAACTTCTTCTTATGTCAGCATCTTCCCCTACAACACAATCTAACAATCTGTGCTCACTACCCTTAACAACGCTTGAAAAACGCGATATTAATCGCTCAACATCACTTTTACAAACAGTACATTTTGGCAAATCAGAATTTACATGCATAAACTGTTCGAATTTATTCCCGCATTTTTTACAAACATACTCATAAATTGGCATACTTACCTACACATACACTCTGATTTTTGTTCTATCTTTGTACCTTTTTTTCAAACAATCAATACAAATTATTTCTCCATAAGAAACTTCTATTATTTCTTTGCTTTTTTTATCTAAAATTTCGATTCTAATTCTTGCATGATCTTCTTTTTCAAGATTACAAATAGGACAACGCATTTTAATCTCCAATTATTTTAAATCTGATAGTTTTCTTACACCTTCTCCTGATCTTTCTCTTTCGATCATCTTAGACTTCATTCTACTATTTTTTTCTGTCATTTGTTTTTTTATTCTAAAACCTTGACTTGGCCAATCACCACCCTTTAAAATAAAATTTTTGTTTAAAGAAAACTGTTTTTCACATTCACTACCACAAATACTACAACTTATTTTAGGTAATTCAGTTATATTATGAGTCTCTTCTTGTACATTATTGCACTGTCTACACTTATAGTCATAAGTAGGCATAATAAAACCTTTCTTAATTTTAATTAATTTATAAGACAAATTAAACTTGTCTATTAGAACAAATAAGTATAAAAACTATAGAAATGGAAATTAAATTGACCAGTTTATTGGTTCAATATTTTTTGATTTTAAAAATTCATTTGTTTTAGAAAAATGTTTACAACCAAAAAACTTATATGAAGACAAAGGAGAGGGATGACAAGAAGTTAAAACACAATGTTTATTAAAATCTATTAGTCTAGCTTTACTTTTAGCAAAAGATCCCCACAATAAAAATACAATATTTTCTTTTTTTTTAGAAATTTTTTGAATAACAAAATCTGTAAAAACTTCCCACCCTATCTTAGAATGAGATAAAGGTTTATGTAATTCTACAGTTAAAAATGAATTTATTAATAAAACACCTTGTTTTGACCATGGTACTAAACATCCACTATTAGGTACTTGAATATTAACATCATTAGAAATTTCTTTAAAAATATTAATTAAACTTGGTGGTAAACTGACACCTATAGGTACAGAAAAAGCTAAACCATGTGCTTGATTCAGATTATGATATGGATCTTGTCCAATAATAACTACTTTTAAATTGTTAAAAGAACACAATTCGAAAGTTTTAAATATGTCACCTGCACAAGGTCGAATATGTTTTGATAAATACTCAGAAAGAAGAAAATCTCTAAGTTTAAGGAAATAACTACGATTTATTTCTTCTTTTACAATTTCATACCAATCATCTGGTAATTTTAAAAACTTTTTTCGATTGATTAGTTTGTTCAAAAAAATTTCCTTTAGAATCTTTAATTATTTGTTTGTTCATTAAGTTTTTAAGACAATCCATTATAATAGAACCCACATATCTTTCTTTACACTGCCGATAAATATCTCTTGGGGAACACATAAGTTCTAACATATCACCTGCATCACAAAAACCTTCGGAATTTATTTTGCAAAGAAGATTAGAACAAGGAAAAAATCTTTTACCCACATAATGCTTTTTGAAGAAAAACTACAACTTTTTGTTTTATATCAGGAGAACTCTTTTCACTATTTCCAGCTACATTCAATGTCTTAATACAATTGTATTTTAACCAACTCCTAAAACCAATTACTTGTTCAGACAAAGATTTATTGATATCGACATCAAAATATGGTCTCTTATACTGGTTAATTGCTTTTAAAGTACAAATTTCTCCCGCTGTAGAAAAATCTGAAGCGAATCTTACAGTACCATCAGACTCTTTAGCATTTTTAAAAGTTCTTGGAGAATAATAATAAGAAGAGTGCTCTTGTATATTGTATAATTCTTTAAACTCTGGTTTCCTGCCTTCAGATGTTCGAAATCCCGCAGGCATCCAACCACCAGTTTCTAACCCTACCAATTTTCCAGCAATAAGCCCAGCTTCATCAGCTCCTGTTTGACCACCAGAAATAATTTTTTTTACTTGAATTTTATACCAGTCTATTGTCGACGGTATACTTTTGAGTTCTCTATCTTGGTCCAATTTGACTATAAGTTCGGGTCTATGTGTTTTTATCATTTTTCCGATAAGCGTCGTGTGACAAAAAAACGAACCAAAATTTTTAATTGATTCTTTTGATGGTTTACTATGCGGACACCAGCAACAAAGAATATACTGCTCATCTGTTTTAAGACTTTCTAACCAAGATTCTATCTGATCCCATCTGTCAGAATATCCTTCACGTAATTCATTAACATACTGATCGACAGAGTTTTCGCAATTTCTTAGTCTTAATCTAAGACCATTTATATCATAAGGAAAAAGACAAGAAATCTCTTTATAAGTACACCAATTGGGTTTCCAAGATGCAACACTAAACTTATTGTTTAAATCATAATTTCTTGCATTTAAAAATGACGTAAGTAAAATATTAAATTCAAGCATTTCTTGTCTCTTCTATGCAATTCACTATTATTTTTAATTAACTATTATAAAAGTTTTTATGTTGTTTTTATAATTTTTTGTGAATCTGTATCGCTCTCTCTTGAGATAAAGCTTTTTCTTTTGAGGGATGTCTACCAAGAAGTTTTTCGCCTTTACTATCATAAAGACACCAGTTTTGTTTAGACTTTGGTCTATCTTTTGTTAAATCTTTTTTAGGACAACGTTTTATAGTAGAAACTTTTAAACGTTTAATATCAAGAACATTTTTTTCTTCTACAGTAAGCATCTTATAAAGAAATTCTAGAGGATCTTTAAACCCATATTTGTCTATATATTTATAGACAATATTAAAAAACTCCCAATTTTTACTAAAAGAATAACTCAACAATTTAATATTTTTAGTTTTAAAACGTATTAATCTGATTTCTTTTATTTTATTTTTTAAAAATTTAAGATGTTCAATACTTTTTTTTATAAATATTTCTATTTTTGACGTATCTTTACCAGCTGATTGCAACCTTAATAAATCTATTATATTAGTTCTTATAAACATGATTTCTAATATTATTTTAGATATAATATTTAAAGCTAAAGATTTAGCATCAGAAAACTCTATGTCTGGATTAAATAAACTATCTACTAAAATTGGTTGAACAACCCATTTTTTATTTAACAAATCATAAACGAAATCTGATTCTAATTGCTTTCCTTTTCCTATTACAAAATATTTAATAGGGTGGTCTCTAGCAAGTTTCTTTCCATTCAATATATAAACCTTTTTCCTGATAAACGTCCTTAATTCTAGATCATCTAAGCAATGTCTAGACACATCTAAATTATACTTCCTGAATAAATCATAGTCAATTGATACGTTGACATCTATATCAGTCTTAAAATTATATAAATTTGTCGTTATAGAACCTGATATTGAAACATTTGTAACCCATTTTTTATATTCTTTAAAGTTATTTAAAAAAACTTTAAAAAGATCACTTAAAATTTTTTCTCGTATTTCTTGTTTTATTTGTGGAGGAAAAGAGTTTACATTCCAAATTTGAGGACAAAGAGAGCTTTGAGGAAAGTCTATAATTGAAGCATTTTTTTTTCCATAATCACGTCTCTCTCTTAAAGGATTTTGTACTATTTCTTCAATTATTTTATTTGAATTACTTTTTTTATATTCAGAAATATCTTTTACTTTTGTCCATAAAAATGTCTTTGGATTTGTTTTAATTAGAGCATAATAACCTTTTATTTTTTTTCCATTAAATTTTATAACATACTTTTTGTCATAGACAAAATCAACTATCTCGAATTTTCCTTTATCATAAATATCTACAGTTCCAGCACCATAATTATCTTTGGGTATTATGCCTTTAAAATCTTTATACGAGATATCATGTTCTTCAGTTTCAGTAGCTAATAATGGTTTTGACTTTGGCAATTTATGTTTAGGAATAGCCCAACTTCTTAAAACAACACCAGGTTTATCAGGAAACACAGGTTCTTGTTCAGTTGTTTTATTCCATACTCTTTTTTTATAAAACTCTGTTAAAGAATTTTTTAAAGAATTTACAGGGAACTCAAGTCTTAAATCCCAATGATGATGAGAAGCATCATGGTCATGAATTACAAAATCACCTATATATCCTATCTTAATTTTTTCTTTATTATAACTCATAATTAAGTCCGCATAACATCTACTCTAACTGTTTTAAGATTTTTCTTAGACAAATCATCTCTAAATTTTCTTTCGTTTGTTATTTTGGGATTTATTAAAACATTAAGAGTCATAATTGGGTTATCATCAACAAAACCTCCAAAACCAGGCACTTGACGTACTGTTTCTTGAAAACCTTCTAAACTTCTTGGTTCTAATGTAATTTTAATTTCTGCTGGAACTAATTTCTCTACAGATTCTTTTAAAATGCTATTAATAATCTTAGTTATTTTCTTATTCGTTTTCAAATAAAATGCTCCCAGTTTTATTAATTTCTTGCAAAACTCTCAAATAATTAGATTGTTTTTTATTATTCTATTTGAATTTTTTACCTGTTAATAATTCTGATCCTGGTTTTATTGCCATTACAACAAATAAATCTTTGTTTTTGAATTCTTGAATTAATTTATTTTTAATACCATCATAAAAATTCCAGATATCAATCTCTCTTACTCCATTAGGAAAATATTCGTTTTTTCTTACTACAAGTTGCTCGGGATGATCTGGGTAATCTGAAGTTTTATTAACTGATGCTGTTTTGAATTTGAAAATTTCAGATTCTTTTTCTTTTTTTAATGCATCTTTGTATTGTTGATTATCTGGTTGCAAAATTAATAAACGTTCTATTGCATTAAGAATCATATTTTTGTTTTTTTGATTTTCAATACCTCTACCAATAATAGAGTAACCTAAACCTTATAATAATTCTTCTGAAGAACATTTGAAATCATGAATTTCTTTTAGTTCATCATCAGTAGGATCTCTGTATTTTGTGCTAGTAAAAAACTGGGTTTTTTATTCTGTTGTTTTTCCGTCAAAAATTTCCTCGTCTTTTATAGCATCTGCTTTTGTTTTATGAATAGTTTTGTCTTTATGATTAGGAGGAGAATATATAGAATAAAGTTTTAAATCTTCAGTACCAGTATTTATAACATTATGTTCAGCTCCAGCAGGAACTATAAAAGCAAAACCATCTTTTATTTTGTAGTTTTTACCGTTTATTATAACATTACCAGAACCAGAATCTATTCTAAAAAACTGATCGACATCGTGTACTTCAATACCAATATCTTCTTTAGGTTTTAAAGACATTAATACAAGTTGACTGTTTTTACCTGTATATAACACTTTTCTAAAAAACTTGTTTTTTATAGTATCATTCTCTATGTTTGTAACATAGCCTTTCGCTTTCGATTTTATTTTTGATTCTTTTAAAATAGAATTTACTATTAAAGATGTGTCCATAATATTCCCTTTATTTAATAGCTTTATCAATGATTTCTTTGATATAATTTGTCCCGTGATCTAAATGATCATTTATTTTTTTAACATCAGATTCATCTAAATCTTCTAATAAGTCAGAAATTGTAATTAAAATTTCTTTTAATTTGTTAATTTTTTTCCGGGTATCTGTTATATAAGAAGCTTTTTTAAGAATGTCATCAGTAATTTTTTTTATGTCCATAATAAACCCTTTTATTTATGTTTTATATAAGTATCTATAATGTTATTAACAGTTGTATTGACTGGTATAAAACTATCTACTATTTTTTCAATATTATTTTCTAAAATAGATGATGTTTTTATATAACCTTTTTTCGAAAAATACTTTTGTATAGAAGATTTTATTTCTATTGTCGTTTGTCCAGGAAAAAAATTCTCTCTTATGATGTTACAAGCTTCATTCAAACAATCTATTGTTTCTTTGTTGCTTGTTGTAGCAAGAATCTTAGCAGTATTTACAGTTTCAACAACGTGTGATCCTGTAAAATCTTTTGAAAGCGTAATAATATCTTCATTTACATTACTACCAAGATGTTTAAAATACATTGTTTTTAGATTAGCATTATTAGGTAAACCTATTTCTATTCTTCTATCAAATCTTTGAGGTCTATTAGTTAAAGCAGCATCCATTAAATCTATTTTATTTGTTGATGCAATAACTACAATTGGTTCGTGAAATTTTCTCATACCATCAAGATTTGTAAGTAAATCTCCAAGAAGGTTTGAAGCAGTATTTGCTTCTCTATTACCGCTGACCATATCGATGTCTTCAAATGCTAATACTGTCGGGCCGAGGTATGCCATAAATTCAAACAATTTACTGATAGGCATATATCTAAAAGACTCTGCAGTGACATATAGACGACTTACTTTTTTATTATTAAGCTCGTTAAAAATAGCTTTTACAACAGAAGTTTTACCTGTTCCAGGAGGACCATACATTAGTATACCACGTTTAAGAATACCAGAAGAAGAAAATTTCTCATTACTTAAAAACTCGATAGAATTTAATCTTATGTCTTTTTTTGCTTTTTCTGTTAAAATAACATCATCCCAAGAGACTCTTGGAACATCTCTAAAAAACATGGATTCTTTCTCAGCATATAAACATTTACCACGATATTGATTTCTTTTTACCATATCGTTTTCAAAATTGTCAATCCATGCTTTTGATTCTTCTCTTGTTTGAGCATAACAATTTACATAAAAACTACCATATTTTACATGTGCTGTTATTATTTTATTGTCATATATACTTGTAATATTATTTATTGCTGGCATCGTAGAATATACATCTACTTGTAAATCTTCTATATCAGGTTTAGAACCAAAGTCTAAAGACGTAGCAATTTTAGGTGCTTGTTCTTTTAACGTTCTTGTTAAAGTATACTTTGCAATAGGAACAAGCAAACCATCATAACTTCTCGAAACTGATGTCAAACCAAGTATCATAATTATCTCTCTTGTTAATATTTTTTAAATTTTACAATGAATAACATTTTATTCTTCTTCATTAATCGTATTGTTGTTTAAAAATTCTTCTTCTTGTTTGGGTTTTCTTTTAAAATTAGAAATGTGATATTTTTCTAAAGGAAAAGCTTTTAGACGCTTCAAAACATCCATAGCTTTTTTAGAACTTGAAGTACTAGAATTAATTTCTATCTCAACAAGACTTTGACCTTTAAATTTTGGAAATTCTTCTTCATTAAGATCATAAACTTTTAATTCGACTGTAAGCTTGCTTAAATGTCGCTTCAATTCTTCAAGTTTTGTCTCGTCTAAACCCCAAGAACCTAAATCTTTAGGATATTTTGCAGAACATAAATGTATACTTGGATCTAACACATAAGCTGTTTTTAAAATTAAATCAGATATCTCATTGTAAGCCATAAATGTTACTCCTATTAAAAAGTAGACTATTTTATGAAAATAGAAACTAGAATAAAAACTATAGAAAAGCGAAATCAATTGAGATTTGTTATGTCTTTAATCATTTTTTCAATATCATATTTAGGTTTTAAGACATATTTGTGAGAATTTTCGTCATAATCGAGGAAATCATATTTAGGTTTTCTTGTGTCTCTTACAAAACGTTTTATGAACTCTTCTGTATTTTTCGTTAAGTCTTTTATATTAATTCGCTTAATTTCTTTATTTACTATGTCTTTGTCGCCTATTGTTCCAAAATCAGCAAGACTTATATCAGGCTCATCACGTCCTGTCAAATCTTCGAAAAAATCTTTTCTATCTTTAGGGTCTAAAAATTCAAAATATAGATCAGCACTACTTTCGTCTTTTGTTTTTATATGTGGCATAGCTTTTACTTGCTTCTTCATAACAAGATAACTTTAAATAAAAGCTTTATAAAAAACTATTTATTATCTGTAGATCCAAACCCATTATTTCCTCTTTCTGTATTATCTAACGTGTTTACTTCTTTAATTGACAATAAACATACTTGAGAAACTACGAGTTGAGCTATTTTATCTCCCACTTTTATTTCTTGAGCTTCTTGAC